>JAZQZU010000042.1:0-5592 GCA_045634165.1 Acutalibacteraceae bacterium
AAGAGCAAAGTTCAACGAGCTTACTGCAGACCTTGTTGAAGCAACAATGGGTCCTGTTCGTCAGGCTATCGCAGACTCAGGCTTCTCAGTAAGCGAAATCAGCAAGGTTCTTATGGTTGGTGGTTCTTCAAGAATCCCCGCTGTACAGGATGCAGTTAAGGCTTACACAGGCAAAGAACCCTTTAAGGGCATTAACCCCGACGAATGTGTTGCTATCGGTGCTGCACTTCAGGCAGGTGTTCTTGGTGGTGACGTTGAAGGTCTTCTCCTTCTCGACGTTACTCCCCTTTCACTCGGTATTGAAACACTCGGTAACGTTTGCACAAAGATTATTGAAAGAAATACAACTATCCCCACAAAGAAGAGCCAGGTATTCTCAACCGCTGCAGATAACCAGACATCAGTTGAAATCCACGTTCTTCAGGGTGAAAGAGAATTTGCAAGAGATAACAAAACTCTCGGTATGTTCCACCTTGACGGCATCCTTCCTGCACGTCGTGGTACACCTCAGATTGAAGTTACCTTCGACATCGACGCTAACGGTATCGTTCACGTATCTGCTAAGGACCTTGGCACAGGTAAGGAACAGTCAATCTCCATCACATCTTCCACAAATATGAGCAAGGACGATATCGACCGTGCTGTAAGAGAAGCAGAGCAGTTTGCTGAAGAAGATAAGAAACGCAAAGAAGAAGTTGACCTTCGTAACGGTGCAGACCAGATGGTATTCCAGTGCGAAAAACTTCTTGCAGACTCAGGTGACAAGTTCGACGAAGCAGATAAGAACGACATCAACGCAAAGATTGACGACCTCAAAGAAGCGCTTAAGGGCGACAACATCGAGGATATCAAAGCTAAACAGGAAGCACTCCAGAATAAATTCTACGAAATTTCTGAAAAACTTTACAAAGCTGCAGGCGGTGCACAGGGCTTTGACCCCAATATGGGCGCAGGTTTTGACCCCAACGCAGGTGCACAGGGTGACGGTTACACAGAGGCACCCTTCACAGACGTTGACTGATAAATTTTAAAATCATCCAAGACGGTACTCCGTAAGGAGCGCCGTCTTTGGCGGATAACAGAAAGGAATCTGTTATGGCAGACAAGAGAGATTATTACGAGGTCTTAGGAGTATCCAAAGGCGCTACCCCCGATGAAATAAAAAAGGCATATCGTCAACTTGCCAAAAAATACCATCCCGACCTTAACCCCGACAACAAAGAAGCCGAAGAAAAATTCAAGGAAGCCAACGAGGCTTACGAAATTCTTTCCGATGCTGAAAAGAAAGAAAAATACGACCGCTTCGGTTTTGCAGGTGTTGACCCTAGCTACGGCGCAGGTCAGGGCGGATTCGGTAGCGGATTCGGTGGTTTTGGCGATGGTATGGAATTTGACCTTGGTGACCTTTTCGGTTCATTCTTCGGCGGATTCGGTGGCGGTTCTTCACGTTCCAACCCCAGAGCACCCCGTCGCGGCAGCGACATACAGACAGCCATTCATATTACATTTGAAGAAGCCGCAAAGGGTTGCACAAAGAAAGTTACTTTCCAACGTATAGAGGCTTGTGACGAATGTGGCGGTAGCGGCGCTGCTAAAGGCACTCAACCCCAGACCTGTCCCGACTGTAACGGCAGAGGTCAGGTTAACGTTCAGCAACGCACACCCTTCGGTACAATAAGCACATCCAAAACCTGTCAGCGTTGTGGCGGTAAGGGCACATTTAACCCCACCCCCTGTTCACGTTGTAAGGGTAACGGCAGAATACGTAAAACCATCAACAAGGACGTTACAATCCCCGCAGGTATTGCGGATGGTCAGGCTATCCCCGTGCGCGGTGAAGGTAACCACGGTCTTAACAACGGACCCGCAGGTGATTTACACGTAAGAATTGCAGTTAAGCCCCACCCCTTCTTCGAACGTGACGGTTACAACGTATGGTACGATATGCGCGTTTCATATATTCAGGCCACATTGGGTGATAAATTACGCGTTCCCACCCTTGACGGTGACGTTGAATATGATTTACCTGCAGGTACACAGCCCGGTGACGTATTCAAGCTTAAAGGTCGCGGTATCCCCGTGCTTAATTCTACACGTCGCGGTGACCAGCTTGTAAGAATTATTGTTGACGTTCCCCGCAACCTCAACGAAACCCAAAAAGCCGCATTGCTTCATTTTAACGAAACGCTGGGCAAAAACCCCATTAAGCCCGAAGAAAAACGAGGTTTCTTTGGTGGTAAGAAGAAAAAATAAATTAAATTCATACTATTATTAAAGAGTTGTGATTTTTATCACAACTCTTACTTTATTTATATATAAACTTATGATATACTGAAAACACACGGAGGTGAAAACTTTGGCTGACGAGTTGCAGATTTTTAAAAATCGAATAAAAGAATTATCCGAGCGCTCTAAAAACCGCGGAATTTATTTTTACAGCGACTTTTTGAATCTTTTTGAGCAAACAGTTCTTTTCGAAACCATCAAGTACGGCTACACCTTAGAAGGCGGTTACGATGACTCAGAGCGTAAAATCGCCTGTTTCGGTGATGAAAACGACCTTTGCTACCCTCCTGAGCCTCCCATTTCCATTATTTGTATCCAACCTCTATCCGCCAAATTTTCCGACACTCTAACCCACCGTGATTTTTTAGGTTCTTTAATAGGTCTTGGAATCAAAAGAGAAACTCTTGGTGATATTATAATAAAAGATAATATAGGTTACCTTTTCTGCCTTGACAGTATAAGTAAATTCATTATTGATAATCTTATAAAAGTAAAACACACAAGTGTCAGTTGCAGTATATGTAACGAACTCCCCCAAAACATATTACCCGAACCCACAGAAAAGACTATTATAGTTGCTTCCCTTCGTTTAGACGGCATAATCTCAGCCGTTTACAATATGTCACGAAGCAAAAGTTCTGCTCTCATTGACGGAGAAAAGGTTTTTGTAAACGGAAAACTGACGGTCAGTAACTCCCACCCTTTAAAAGAAGATGATATTATCTCTGTAAGAGGTCACGGACGATTCAGATTTAAAGAAATCTCAGGCGACACAAGAAAAGGTAGGATAAGGGTGCTTTGTGAAGTATATTAGGCAGAGTTGCAAGTTGCAAGTTTCGGGCACTGCGTGCAGCTATTATAACGCTTCGCCTATTTCAAAAAAACAAAACAGAAAGTGATACACAAATGGAAAAGACAATAGAAGAAAAAAGTTTTGACTTCGCTATCAGAATAGTGAAATTGAAAGATTACCTGATAAACGAACGAAAAGAGTTCGACTTATCCCGTCAGATTCTTCGTTCGGGAACAAGTATAGGTGCAAATGTATCCGAGGCACAACAAGCACAAAGTCAGGCAGATTTTTTAAATAAAATTAATATTGCTTTAAAAGAGGCAGCGGAAACAAAATATTGGCTTAGACTTTTAAAAGCAACAGACAAACTTACCGAAAAAGAAACGGAATCAATATTATCAGAATGTATTGAAATCGAAAAAATTTTATATACAATAGTACGAACAACAAAAGCAAAAATAGATAGATAAAAAGCAAGGAGTATCAAGAAAAGTTGGCACTATCGGAAACTATTATAATCGGAAGCTTTGCTTCCCCGAAACTTGCCACTTTCAACTTGCAACTTGCAACTATAACCGGAGGTTAATTTTATGAGAACAATGAAATTAGGTAAAAGCGGTGTTGACGTGCCTGTTATCGCCGTAGGCTGTATGCGTATGGCAGACAAAACCGTTGACGAAGCAAAAGAACTTCTTGATACCGCTATGGGTGCGGGTCTTAACTTCTTCGACCACGCTGACCTTTACGGTGGAGGCAAGAGTGAAGAAGTTTTCGCAAAAGCCATTGGTATGAATGATGATGTACGTGAAAAAATCATTTTACAGTCCAAATGCGGTATCTGTCCCGGTAAAGTTATGTTTGACTTCTCAAAAGAACATATCATAAAGTCCACCGAGGGTTGCCTCAAAAGACTTAACACAGACTACCTTGATTTTCTTCTTTTGCACCGCCCCGACACTCTCTACGAGCCCGAGGAGGTTGCAGAGGCACTTCTTACCTTAAAAGAACAGGGTAAGGTACGTCATTTTGGTGTTTCAAACCAGAATCCTATGCAGATGCGCCTTTTACAAAAATATATGGGCGACGAGCCTATTTGCGCGAATCAGTTGCAGTACAGCATCACTGATTGCCATATTGTAAAGCAGGGTCTTTACGTAAATATGCGTGAGGATAACGCCATTGACCGTGACGGCGGTGTACTCGAATACTGCAGATACGAGGATATTAGCATTCAGGCTTGGTCACCCTTCCAGTACGGCTTCTTTGAGGGTGTTTACGTGGATAATCCCGACTTTCCCGAAATTAACGCTAAATTACAGGAATTAGCGGACAAATACGGTGTTACCAAGTCCACAATTGTCATTGCTTGGATTCTTCGCCACCCTGCAAAAATGCAACCCCTTACAGGCACAATGAACCCCCAAAGACTTCTTGAATGTGCCGCCGCTTCGGATATCACTATCACAAAACAGGAATGGTACGAAATATTCTCAAGTGCAGGAAATGTTATTCCGTAAAAACAAACACCGTTTGGATTAACCAAACGGTGTTTTATTATTATATTTTTCTTACTTTTATAATATCTTCATTAGCCTTGAGTGTGTTTATAACGCCCTCGGGGATTTTATCTGCAACCACAAGTGTGTAGGCATATTCTCCCTTTGCCTTTGAAGCAAAGCCCGTTGTTTCAATACCATTTTTCATAAATGCACCGAGCACATCATTCATAACGTTAAGTGCGTTGTAGTGGATAATTGAAACTCTTTCGCCCTCGTTTTCAAGTGCAACATTGGGGAAGTTTACGGAGTTTTTGATATTGCCTTTTTCAAGGTATTCGCGGATTTCAACCGCAGCCATATATGCGCAGTTTTCTTCACTTTCGGGAGTTGAAGCACCCAAGTGAGGAAGTGCAGTTACGTTTTCAACACCGATAACCTCGTCTGAGGGGAAGTCGGTAACATAAGCACCAATTTTGCCGGATTTAACTGCCTCTGCCATATCTGCACCGACTACAAGCTCACCACGAGCAAAGTTAAGAATACGAACACCGTCCTTCATTTTAGCGATTGTGTCCGCATTAATCATACCCTTTGTTGCAGGAACACAGGGAAGATGGAGTGTGATATAATCGGATTTTTCGTAGATTGCATCAAGGGAGTCAACGTACTCTGTATCAAGGGGAAGCTCACCCTTGAATTCCTCATTAAAATAGGGGTCGTAACCAACAATCTTCATACCAAGAGCATTTGCGGCACTTGCCACAAGTCTGCCAATAGCACCAAGACCAACAACACCGAGGGTCTTGCCGAGAATTTCAGGACCTGCAAACTGTGATTTACCTTTCTCAACAAGCTTACCAACGTTTTCGCCCTCACCCTTGAGAGTTTTACACCAATCGTAAGCGGCTGCAACTCTTCTTGATGAAAGCATAAGGCCTGCAATAACAAGCTCTTTAACTGCGTTAGCATTAGCACCGGGTGTGTTGAAAACAACTATACCCTTTTCTGTGCATT
>JAZQZU010000043.1:0-5398 GCA_045634165.1 Acutalibacteraceae bacterium
CAACACTCTCGCAGATGTTGTTGAACTTCACGATACACTTGGCCACTCAACAATGGCAGTTACAGACGACGGCACAGCAACCGGCAAACTTCTCGGTGTTGTTACATCAAGAGATTACAGAATCAGCCGTATGCCTATGGATTTAAAAGTCAGCGAGTTTATGACTCCCTTCGAGAAGCTCGTTACTGCTCCCGGCTCAACTTCTCTTAAAGAAGCTAACGACATTATCTGGGAAAACAAACTCAACTCTCTCCCCATTATAGATGACAACGGTAAGCTTATGTACTTCGTATTCCGTAAGGACTACGCTCAGCATAAAGAAAATCCTCAGGAAATCCTCGATAGCCAGAAACGTTATATGGTTGGTGCAGGTATCAACACACGTGACTACGCAGAGCGCGTTCCCGCACTTGTTGAAGCCGGTGCAGACGTTCTTTGTATCGACTCCTCAGAGGGTTATACAGAATGGCAGAAACGCACAATCGCTTTCATCCGTGAAAAATACGGCGATACAGTAAAGGTTGGTGCAGGTAACGTTGTTGACCGTGACGGTTTCCGTTTCCTTGCAGACGCAGGTGCAGACTTCATCAAAGTTGGTATCGGCGGCGGTTCAATCTGTATCACCCGTGAAACAAAGGGTATCGGTCGCGGACAGGCTACTGCACTTATTGAAGTTGCTGCTGCTCGTGACGAATACTTCGAGGAAACAGGCGTTTACGTTCCCATCTGTTCCGACGGTGGTATCGTTCACGACTACCATATGACACTCGCTCTTGCAATGGGTGCTGACTTTATGATGCTCGGCAGATACTTTGCAAGATTCGACGAAAGCCCCACACCCAAGCTCAACATCAACGGCACATACGTTAAAGAGTATTGGGGCGAAGGCTCAAACAGAGCAAGAAACTGGCAGAGATATGACCTTGGCGGTTCTTCAAAGCTTTCATTCGAAGAGGGCGTTGACTCTTACGTAACATACGCAGGTTCACTCCACGACAACGTTACAAAGAGCCTTTACAAGGTTAAATCCACAATGTGCAACTGCGGTGTTGTTACCATCCCCGACCTTCAGAGAGATGCTAAACTCACACTCGTTAGTGCAACAAGTATTGTTGAAGGTGGCGCACACGACGTTACACTTAAGACAAATACAGGTAATATCAGATAAATCAAAAACTGTTACGGTCAAGCCGTAACAGTTTTTTCTTTTGTTATTTCTTTTAAAAACTCAAGGGATTTGTTCATACATTCCACTGCAGGTTTGTTGCCTGTGCCGAAGTTCAGGTGGAAGCAATGGTTATTATGGAAGCCCTTTACATGGTAGGAGTCAAAATAAGGTACGCATTTTTCAAGTTTTTCTGCCATGGGTTCACCCTGATTCTGACAGACTAAATCATCATCCGCCCAACAGATAAAGGTGGGACACCATTTATTGTTAACAAAGTGGGAGGGTGAAATATAGTCGTAATATTTGTATTCGGTGATATTTGAAAAATCCTTTTTCAAATCAAAATCAAATACCATTCGTGCAGTCTGAGGAATAACACCCATAAGGGAAGTTCCCTTAAGGAGCACTTCAAGGTCATATATACCGCACATAAGCATAAGTCCGTTAATATTGATTTTTACTTCCTCGCACTCTACGGCTTTACGAAGCTCGTCGTCAAACTTAAGTGCTGCAATGTAGGAGCAGATAAATGCACCCGAACTATCCCCTGTAAGAATAATTTTATTTTCATCAATATTGTATTTTTCCAGAAGTTCAAGGGCGGAGTTTGCACCCTTTACACAACCGTAAAACATTTCGGGACAGGCCGCCTCAGGGGGCATTTCGTAATTAACATTATAAACAAAATAACCCTCGTTGGCATAGAACTCGCTTATACTTACACGGCATTTTTTGTCACCCATTATGAATCCGCCGCCGTGAAAATAAATCACTAACGGGTGTTTTTTGCCGTCCTTTAAAATTTCAGGCTTGAAATACAAATCTGCTTTTTGTCTTTCGCCCTCACCGTAAGGAATATCCTTAATTGAAACTATATCCTTATACTTTTTTGCATTCTGCATCGGGTAGCAGATACCGTCAACCGCTTTAAAAACTAATTGAGCTTTATTCATATATATCCCCTCTATATACAAATTTTACCTTTTTTACATTTTATTACACCTAACTGGAAAATACAAGCAAAATTTTCACATTTATTTTTCCACGGTCTGACGCTCAATATCACGTTTCAGTTTTAAAATTATCCGCTTTTCCAATCGGGATATATAGCTTTGGGATATTCCTAAAATATCCGCAACCTCTTTTTGTGTATGCTCCTTTTTACCCTCAAGACCAAAACGCATATTCATTATAAGACGTTCCCTGTCTGATAAATCCTGCATACAGTTGTGTAAAATCCGCTTTTCGTCCTCCTGCTCCACATTGTCGTTTATTTCAAGTCCGTCACTGCCTAAAACGTCCGAAAGTAAAAGCTCGTTACCGTCCCAGTCCACGTTCAGAGGCTCATCAAGGGAAATATCCAGCTTTTGTTGATTGATTTTCCGAAGATACATCAGTATTTCATTTTCAATACACCTTGATGCGTAGGTTGCAAGTTTAATATTTTTATCCGCTTTAAAGGTGTTAACCGCTTTAATAAGACCGATTGTGCCGATGGAAATCAAGTCCTCAATATTTACACCCGAGTTTTCAAACTTCTTGGCTATGTAGACCACAAGGCGTAAATTATGCTCCACCAATGTGTCACGGGATTTAAGGTCGCCCTGTTGCAGACGGTCTATAATTGCCTGTTCCTCCTCTTTGGTAAGAGGTGGCGGTAACATCTGGGGACTGTTTATGTAGTAAACCTCCCCTTTCCCTATGTTCAGTATTTTCAACCGCCACTTTTTTATTATATCAAGTATGCTTTTCATTCACTTTAATCTCCTTCCACTCCGAATCAATAATACTGCTATGTAAAATCAAGTTATATTCACCGTCCGAAAGCCTTTTGTTACTAAGCGCAAGACAGAATTTAATATTATCCGTCTTTTTATTGCCGTTTTTTATCTCCACCTTTTCGGGGATTACGGCAGGTAAAAAGCCATCACCCGACAGAGTCTGACAGGGAACAAGATGTATTTTTCCCATAAGACTTTTGGGTATATTTTCGTACATTCCGCTTTTTAAAACCTTGAGTTCTTCGAAACTGAAAAGAGGCGCTACTGCAGAAAGCTCACCGATTATAACGGGTCTTCCCGAAACACCGTATTTTAAATTATTCCCCGTATCGGGAAAGCCCCTGAGAGTAACCTCAGTATCCCGAAAGGTGATTTTAACTTCGTAAATTTTATTCTTCACCGCGTGTTTTGTCAGCAAAAAATTCACCACCATAAATGCACCGTATATCAGCAAAACAGACCCCACCAGGTAGGTTATGCTCATATCAAAATAAACAGTTCCGTTCATATATAAAATATTCTGCGGTTTAAAAGTAATCTCCACGGCGTACATAATACCGCCGAAAAGGAAGCTTATGGCAAAAAAGGAAATAAAGACCTTTAAAAAGCCCCTTACACTACGCGGTAAAAAGGCAATACCTGTAATAAGCCCTGCAACAATTATTTTATAAAGAACAGAAACCGGGAGCGGTATATCCTCGTAAAAAATAACAAGGGACGAAAAGCCCCCTATGAGAGAGGCTAAACCCACTCCCCATTTACTTGTGGCTCTTTTGCAAATAAGTCTTACACTGACTATTAAAAGATACGTAATTATAATATTCACGCCCACAAGGACATCCGCATAAACTGTCATCAAGTCACCCCCCTGTAGGTACATTATAGTTTTTACAGAAGAAAACTTTTGTCGCTAAAGGTCGGCTAAAAAAATATTGGTTGACATATCAACAAAATAATTCTAAAATTAACTAAGGTGATACAAATGAAATTTTATAAAAATGCAAAAGTTGTTTTTCCCGACTCAATACGCGATTGTGTTGTTGTAACTAACGAGGGTAAAATAGTTGATATTACGGAGCATTTCGAGGAAAGCCCCGAAAGTGATGTTATTGACTGTAAAGGCTTATACCTTGCCCCAGGTTTTGTTGACATTCACGTACACGGTGGCGGTAACAAAAGCGCAATGAGTGAAAACCCTGACGACATAATTGAAATGGCGGAGGCTCACTTAAAATACGGCACAACCTCCATAGTGCCCACCACCCTTGCCGCCCCTGTGGAGCAATTGAAGAAGGTTATCAATTCAATAAAAACCGCATCAGAAAAAAGCAAGAACGCCAATATTCTTGGTGTGCATCTTGAGGGTCCGTATATTTCTATGCAGTATAAAGGTGCTCAGAGTCCCGAGAACATTTTAAACCCCAAAAAGAATCCTCCCGACGAGCTTTTTGAACTTTGGGACAAAATACTTATTATGGGTGCGGCACCCGAGTGCGAGGGTGTTTTGGAATTAGGTGACAAGCTCAGAAATCGTGGTATTGTCCCCTCTGTGGCACACTCCGCCGCAAGCTTTGAACAGGTAGAAGATGCGGTAAAACACGGTTTTTCAGACGTTACTCATATTTACAACGCCTGTTCATCCTGCTTTAAAACAGGGCTTTTCAGAAACGCAGGTGTTGTTGAAGCAGGTCTTTATATGGATGAACTTACAGTTCAGACCATTGCAGATTTACGCCACCTCCCTCAAGGTTTACTTAAACTCATATACAAATGCAAGGGCGACGACGGTATGTACCTTATTACCGATGGTCTTGAATTTGCCGCAAGTGGTATAAAAGAAAATACCGTTTACACTCAGGAAAACGGTATTAACGTAATTTATGAGGATAACGTAATGAAACTTGCGGACCGCTCCGCTCTGGCAGGTAGCGCTGCAACCCTTTCGGACTGTGTAAGGAATATGTATAAGTGTATAGGCATACCCCTTTACAGTGCCGTTAAGTTGGCTTCACTTACCCCTGCAACTGTTGTTGGCTACGGTGACAGAAAAGGTAAAATCCAGAAAGGCTACGATGCAGACCTTATTTTGTTTGATGAGGATATAAGGGTTTATAATTTATAATCGGAAACGAAATTTCCCCGAAATTACTAATTGAAATAAAAAAACGCCTGACCTTAGGGAGTGTAAATTAGGGATTTAATAGCCTTAAATCATTAACTTTGAGGCATAGCTTTGTTAAAATGCGAGGGAACCCGTCAGGGTGCCCTCGCATTCGTGTCTCGCTCTGCATCCAAATTTAAAAGATTTAAGGTGCTACGCAGTTTAAATTTAGATAGTTTTCGTTCAGACGAAATGACAAAAGCATCGTAAGGCTGGCGCCTACGATGCTTTTTCATAAAGTATTAACGGAAAATAGCAAATTTAAACCTAATAAATCCCTTATTTACG
>JAZQZU010000044.1:0-1871 GCA_045634165.1 Acutalibacteraceae bacterium
TCGGAGTATCTTTATACACCGTCGGGGCAGAGAAAACGCAAACTGCACGCAATCTCTTATTTATCACGTTTAAAGAAGTTTGTGTGGTCTTATGGGTTTCCAAACTCGCGTATCTTTATACACTTCGGGGTCGCTAACTCACCAACTGCGCACACTCTCTTATTTATCGTGGCTAGATTATGTGTTTGTTGTGGTTTCTTTTACTCGGAGTATCTTTATACACCGTCGGGGCAGAGAAAGCGCAAACTGCACGCAATCTCTTATTTATCGCGTAGATAGATTTCTATCATAAAATTCAAATATTCTTTCTGAAAGGGAAATTATTATGGATAAATCACTTCGTAAAGCAGTTATCGCAGGTAACTGGAAAATGAACAAAACTCCTGACGAGGCAAAGGCAATCATCAACGAGATGAAGCCCCTCGTAGCAGATGCAGATTGTGACGTTGTTCTATGTGTTCCTTACATTGACATCTTCGCAGCACAGGAAGCAGCTGCAGGCTCAAACATCAAAATCGGTGCCGAGAACTGCCATTGGGCAGAGAGCGGTGCTTTCACAGGTGAGGTTTCAGCTCCTATGCTTAAGGCTATCGGTGTTGATTACGTAATCATCGGTCACTCTGAAAGAAGACAGTATTTCGGTGAAACAGACGAAACTGTTAACAAGAGAGTTCGCGCTGCTCTTGACAGCGGTCTTACAGTTATCCTTTGTGTTGGTGAGCTTCTTGACGAGCGTAAGAAGGGTGTAACAATGGAAGTTGTTCGCTCACAGACAAAGATTGCACTTCAGGGTGTATCAAATGAAGAGCTTGACAGAATCATCATTGCTTACGAGCCTGTTTGGGCTATCGGTACTGGTGAAACTGCCACTGCAGAGCAGGCTAACGAGGTTAACCACGCAATCCGTGAGGTTCTTGGTGAAATCTACTGTCCCAAGTGTGCAGAGCGCGTTACAATTCAGTACGGCGGCTCAATGAATGCGGCTAACGCTGCAGAGCTTCTTGCACAGGTTGACGTTGATGGCGGCCTTATCGGCGGTGCATCACTTAAGGCAGCTGACTTCTCAGTTATCGTTAAAGCAGCAAGCATCTAACGTTTAAAAACAGGGCAGGCAAATTGTCTGCCCACTGTTTTGTTTATAACTATTTTCTTTATAATATTTTGAAAAGGCAGGAAATATAAATGTCCAAAAAAGTACTTCTTGTTGTAATGGATGGTATCGGCTATTCCAAAACAGGCTTAGGCGATGCAGTTACACTTGCAAACACACCCGTACTTGACAGACTCCTTAAGGAGTGCCCCAATGTACGTCTTAAGGCACACGGTGCTGCAGTTGGTCTTCCTTCAGATGACGATATGGGTAACAGTGAGGTTGGTCACAACGCTCTTGGTTGCGGTCAGGTTTATTCACAGGGTGCAAAGCTTGTTAATGAATCAATCGAATCAGGCAAAATCTATTCATCTACCGCATGGAAGGAAATCGCAGGTAACTGTGTTGAAAAGAATTCAACACTTCACTTCATCGGTCTTCTTTCTGACGGCAACGTTCACTCAAACATTTCTCACCTTATTGAGATGCTCAAGCAGGCAAAGGCAGATGGCGTAAAGAACGTTCGTTGCCACATCCTTCTTGACGGTCGTGACGTACCTGCAACATCAGGCCTTGTTTACGTAGAGCAGCTTGAGAACGCTCTTGCAGAGCTTAATGACGATACCTTCTGTGGTAAAATCGCATCAGGCGGCGGCAGAATGGTTGTTACAATGGACCGTTATCAGGCTAACTGGAATATGGTTAAGGTTGGCTGGGATACTCACGTTAAGGGTATCGGCAGACAGTTCGCAACAGCAGCCGAGGCTATTGAAACATACCG
>JAZQZU010000045.1:0-8202 GCA_045634165.1 Acutalibacteraceae bacterium
TTGCGAAATCGTTATGACAGATGACCTCGACCTTGCTTTACAGGGCGCAGACTTCGTTGTTACTCAGATTCGTGTCGGTAAGCTTCCCTGCCGTCATATTGACGAAAGTATTCCTCTTAAATATGACCTTATCGGTCAGGAGACAACAGGTATCGGCGGCTTCTTCAAGGCTCTTCGTACAATCCCTGTTATTGCACATATTGCAGAAAGAATTGAAACTATCTGTCCCGATGCATGGCTTATCAACTTCACAAATCCCTCAGGTATTATTTCTGAGTTCCTTCTTAACCACACAAATGTTAAAGCAATGGGTCTTTGCAATGTTCCTATTGCTATGATTGACGACGTTAAAGCCGCAGTAGGTGAGGATGCAAAAATCACATACCTCGGTCTTAACCACCTTAGCTGGATTACATCTGTTAAGGTTAACGGCGAAGAAAAGTTTGACAGCATTTTTGACGACAACTTCGCTCCCACAGTTATGAAGAATATTCACGACGACGGTTTTGATATGGAATGCCTTGATGCTTGTAAGGGCTTCCCTTCATCATACCTTCAGTATTATTACAGCCGTGCATCAAAGCTCGCTTACCTTAAATCAAATCCCAAGAGCCGTGCACAGGTTTGTATGGAAATTGAAGAAGAACTTCTTAAACTTTACAGCGACAACGAGCTCGTAATCAAACCCGCACTTCTTGAACAGCGCGGTGGTTACAAATACTCACTTGCAGCGGTTTCACTTATTGACTCTATCGCAAACGATAAAAAGGATGTTCACGTTGTTAATATTAAAAACAACGGCACACTTAAGTTTATGGATGACGACGATATCGTTGAAATTGCTGCAGTTATCGGTGCAGACGGTGCAACACCCGTTGAAATTGATGAATTCGACAACCGTCACATCATCAGCCTTATGCGTACAGTTAAGTCTTATGAAAAATACGCAGTTGATGCAGCTATCAAAGGCTCTGACGAGGATGCTCTTAACGCTCTTATGGTTCATCCTCTTTGCGGTGACTTTGCAAAAGCAAAGGCTTGCTTTGAAGAAATGAAAGCAGCACACAAAGAGTATCTTCCCCAGTTCTTTAAAGATTAATTTAAAACCGTCTGACCGAGAGGTCAGACGGTTTTTTGAATTAGGAATGAGGAATTAAGGGACGCAAAGCGCCGATTGTATTCATTATTCATTAAAAAACCTCCTTGCTGAGCAAGGAGGTTTTGTTCTTATGCAAAGGGATTTTCTGTTTTGTAGGGGAGTGACTTGGGTTGATTGTAACCGATTTTTTCAACACCAAGATATTTGAATACTTCAAATATTGCCTTGCCGTAGTGACCGAAAGCAACTGCACCGTGGTGGGGGAAGTTGTCTTCAATAAGTACATGGCGGTAGAATCTGCCCATTTCGGGGATTGCGAATACACCGATACCGCCGAATGAACGGGTTGCAACGGGAAGAACTTCGCCCTGAGCCACATATGCTTTAAGATGACTGTCAGCAGTTGACTGAAGTCTAAAGAATGTGATATCACCGGGAGCAATGTCACCTTCAAGAGTACCGTTTGTATATTCCTTAGGAAGTGCTCTTGCCATAATCTTCTGATATTTCATTTCGCAGAAGCTGAGCTTACAAGCGGGAGTGTTACCGCAATGGAATCCCATAAATGTGTCTGTGAAACTGTAAGATGTCTTACCGCTGATTTCTTTGTCATACATATCTCTGGGAACAGAGTTATTAATGTCAAGAAGTGTAACTGCATCTTCACTTACACAAGCACCGATATACTCAGAAAGAACGCCGTAAATATCAACCTCGCAGGAAACAGGAATACCTCTTGAAGCAAGTCTGCTATTTACATAGCAGGGAACGAACTTGAACTCTGTTTGGAATGCGGGCCAACATTTACCTGCGATCGCAACGTATTCTCTTGAACCCTTGTGTGCCTCAACCCAGTCAAGAAGTGTAAGCTCGTACTGAGCAAGTTTTTCGAGAATTTCGGGTTTTTTGTTACCTTCACCAAGTTCCTTCGCCATATCCGCAACAATTTCGGGGATTCTTTCGTCACCTGCGTGAGCGTTGAAGGATGCGAAAAGGTCAAGCTCACTGTTTTCTTCAATTTCAACACCTAAGTCATAGAGACGTTTGATGGGTGCGTTACAAGCAAGGAAGTCCTGGGGACGGGGACCGAAGGAGATGATTTTAAGATTTTTGAGTGCAAGGATTGTTCTCGCAATGGGAAGGAAATCCTTAATCATCTTAGCACAGTCAATCGCATCACCAACGGGATATTCGGGTATGTAAGCTTTAATTTCTCTTAATTTAAGGTTGTAACTTAAGTTAAGTACGCCACAGTACGCGTCACCTCTGCCGTCAAGAAGGTCATTTTCACTTTCTTCGGCTGCGGCACAGTACATAACGGGGCCGTCAAAAAGCTTTGCAAGGAGAGTTTCGGATGATTCGGGTCCGAAGTTGCCAAGGTAGATAACAAGGGCGTTACAACCTGCAGCATTAACATCCTCTAAAGCCTTGAGCATATCATTTTCATTTTCGATACAAACGGGGCATTCGTAAATTTCGCCCGTTTTGGAATATTCTTTTACAATAGCACTTCTTCTGCCCTCGGAAAGGGTCATAGGAAAGCAGTCACGTGAAACGGCAACAATACCGAGTTTCACTGCGGGTACGTTTTTCATTAGTGATACCTTCTTTTCTTAAATGATATTTATATTTTACTTTGAACCCCTGATTATGTCAATATTTAAAGGTAAAATCTTCTATTGACATATTATTTTAGGGGTGCTATAATTCTACCATAATTTAATTCAAACCGTTGAAGCGGAAGTAACGGCGATGATGCCTTCACAGAGAGCCCGTGTAGCTGGAATCGGGCAAGAAACAAGTCGTCAAATGGGCCGCCGAGGGTGCAGTCAAATGCCTTATGGCAAAGTATTCTGCAACGTCTGGCATACGTTAGTTGTCGGGAGTATGATTGTACTCCGCTAAGAGTGCGATTTTTCGCAAATTCAGGGTGGCACCGCGGATAAGTTTTATTCGTCCTTGACAGAAACTAAAGTTCTGTCAGGGTCTTTTTATTTTTTGGAGGATAAAATTTATGTTGTTAACTAAACGATCGCGATTCTGCTTCTGATTTTAATTTGATTTATTGATTTTTGGAGGAAACAAAAATGTTATATAATGGTGTAGATTTCGATACATATTTTAATAATTATCCCGATAAAAACGGTTATTTCGGTAAATACGGCGGTGTTTATATTGACGATAAGCTCAAAGCTGCTATGGCAGAAATTACCGAGGCCTACTATTCAATCTGTCAGTCAAGAAAGTTCATTGCAGAGCTTCGCAGAATAAGAAAAAAATTTCAGGGCAGACCCACTCCCGTTACACATCTTGAAAGACTTTCAGATGCTCTTGGTGGTAAGGTTCAGCTTTATGCAAAGCGCGAGGACTTAAACCATTCAGGCGCTCACAAGCTCAACCACTGTATGGGTGAAG
Organism: Acutalibacteraceae bacterium; assembly: GCA_045634165.1. Classification (GTDB taxonomy): domain Bacteria; phylum Bacillota; class Clostridia; order Oscillospirales; family Acutalibacteraceae; genus DTU089. Next base: position 3,515 of record JAZQZU010000045.1, read on the forward strand.
CACTTCTTGCAAAATATATGGGCAAGAAAAAGGTTATTGCAGAAACCGGTGCAGGACAGCACGGTGTTGCTCTTGCAACTGCTGCCGCTTACTTCGGTCTTGAATGTGATATTTATATGGGCTCCGTTGATATTAAAAAACAGGCTCCCAACGTCGCAAGAATGAAAATTCTTGGTGCAAACGTTGTTGAGGTTACCCACGGACTTCAGACCCTTAAAGAGGCAGTTGACGCGGCTTTTGATGCATATAGTAAGGAATATAACGACAGTATTTACTGTATCGGTTCAGTTTTAGGACCTCATCCCTTCCCAATGATGGTACGTGACTTCCAGAGTGTTGTGGGTATAGAAGCAAGAGAACAGTTCATTGAAATGACAGGTAACCTTCCCACTTCAATAGTTGCTTGTGTAGGTGGAGGTTCAAATGCCGCAGGTCTTTTTGCAGGTTTCCTTAATGATCCTGTTGATATTTACGGTGTTGAGCCATTAGGTAGAGGGCCCAAACTCGGGGACCATGCCGCAAGTCTTAAGTATGGTACAGAGGGTGTTATGCACGGCTTCAACAGTATTATGCTTAAGGATGAAAACGGTGAACCTGCTCCCGTTTACTCCGTTGCAAGCGGTCTTGACTATCCCTCATCAGGTCCTGAACACGCTTTCTTACAGGATATCGGCAGAGTTAAATATGATGTTGTTGATGACGAAGAAACTATCGATGCATTTTTCAGACTTTCACGTCTTGAGGGTATCATCCCCGCTATTGAAAGTTCGCACGCCGTTGCATATGGTATGAAACTTGCAAAGACTATGGACCATGGTTCAATCCTTATTAACCTTTCAGGTAGAGGCGATAAGGATATGGACTATATCATTGAGAACTATGGTATAAGATAAAAAAGAAAGAGATGCGAAAGCATCTCTTTCTTTTTTATCTGTAAATACTATTTATTGATTTTTGAAAATTTGGGTGCTATAATTGTATTAATATATAGGTGGTGATTTTTTGAATTTACTGCACGTGAAATATGCCGTTGAGGTTGCAAGGGTTGGCTCCTTGGGTAAAGCATCTGAAACCCTTCTTATTGCAACGCCCAATATAAGCCGTTCTATTAAAGAACTTGAGTCGGAGCTGGGTATATCTATTTTCGAGCGCACAACTACCGGTATGCAACTTACACCTGAGGGTCAGGAGTTTATCGGTTATGCCAAACGTATTTTAGGGCAGATAGAACAGGTTGAAAATTTCTATAAAAAGGGGACTGCCAAAAAGCAGGAGTTTTCTATTTCGGTACCTCGTGCCTGTTACATATCCGAGGCCTTTGCTGAATTTTCGAAATCATTGACGGATAGCTCTGCCGAGATTTTTTATAAAGAAACAAACTCTCAGCGTACCATCCGCAATATGGTTGAGCATAACTATAAGTTGGGTATTATCAGGTATGCGGAAAACTACGATAAGTATTTTGAAACAATGCTTGAAGAAAAGGGATTTCATTACGAGGTAGTAACAGAGTTTACATATTCACTTTTAATGAGTGCGGATAACCCCTTGGCTAAAAGTGAAAATATCACCTTTGATGATTTGACTGAATATATCGAAATTGCCCACGCCGACCCGTATGTACCCTCTATGCCCATTTCAAAGGTTGTTAAAGAGGAATTGCCCGATAACATCGACCGAAGAATTTTCATTTTTGAAAGGGCAAGTCAGTTCGATTTGTTATCAAGAAACCCCGAGACCTTCATGTGGGTTTCGCCTGCACCCCAGAGCCTTCTTGATCGCTACAACCTTGTTCAGAAGAAGTGTGCGGACAACAAAAGGATATATAAAGATATGCTTATTTACAAAAAAGGGTATAAATTAACAAAACTTGACAAAAAGTTTATTGATGCCCTTTGTGACTCCAAAAGAAAGTATTTGAAGGATTAAAAAGTGTTATCATTTTTGATAACACTAGTTATGTGTTTTAAGAATTCCATTATGCTTCAGTTGTTGTTAAAATAATAACAATGTTAATAATGGGGCAGTTCGGAACTCCAGTCCCAATCAAATACAGTATATTTTAATCAGGAGGATATAAACAGACATGAATTACGAAATTATTGATTGCGTTGAAAAACTCCAGGAAGCTATTGAACGCACAAGAGAAGCACAGAAAAAGTTTGCTACTTACACTCAGGAACAGGTAGATAAAATTTTCCTTGCCGCTGCATCTGCCGCTAACAAAGCAAGAATTCCCCTTGCAAAAATGGCAGTTGAAGAAACAGGTATGGGTATTGTAGAAGATAAGGTTATTAAAAATAACTACGCTTCTGAATATATTTACAACGCTTACAAAGACACAAAAACTTGTGGTGTTGTTGAAGAAGATAAGGCTTTTGGTACAAAGAAAATTGCAGAACCCATTGGTGTTGTTGCAGCAGTTATTCCCACAACAAACCCCACATCAACAGCAATTTTCAAATGTCTTCTTGCTCTTAAAACAAGAAACGCTATCCTTATCTCTCCCCACCCCAGAGCAAAAAACTGCACAATCGCAGCTGCAAAGCTTGTTCTTGAAGCAGCAGTTGAAGCAGGTGCTCCCGAAGGAATTATCGATTGGATTGACGTTCCTTCACTTGAAATGACAAACACAGTAATGAAAGAGGCAGATATCATCCTTGCAACAGGTGGCCCCGGTATGGTTAAGGCTGCTTACTCAAGCGGTAAACCCGCTCTTGGTGTTGGTGCAGGTAACACACCCGCAATCATCGATGACTCTGCAGATATCCTTCTTGCGGTTAACTCAATCATTCACTCCAAAACATTCGACAACGGTATGATTTGTGCTTCTGAGCAGTCAGTTATCGTTCTTGAAAACGTTTATGATGCAGTTAAAACAGAGTTTGCAAGCCGTGGTTGCTACTTCCTCGACGATGTAGAAACAGAAAAGGTAAGAAAAACAATCATCATCAACGGCGCTCTTAACGCAAAAATCGTTGGTCAGCCCGCTGCAAAGATTGCAGAGCTTTCAGGAGTAACAGTTCCCGAAGGAACAAAGATTCTTATTGGTGAAGTTGAAAGCGTTGACATCAGCGAAGAATTTGCTCACGAAAAACTTTCACCCGTACTTGCTATGTACAAGGCAGCATCTTTCGAAGAAGCTCTTGATAAAGCAGAACACCTTGTTGCAGACGGTGGTTATGGTCATACATCTTCAGTTTACCTTAACGAAGTAACTGAAACAGCAAAAATAGACGCTTTTGCTGCAAGAATGAAAACTTGCCGTATCCTTGTTAACACACCTTCATCACATGGTGGTATCGGTGACCTCTACAACTTCAAACTTGCTCCCTCACTTACTCTTGGTTGCGGTTCTTGGGGCGGCAACTCAGTTTCCGAAAACGTTGGTGTTAAACACCTTATCAATATTAAAACTGTCGCAGAAAGAAGGGAAAATATGCTTTGGTTCCGCGCACCTGAAAAGGTTTATATCAAGAAAGGTTGTCTTCCTGTTGCTCTTGATGAGCTTCGCACAGTTCGCGGTGCAAAGAAAGCATTTATCGTAACAGATACCTTCCTTTATGAAAATGGTTACACAAAACCCATTACAGACAAACTTGACGAAATGGGTATTGCTCATACAACATTCTTTGATGTTCAGCCCGACCCCACACTTAAAAATGCTAAGAGCGGTGCAGCTCAGATGGCAGCATTCAAGCCCGACACAATTATCGCTCTCGGTGGTGGTTCCGCAATGGACGCTGCTAAGATTATGTGGGTTCTTTATGAACATCCCGAAGCAGACTTTATGGATATGGCGATGCGCTTCATCGATATCCGTAAGAGAGTTTACACATTCCCCAAAATGGGCGAGAAAGCATACTTCATCGCAGTTCCCACATCTGCAGGTACAGGTTCTGAAGTAACACCTTTCGCAGTTATCACAGACGAGCAGACAGGTGTTAAATATCCTCTTGCTGACTATGAGCTTCTTCCCAATATGGCAATTATTGATACTGATTTCCATATGTCCGCTCCTAAGGGCCTCACTGCTGCATCAGGTATCGACGCTGTAACTCATGCAGTTGAAGCATACGCAGCAATGCTCGCAACAGACTACACAGATGGTCTTGCACTTCAGTCTCTTAAGAACATTTTCAAATATCTTCCCCGTGCATACGAAAATGGTCAGACAGACATTGAAGCAAGAGAAAAAATGGCTAACGCCGCAACAATGGCAGGTATGGCATTTGCTAACGCATTCCTTGGTATTTGTCACTCAATGGCACATAAACTTGGTGCTTTCCACCACCTTCCTCACGGTGTAGCTAACGCTCTTATGATTGAAGAAGTACTCCGTTTCAATGCAAGCGAAGCTCCCGCAAAGATGGGTACATTCTCACAGTATGACCATCCTCATACTCTTGCTCGTTACGCAGAAATCGCTGATTACCTTGGCCTCGGCGGTAGCAACGATACAGAAAAACTTGAAAACCTTATTAAGGCTATCAACGACCTTAAGGCTACTGTTGGTATCAAGAACACAATCAAAGATTACGGTATTGACGAAAAGGCATTCCTTGACAACCTTGACGAAATGGTTGAACAGGCATTCGACGACCAGTCTACAGGTGCTAACCCCCGTTATCCTCTTATGAGCCAAATCAAAGAAATGTACCTTAACGCTTACTACGGTAACCATTTCA
>JAZQZU010000046.1:0-25064 GCA_045634165.1 Acutalibacteraceae bacterium
GCAGTTGTTTTCAAAATCAAGCTTCACAAGATTATGAAGAAGGAGCTTCCCAAATACGACGATGAGTTCGTTAAGGATGTAAGCGAATTTGACACAGTAGCAGATTACGAAAAGCACCTTGAAGAAGAAATTAAAGCAAGAAAAGAAGCTGCTGCTGATCGTGCATTCGAAAATGCAGTTATGGATACTCTTGTTGATAACGTTGTTGCAGAAATCCCTGCAGTAATGATTGAGAAAGAAATAGACAACCAGATTAACGAGTTTGAGTACAGACTCCGTTCACAGGGTCTTCAGCTTGATATGTATCTCCAGTACCTCGGTATGGATGTTGCTGCTCTTCGCGACAGCTACAAAGACGGTGCAGAGAAACAGGTTAAACTCCGCCTTGCTCTTGAAAAAGTTGCAGCTCTTGAAAACATCGAAATCTCTGATGAAGATGTTGAAACAGAACTTAAGACTTATGCAGATGCATACGGTATGCCTATCGAGAAAATCAAAACTCTCATTTCTTCTGACGACGTTAAAGCTGATCTTGCTTGCAGAAAAGCGATGGACATCGTAAAAGATACCGCAGTTGCAGGTGCAAAGAAAAAAGCTGCTCCTAAGGCAGACGACGCTGCAGCGGAAGAAAAGCCGGCGGCAAAAAAGGCTCCCGCAAAGAAAACAACAACTAAAAAGACCACAGCAAAGAAAACTGCAGAAAAGGCAGACGACGCTGAATAATTAATAATATGCCGCCACAGTAATAACTGCGGCGGTATATGTATATTTTTATGAAGTGTTTAAATTGGTTAAAACACTCCAATAATCATCCTGTTACTATTGCTAGGAGGTTAACATTATGGCACTTGTTCCTTACGTTATTGAGCAGACCAACCGTGGTGAACGCTCTTATGACATTTTTTCAAGACTTCTTAATGACAGAATCATTGTTCTTTCTGATGAAGTAAACGATGCTACCGCAAGTATAATCGTAGCACAGATGCTTTATCTTGAAGGTCAGGACCCCGAAAAGGATATTAATTTTTACATTAACAGTCCCGGTGGAAGCGTAACCGCAGGTCTTGCTATTTACGATACAATGCAGTACATCAAATGTGATGTTTCTACAATCTGTATGGGTATGGCCGCATCCATGGGTGCATTCCTTTTCTCATCCGGCGCAAAAGGTAAACGTTACATTCTCCCCAATGCAGAGGTTATGATTCATCAGCCTCTCGGTGGTGCTAAGGGTCAGGCAACAGAGATTCTTATTGCTGCAGATCATATCAAGAGAACCAAAGAACGTTTGAATAAAATTCTTGCCGAAAACACAGGTAAGAGTGTCGAAGAAATTTTTGCAGATACTGAGCGTGATAATTGGCTTACTGCAGAGGAAGCCGTAGCATACGGTATTGCAGATAAAATAATCGAAAAAAGATAAGGGTGAGCTTTTTTGGCACGAGAAGATTCAAAAGATAAAAAGGTAAGGTGTTCCTTCTGTGGCAGATCTGCCGACCAGGTTGAACGAATGATATCCGGTCCCGATGTGTACATTTGTGATGTCTGCGTTGAGATGTGTATGGAAATCGTTGAAAGCGTACCTGCAAAACAGAAGAAGGCAACAACCAAACCTACCAAAAAACTTCCCAAGCCTGTTGAAATCAAGAAAGCTCTTGACGAATATGTTATTGGTCAGGATGCGGCTAAACAGGTTTTAAGCGTGGCAGTTTATAACCATTATAAAAGAATATATTGTAATTCACTCGATGATGTTGAGATAAATAAGAGTAACGTGCTTATGCTCGGACCTACAGGTGTGGGTAAAACATTACTTGCTTCAACTCTTGCCAAGATTCTTGACGTACCTTTCGCTATTGCGGATGCTACTACGTTAACCGAGGCAGGTTATGTGGGCGAGGACGTTGAAAACATCCTTCTTCGTCTTATTCAGGCGGCAGACTTTGACGTTGAAAAAGCAGAACATGGTATTATTTATGTTGATGAAATCGACAAAATCGGCAGAAAGTCCGAGAACACATCTATTACCCGTGACGTAAGCGGTGAGGGTGTACAACAAGCGCTTCTTAAAATCATTGAGGGTACTGTTGCTAACGTACCTCCTCAGGGTGGCAGAAAGCATCCTCAACAGGAGTTTATACAGATTGATACTTCTAAGATTTTATTTATCTGTGGCGGAGCTTTCTCGGGAATCGAAAAACTCGTTGAAGACAGACTTGGTAAAACGGTTTTAGGCTTCGGCGGTGAACTTCACTCCAAGAGTCAACTTAAATCTATGGATATGTACGCTAAGGTTATACCTCAGGATTTAGTTAAATTCGGTCTTATTCCTGAACTTGTGGGTCGTATTCCTGTTATTACAAGCCTTGAAAACCTTGATGTGGACGGACTTGTTAATATTATTACCCAACCTAAAAACGCCCTTTTGAAACAGTATGTAAGCCTTCTTAAAATGGATAAAGTGGAACTTAACTTTACTGATGATGCTATTAAGAGAGTGGCAGAACTTACAATTGAAAGGGAAACGGGCGCTCGTGGTCTTCGCTCCATTATGGAAAGTATCCTTATACCAATTATGTATAGCGTACCTTCCGACCCGTCGGTTGCAGGAGTTAAAGTTACTGCCGATGTAGTAGACGGTAAAGCAGAACCCGTTTACTTAAAGAAACCTAAAGAAAACAATAAAGCGGTTTAAAACCAAACTACTTTCAGGGTGATTTATCTTTTTGGGTACGTCACCCTGTGTTAAATTACAGGAGTTAACATGTCAGAAAAAATCTATCAGCCCGAAACATTGCCTGTTCTCGCTCTTAGGAATCTTGTTATTTTCCCCGAGCAGACCATGAGCTTTGAGGTGGGCAGATTAAAATCAGTACGAGCAATAAAATCCGCAATTGAAACTGAGGACAGAAAGATTTTCCTCGTCTCGCAAAAGGATGCAAGGGTAGAAGACCCCAAGTTTTCAGAATTGAGTGAAGTTGGTGTTGTTGCTGAAATCAAGCAGATTTCAGGTTCCGCCGAGAGTAGCAATTTTGAAATTGTGGTAGAGGGTCTTTATAGAGCTTGTGTTAAAGAGGTTACAAGGGAGCGTATTTCCCTTCGTGCCCTTGTTCAAAGACTTCCAGAGGTTTATCCCGACAACGAAAACCCTCTTACTGTTGCAACCTTAAGAACTCTTAAATCAAGATTTGACGAGTATATCTCAGTAAGTCCTCGAATTGCACCGGAAATTTTCCTTGCAATTCTTGAAGAAGAGAATATTGCAGACGTAACTGACGATATTGCAGGTCATTTTCATTTTGAAGTTGCCGATAAACAAAGACTTCTCAATGAACTTGACGTAATGAAACGTGCCGAGATGCTCTGCGGTATTTTATCGAAGGAAACCGAAGTTCTCAAGCTTGAACTTGAAATTTCAGATAAAGTTCAGGAAAAAATGGATAAAAACCAAAGAGAATATTATCTTCGTGAGGAAATGAAGGTTATTTCTAACGAACTCGGTGATGACGATTCACCCGTAGCTGAGGCTAATAAGTATAAAGAAAAGATATCCGCATTACCCATTGATGAAAAGTCTAAAAAGAAACTTTACGAGGAATGCGACAGACTTATCAAAACTTCGCCCGGTAGTCCCGAATCCAATGTAACACGTACATATCTTGAAAGGGTAACAAGCTTACCTTTTGGTGTTTACACCGAGGATTCCCTCGACGTTGCGGCGGCACGTAAAATTCTTGATAAGGACCATTACGGACTTCAGGATGTTAAGGAAAGAGTTATTGAGCTTATTGCCGTAAAAAAACTCGCTCCCGATGCCAATGCTCAGATTCTGTGCCTTGTAGGTCCTCCCGGTGTTGGTAAAACATCTGTTGCCAAATCCCTTGCTAAGGCTTTGGGCAGAAAATACGTGCGTATTTCATTGGGTGGTGTGCGTGATGAAGCGGAAATCCGCGGTCACAGAAAGACTTATATCGGTTCAATGCCCGGTAGAATTATTACCGCTATAGAACAGGCGGAAACTTCCAATCCCTTGATTCTTCTTGATGAGATTGATAAATTGGGCAGTGATTATAAGGGCGACCCCTCATCCGCATTGCTGGAAGTTCTTGACGGTGAGCAGAATAATACCTTCACCGACCACTACGTTGAAGTTCCCTTTGATTTGAGCAAGGTTCTCTTTATTACTACTGCAAACGATGCTTCACAGATTCCCGGTCCTCTTTATGACCGTATGGAAGTAATTGAATTGTACAGTTACACGGCAGAGGATAAATTTGCTATTGCGAAAAAACACCTTGTACCCAAACAAGTAAAGAATTTTGGCATGAATAGCCGTATGATAAGATTTACCGACGGTGCACTCAGAACCTTGATTTCTGATTACACTAAAGAGGCGGGTGTTCGTACCCTCGACAGAACCATTACTAAAATAATCCGCAAAGCTGCGGTTAAATTTGCAGAAGGCTTTGAGGGTAAAATTACTGTTGACCCCGCATCCTTAGAGGAATATTTAGGCGCACCTCGTTACAAAACCACAAAACTTGATTTTGATGATATGGTAGGTGCCGCAAACGGACTTGCATGGACTGCCGTTGGTGGTGAAATGATGCAGATTGAAGTTGCGGTTCTTGAAGGTAGCGGTAAGCTCGAATTAACAGGTTCTCTCGGTGACGTTATGAAAGAGTCTGCAAAGGCGGCTATTACATATATCAGAAGCAGGGCAGAGGCTCTCGGTATTGATAAAGACTTTTATAAAACTAAGGATATTCATATCCACGTTCCCGAGGGCGCAGTACCTAAGGACGGTCCTTCTGCAGGTGTTACAATGACAACTGCTCTCGCATCTGCTTTAACAGGCAGAGCGGTTAACAAAACCGTTGCTATGACAGGTGAAATTACCTTAAGAGGCAAAGTTCTTGCTATTGGCGGTCTTCGTGAGAAATCTACTGCGGCGTTCAAAAACGGTATGAAAACTGTTCTTATTCCCGAGGAAAACAAAGCAGATCTGGACAAGGTAAACGAAATAGTAAAAAAAGCTATTGAGTTTATCCCTGTGAGCAACCTTGATGAGGTTCTCAGTGTTGCTTTAGAGGAAAGCAAAATCCCTTGTAAGGGCAATACAGTTGCTAAAAAATCAAATCCCATCAAGAATACAAAAACCGATAAAAAATCCACAGGTGTATATTGCAGAGAGGTGTAAAATGAATTATAACAAAGTTCAATTTGAAGCCGCTTTCGGCACATTAAAGCAAATCCCTGAATCCGATTTACCTGAAATCGTTTTCGCAGGTCGCTCAAATGTTGGTAAATCATCGATGCTTAACCGACTTTTCAACAGAAAGAATCTTGCAAGAGTTTCTTCTATGCCGGGTAAAACAATTACCATTAACTTCTTTAAGGTTGAGGATGTACGAATTGTTGACCTTCCCGGTTATGGCTACGCAAAGGTTGCCAAGGGTGAAAAACGTCGTTGGGCAGAAATGATGGAGGGCTATTTCCAAAGCCCCCGTAATATAAAACTTGTTGTACAGTTGGTTGATATGCGCCACAAGCCGTCGGAAGATGACTACGTTATGATGCGTTTCTTACAGGATGCAGGTCTTCCTTTTATTGTAGCGGCAACCAAGAGTGATAAGCTCAACAAAACACAGTATAACGAGCGTAAAAATGCCCTTAGAGAAGAGTTGGCGGAGTTTGGAGATAATTTAACCATAATTCCTTTCTCCTCTGAAAAAGGCGAAGGAACGGACGAATTAAAAAATATAATTGAATCTGTATTATAAAAGAAATTCACCACAGGCAAAAACCTGTGGTGAATTTTTTATATCGCTTCATATAAAACAAGTTCCGAAGAAAGTGATGATTTGATATCTACGGCGATTCCATTGCGTTTAAGCTTTTCGCCCGATATGGTGTAGGTGTGTTGGTCGTTATCCAAGGTGACGTTATATTCTCGTGAAACGTCAATGCCTTTGGGCTTAACCATAATTGTTTTTTTATTGGTGCCACAAAGGGTGATAACGGTAATTGCGCCCTTGGTTTTGTCGGGGGAGGATATTTCAAGAACGGAATAATTACTGTTGTTTAAGTCGGGAGTGTGGTGATATATTTTTGCTTCACTAAGGAATGGTCTTATGAAATTTTTATAAACATCCGTCGAATGCTTAATGAACGCCATAGCCTTTTCGTTCACTTTAGCGTCGGCGGGGGAGATTACGTTAAGTGAAATATGCCCCAACATTGTGTTTCTTAAATGTGCATCCAAAGAGCCTATGGTGTGGCAACCCATACCTGCAAAAAGTCTGTCAACCTTTTCGGGCGGTAATGCCATTGTCATACCGTTTGTTATGGCGATTGAACGTGGCATTTTTTGCCAATCCGAAACCCAGGTATGGTTAAAGTTCTTCATCATACCAAGGTCAGTTCTTCCGCCTCCACCGGCACAGTTTTCAAAAATGACATGGGGAAATTTCCTTTTCAGGCTTTCATACATTTTGTAAACCGCTTCATTGTGCTTTATACAAACACATTCAGGTATACCGTACCCTGTGTCACGAATTCCAAAATATTCGGTAAAATCAACGTTATGGTCTACTCTTAATAGGTCAAGCTCATATTCTTCAATTATTCTTGAAAGTTCGTCCTCAGCCCATTTGCTTACCTCGGGGTTTGACATATCAAGGAACTTTTCGGTTCTTTCACCAAAAACGTTAAGGCTTCGCCACTCAGGGTGTTCACTATGTATGTTACATTTTTCACCAACGCTTTCAATGTCAACCCATAAGCCGAATTTAAGTCCCTTACTGTGAGCGTAATCACGTAATTCTTTTATTCCGTTGGGGTAACGGTCAGGGTCGGGCAGGTTTCTGCCGTTGTAGGTGCCCCATTCAACCTGTTTATCGGGTGGGCATTCCCAACCGGCATCTATTGTGAATATTTCACCGCCCATAAGGGCAAATTGGTCAATAAAAGCCGTACTGTCCTCTATATTCATAGTGTGTTCTGCACCCATACCGCAGTTTATAAGGTGTACGTCGCTTTGTTCCTCGGGGAGGATGAAAACGGATTTGCGGATATGGGAATGCATTTCGTTTACTGCATCGTCAAGGCTCCCTTGAACAAGGCCCATATACACAACAGGTGTGGTGAACGTGCCTTTCGGTGTTATAACGTAAATGGGATTATAGCCCGTAATTTCTGCCTTGAAAGAAAGGTGGGTATCGCATTTATCGGGACGTGCATTATAATCAACAGTGTATCGGTAACCACCGCTGAAACCTATCTGCGAAAACCAAAGTTTGCCTGTGAGGTTGTTTCTTATAAATAAAAGAGGATGGCGGAATCTGTCTCTGCCAAAACGGGATTCAATGAGTTTTGCATCGGGGATAAGGGGATTCCATTTAAACTGACCCTCATTGCCCCAAGCATCATTTTCAAAATAGCCTATTGAATAAACGTCGTTAACGCTTTGGGCACTTTCAAGAGCATCATCGTCAAGGGATTCAATTGCACCGCTTAAAACCGAAAGACGGCTTACCTTTAAAGGGGTGTCGGAAGTGTTTTCAATTTCAATCCAACGTGAAAACATCTGTGTGCCGTCAATTAATGTGTGAACCTTTAAAACAACGGGCTTTTTTGTGCTTTTAAGTGTTATAACACATTCTTCATTTGTTTCTGTTTTATTAATTGAATAATCAATAAACTCAAGACCAAAATCGAGACCTTCGCCGTCTATTTCTATATTGAAAGCAAAAGGCTCTGCATATCTTTTTGAGTTGATATAAGAGGGGAAACCACATAACACGTTAAGGGGATATCCCGCACTGTTCCAACCGCATGTTACAAAAGCCCCGTTTGTAAAAGCTTCCTCATATACCATATCACCGCTTCTGTAACAGAAACGGTGAGCATTTTGGTTATGGTAATAAATATCAAAAAAATTATTTTTCAAAAAATCAATCCTCGTCAAGTTTAAGAATTGCCATAAATGCTTCTTGGGGAACTTCAACAGAACCGAAGGAGCGCATACGCTTTTTACCTTCTTTCTGCTTTTCAAGAAGTTTCTTTTTACGTGTAATGTCACCGCCGTAACATTTTGCGAGAACGTCTTTTCTCATAGCCTTAACAGTTTCTCTTGCAATAACCTTACCGCCGATGGCAATCTGAATGGGAATTTCAAACATCTGTCTGGGGATATTATCCTTGAGTTTTTCTGCAATCTTTCTTGCTCTGCCGTAAGCCTTGTCGGTGTGAACAATGAATGAAAGTGCGTCAACAATATCACCGTTTAAGAGAACGTCAAGTTTTACGAGGTTAGAACGCTTATATTCGGATATTTCATAGTCAAGTGAAGCGTAACCTCGTGTTCTTGATTTAAGTGCATCAAAGAAGTCGTAGATTATCTCATTAAGGGGTAAATCGTATTTAATCTCAACACGGTCACCTGAAATGTAATCCATATTTTTGAAAGTACCGCGACGTTCCTGGCAAAGTTCCATAACCGAGCCGACATATTCCTGAGGAGCGTAGATGTGAGCATCTGCAACAGGTTCCTCACTGAAATCAATTAAAGCGGGATCGGGATAGTGAGTGGGGTTGTCAATCTCAACAACCTCACCACTGGTAAGATGAATTTTGTAAACAACACTGGGAACGGTTGTAACAAGGTCAAGATTATACTCGCGTTCAAGTCTTTCCTGAATAATTTCGAGGTGTAAAAGTCCTAAGAAACCGCAACGGAAGCCGAAACCGAGTGCACCTGATGTTTCAGGCTCGTAGGATAGTGAAGCGTCGTTTAACTGCAATTTCTCCAATGCTTCGTGTAAGTTCTCATAGTCAGCACCATCTGCCGGGTAAATACCGCAGTAAACCATGGGTGTTGCTTTTCTGTAACCGGGTAAGGGTTCTGCGGCAGGTCTTGAGGAAAGGGTAACAGTATCACCGACAACCGCATCACGAACAGTTTTGATGGAAGCGGTAATGTAACCAACCTCACCTGAACAAAGTTTATCCGTGGGTTGAAGGCCCGTTGCCTTCATAGTACCTGTTTCAACAACTGTAAATTCTGCACCGGTTGCCATCATTTTCATGGTGTCGCCGGGTTTTATTGTACCGTCAACAATACGCACGTAAACAATAACGCCCTTGTAGTTATCGTAAACAGAGTCGAAAATCAAAGCGCGTAAGGGTGCATCGTCGTCACCCTCGGGAGCGGGTATAAGTTCAACAATCTGTTCAAGTACCTCCTGAACGTTCTGACCTGTTTTGGCAGAAACACGGGGTGCGGTATCACAAGGTAAACCGATTATTTCTTCAACCTCATTTGCAACTCTGTCGGGGTCTGCTGAGGGAAGGTCAATTTTGTTGATAACAGGTACAAGCTCTAAGTTGTGGTCAAGGGCAAGATAGGTGTTACCAAGGGTCTGTGCCTCAATACCCTGAGATGCGTCAATAATAAGTATTGCACCCTCACAAGCCGCAAGGGAACGTGACACCTCGTAGTTAAAGTCAACGTGACCGGGGGTGTCAATAAGATTAAGTCTGTAGGTTTTGCCGTCATTAGCTTTGTAGTCGAGCTTTACAGCGTGAGCCTTGATGGTAATACCTCTTTCTTTTTCAAGGTCCATATCATCAAGAATCTGTGCTTCCATATCGCGCTTGGAAACAGAGTCTGTAATTTCAAGTAATCTGTCTGCAAGGGTTGATTTACCGTGGTCGATATGAGCAATAATTGAAAAATTTCGTATATCTTCTTTTTTTACAAGGGACATTTTGAGTTTCCTTTCAGTAAATATCTCTTATTTATTATTTTGATTTTCAATATAAACCTTGTGGGTACTTAAATTGAAAATTTCTTTTATTCTTTGGGTTTCACCGCACAGATATAAGTATCCGTAAAGAGTTTCGAGACCCGTTGCGTAACGGTAATCTGCATCACTCTGATTTTTAGGTGAGTGTGCACTGTGAGCGTTTCTGCCGCGCTTGAAAATGTATTCTTCATTTTCTGTCAGGTGGGGAAGTAACTCCTTTACCGCCTGAGCCTGAAACGCAGCATTAACGTATGTTATAGATTCTTTATGTAATTTACCCGTGGGCTTGTTGGCAGAAAGTGCCAACATATTACGGACAAGTAGACTGTATACTGCATCGCCTAAAAAAGCTAAAGTAAGGGGACTGTACATTCTTGCCTCTTTTTCGCTTAAGGGTTCGCAGATTTCGGTTAAAATATTTGATTCATCAGGGAACATAGTCAAACTCCAAGTCGTAAATACTTACGGTGTCACCTTCGGTAATGCCTTTATCGATAAGTGATTTGATTATACCGCTTGTTTGCAGAACATTCTGGAAGTATTGCAAGGATTCGTAGTCGTTAAGGTCGGTTTTCATAAGTATTTTACCGAGCCATTCTGCCTCAACAATGAAAACGTCACCCTCAACACGGATTTTATAATCCTGCTTTGCATTACGGAAAATCTCTTTGGGTGTGATTTCCTGTTTTTCATAAATTCTTACAGGGGGGAGTTTCTGAAGTTCTGCAGCAACTGCGTTTATAAGCTCCTGAGTACCCTCTGCAATGGGGGCGATAATTTCGTAATAGTCAAGCCCCTTAGTGCGTATATATTCTTTGAAGGTTTCTCTTTGTTCATCGGTTGCAAGGTCAATTTTATTACCGGCAACAATCTGTGGATAGTTTATGAGCTCCTCGTTGTATTTTTTTAGCTCTGCGTTAATTGCTTCAAAGTCTTCGATGGGGTCTCTGCCTTCGCTACCAGCAACGTCAACAATGTGAACAAGCAAACGGCAACGTTCAATATGTCTTAAAAATTCGTGACCAAGACCTACACCATCGCTTGCACCCTCAATAATACCCGGTATGTCCGCCATAACAAAACTGCTTTCAGGACCCATTCTTACTACACCGGGAACGGGGATAAGAGTGGTGAAATGGTAGTCGGCAATAATGGGCTTTGCTTCACTTACAATAGAAATCAAAGTGGATTTACCAACATTGGGGAAACCGATTAAACCAACGTCTGCCAACATTTTAAGTTCAAGTGTTACTTCCCAATCTTCACCCGGTGCACCGTCTTTTGCAAATCGGGGAGTCTGCCTTGTAGAAGTTTTAAAGTGTGAGTTACCCCAACCGCCTTTACCACCTTTTGCAGCAATAAAGGTTTCGTCAACACTCATATCCGCCATAACGAAACCGGTTTCAACCTCTTTGATAACAGTACCGCGAGGAACTTTGATTATAAGGTCTTCGCCCTTTCTGCCGTTACAGTGTGAACCTCTGCCGTTTTCACCGCTCTGGGCTTTGTATTTTCTCTTATAACGGAAATCGGAGAGAGTGGACAGATTGTCATCAACCTGAAAAACGACGTTACCACCTCTGCCGCCGTCACCACCATCAGGACCGCCTGCATTGATGTATTTTTCTCTGTGGAAAGCAACGGCACCATTACCGCCGTTACCTGCTATAATTCTTATTTTCGCTTTATCTACAAACATATTTATACCTCAAAAAAGTCATATTTGCATATTATCCTTCATATTATACATTATTTATAATAAAAGATAAATACCTATTTAAAAAAATCTCAAGAAAATTTTTGTTCAAATTATTAGAAGATATGTTCGGTTTATGCCATAATTAGCTTCTTTTTATTCAAGACTTTTTTCGGAAAAATACTACAAAAAATCTTAAAAAACACAAAAAAGACCGATAAAGTACCGAAAAAAGGACTAAAAAATGAAAATAAACGAAACATTTGTGTTGACTTTGGCGAAAAAGGTGCTATAATGAAAACACAAAAACAAATGTTCGTTATTTGTTCGGAGGTTTATTTTATGACTACATTCGCATCATTACAGATAGTTCTTATGTTAACACTTATTCTCATCGGTTCTTACGCAATTTTCAGGGAAAAAGATTTAATTAAGTTTGAACGTAAAGTAAAGAAATACGTTAAAGCTTTCTTCAAAGCGCTTTACTTAACAGTTCAGGAAAAGAAGAATAATAAATCAAATGCTAAAGTTGAGGATATCTGCACTGTACAGTACAATGAGGAATATGCTCAGATGCTTAAGAATATTAACAAAGCTTCAAAAGTTGAGGATATTCTTGTTGCTTGACACAAAACGACAGGGGTAATATAATCGTAAATTACAGAGGTGATTTTATGGTTATTGGATCTTTGAATCTTCAGTCTGCTAAGGCTTTGTTACCCACAAGGGATATAAATGGCAATAAAGGTACATTTGGCAAAGTTCTTTTAATGTGTGGCAGTAAAAATATGGTTGGGTGTTGTGTTCTCGCAACTGAAGGTGCCTTGCGTAGCGGAGCAGGACTTGTTTCGTTAGCTTTTCCTGATGTTCTGTATAATCCACTGACCTCAAGACTTACCGAAAACCTCTTTTTACCTTTGGCAACAGATGAAGACGGTACAATGCACGCAAGTGATATTTACAAGGTTATGGATGTAGCGGAAAAAGCAGACGTAGTTATGGTTGGTTGTGGCATTGGTACCGGATTCGGACCACAACGTCTCGTCGAAAAACTTGTTTCAACTTGTGAAAAACCGTTGATTTTAGATGCAGATGCTATTAATTGTGTGTCTTCTTATATTGAAACACTAAAAAATGCCAAAGCACCAATTCTCCTTACACCCCATCCTGGTGAGATGGCTCGTCTTACAGGTAAAACTGTTGATGAAATTGAGCGAGACCGTCTTAAAACTGTTGTGGATTTTTGTGAAGAATATAAAGTCAATCTTCTTTTGAAGGGTCACGAAACGATTATCTGTAACTCCGAATCAGATAGTGTTTATATCAACAAGACCGGTAATAGCGGACTTTCCAAAGGCGGGGCAGGAGATTTGCTCTCAGGAATTATTGCAGGGCTTACACCTGGCTTTAAGGGGGATTTATTTAAAAGTGCTACTCTCGGTGCATTCGTTCACGGTATGAGTGCAGATCTTCTAAAAGATGTTTTTTCCGAATATTCTATGTTGCCTACGGATTGTGCCAAGTCTTTACCCAAAGTATACTCTATGATTGAAAAGGGTGTTGTCGATTAAACCAACCGTTAGAATATGTGTTTTGACAATTTTGTGTATTGTGTTGTTCACATCATGCTCAAATCCTTTAAAAAAACACACGCATACGGAAGTTAATTTTAATGAAATTAAGGACGTTCAACTGACCTATAATCAAAATGTGTATGATGTCAGTCTTCGGTTTACACGAAGTGTTCTGGAACTGACTTTTAAAAAAAACAATACCGCCTATGACGGTATTGTTTATAAAATAACTCCACAGAGCTGTGAGGTTAATTATTCGGGTCTTGTTCATTCTTTTGAAAAGGATATTCTTCCCGGTAATTTTTTACCAAATATGATATGGCAATTTTTTATTGAAACGGGGGATACCCTCATTACTGAAAACTACGATTCTCAGAATGAATGCTATTATCTTACACGAACCATCAACAATTCATTTATACGATTCGAGGTTTATGAAAACCAGGGTAATATATCATATACACTGATAATTACATAAAACACATCAAAAAAATCAATGCACGGATTCAAAACCCGTGCATTGATTTTTATGATTTGAATTATTTTTTAAGAAGTGATGCTGCTTCTTCATCAAGGAAGATAACTACGTCATTGTGTTCCTGTAAAATTGAAGCGGGAACCTGTGCGGTAACAGGACCTTCGATCATATTGCGTACTGCTTCAGCCTTTTTGGGGCCTGTTGCAATAAGAACAACCTTCTTTGCAGACATAATCTGTTTGATACCCATTGTTAAAGCATAGCGAGGCATGGGGTTTTCATCGAAATAAATTTTATTTGCTTCGATTGTGCTTTCTGTAAGCTGAACTTTGAAGGAACCATTTGTGAACTTGTCAGCAGGTTCATTGAAACCAATATGAGCATTGTTGCCGATACCGAGAAGCTGGATGTCAATACCGCCTGCATTATTGATTTCGTCATCGTATCTCTTGCATTCTGCTTCACAGTCTGTAGCGTTGCCGTCAAGGAAATGAACGTTTTCTTCAAGAATGTCAAGACCGTTGAATAACTGCTCGTGCATGAATGTATAGTAGCTGTTTTTGTCCTCTTTGGGTAAGTCACAATATTCGTCAAGGTTGTATGTTTTTACGTCCTTGAAAGAGATGCCACCTTCATTAAAGGTCTTCTGGATGTTTTTATAAGTAGGAATAGGTGTAGCACCTGTAGCAAGACCAAGTACACATGAAGGATTATTTTTCACTTCATCTGTAAAGATTTTTGCGGCTTCAACACCGATTTCATCTGCAGTTTTTAAAATGATAACTTTCATTTGTATACCCCCGATCATTATTGAGTCTTTAGTATAACACATTTGTAAAAAAATAAAAGCGAAATTTTAAATTTTTTTTAGAAATGTTGAAAAAAATTTTATAAATGTTATAATGTATCTATATAGAATTAGGATTGATGTGTTTTGATTAAAAATATTGTTTTTGATATGGGCGGAGTTTTAATTGATTTTAACTTCGAACGTACGTTAAATGAGTGCTTTGCACCCGAACACCATGCTATTTTAAACGAGTTGGTTTTTAAAAATCCCATCTGGCGTGAATTCGATGCAGGTCGCAGACGTTCCGATGAATATACTGTGGAGGTTCTACCAAAACTTCCTCCCGAAACCCGTGAACTCATAACTGAAATGTTATCGGATTTTTATGATTATATGCCACCTTTTCCTGATATGGAGGATTTAGTTAAACGTCTTAAGGCTGCAGGCTACAATGTTTACCTTCTTTCAAATGCCACACCAAGATTTTTTGACAGATATCTCGATATACCTGCAATTTCGTTGATGGATGGTATGTTTGTTTCTTGTTTGTACAAACTTCTTAAACCTCAACCCGAGATTTACGAAGCTTTTTGCAATAAATTTTCACTCAAAGCAGAGGAATGCTTTTTTATTGACGATATGCCCGAAAATATCAAAGGTGCTACAGATTACGGTATGAACGGTTTTGTCTATAAAAAGGATATTAATGCACTTGAAACCGCTTTGCGCGATGCAGGTGTTAGTTTTTAATTGCGGAGGATATTATGAAAAAGATATTTGCATTATGTTCACTTATTATTTGTGTTTCTCTAGTTTTAACTGTGTTTGTTTCCTGTGGTAAGGATAATGAAAATGACCCCACCGAGACAAGCGAAAGCAACGTTATTTCTGTTACGAATGGTGATTTCGTCTTCACCGCAGAAGTTGGTGCAGAAAATACAGTCATTAAAAACAATGGCGAGGAGTATCAGACACTGAATTATCCTTCAAACGCAGGTTATGCTTTTGATTTAGCTTATGCTAAGTCCCACGCTGAGTTTACGGATATGAACTTCGATGGTCAACCTGACTTCTACATTGCAGTTTCTGTAAATGGCGACACAATTTATTATTATTGCTGGCTTTTCAATGCCACAAGCAAGAAATTTGATTTCTCAGTTTCTCTTTCGGGATTAACTAATATTTCCGTTGATGCGGATAATCAGGTTGTTTATTCAACCAACACTATAAACGATGAAGTTAAAATTGTGGCTTACGTATGGGCTAACGGTCAACTCTCCTTAAAGGAAGTATATGATAACGAAGAAAATACCATTCCTCCTGAAGTTACTGAAGCTGCACAGCAGAATGCTATTGGTACTATAACCAAACCCGCGAAAACAACTTCTGCACCTTCTACGACTGCTCCATCATCTGCATCATCTACAACTTCTTCAACTGTAGATAAAACAACCCAAGAGGATAAAAATAATACCTCTACAACTAAAGATTCAACCACAACAACTAAAGAAAATAAACCCCTTAATACTACAACTACAGCACCTAGAATGAATGGCGTTGAAGTTCAGTCGGGGGATATTGATGACGGTTGGTATTAATAAAGGAGAATTGAAATGAGCGAAAACATTATTAAAGAATCTGTTGCGGAAGTAACCGCAACACCTGAAACCCAAAATGCAGAAACTACACAAACCCAAAAAGAAGGTGGAATTAAGTTTTTCAGAAACTGTTCCGCGTCGCTTAAGCGTTTTTCTATTTTGCTTTTTGTTATTAATATTTTCTTTGCCATTACATTTGTTGGCATAGGTACGGTTGTGTTAGGCGTTTATGTAGGTTTTGAATTGATTGCACTTCTCGTGCTTCCTATCATAACGGTCCTTATTATACTTATAGTTCTTGCAAGATTTCTTTCTGCCATTGTTTACGGCTTTGCGGAAATTGTTGAAAAGGCAGAGAAATGATTTTTGTATAATTATTAAAAAAATGTACACTTTTACTTGACAAATAAAAAACATAGGAGTAAAATGTGCCTATCTTGATTTGAGAGGTGAAACAGATGTTTTATAGCTTTAATAAACGATTTTATTATTATACTATGGATTGTCTGTGTACTCCTCGTAAATGCAAGTAATTGCAACGAATTGTATATAGCCAGTCCGCATTCTGCTATGCTTAAAAAGTATATCGGTTTGCGGACTTTTTATTTAAATATTTTTTTAGGAGTTTTAAGATTATGTTATCACAGAAAATGTTGGAATTAGGTAAAAAAAGCTCGGTTATTCGTGAGATTTTCGAATATGGCAGAGTCCGTAAAAACGAAATTGGGGCCGAAAATGTTTTTGATTTCAGTTTAGGTAACCCCAGTGTACCCGCACCTCAGAAGGTTACTGATGTCATGAACAGACTTATTGCTGAAACTCCCGCAGAGGTGCTTCATGGTTATACCTCAGGTGCAGGTGATTTAAAAGTAAGAACGGCAATTGCGGAGAATATCAAAAATAAATTTCAGGTTGAAGCAACACCCAACCTTATTTATATGACCTGTGGTGCGGCAGCTTCTCTTAGCATTACGCTCAATGCTATTGCAGAGGAAGGGGACGAAGTAATTGCTTTTGCACCATTCTTCCCCGAGTACAGAGTTTTTGTTGAGCAATCAGGCGCAAAATTTGTTCCCGTAAGCTGTAAAAATGACGATTTGCAGATTGATTTTGAGCTTTTGGAGAAAAGCATTAATCCCAATACAAAAGCAGTTATTATAAACTCTCCCAACAACCCTTCGGGTGTTATTGTTCCTGAAAAGGATGTTACAAAATTAGCGGAATTACTCAACAAGAAACAGAAAGAATATGGGAAAGAAATCTTCCTTATTTCCGATGAGCCCTATAGAGAACTTGTTTTTACTGACGAAAAGGTTGCGTATATTCCTGCATATTATGACAACTCTTTTGTATGCTATTCATATTCAAAAGCGCTTTCCTTACCCGGTGAAAGAATTGGTTATATCTTCGTTTCACCCACAATGAAGGAATGTGCTGATGTATTTGCAGCTATTTGCGGTTCAGGACGTGCATTGGGTTATGTGTGTGCACCAAGCCTTATGCAGTACACCATTGCTGAGTGTCTTAACGATACTGCAGATGTATCTGTGTATGAAGAAAACAGAAAAATCCTCTATGATGGACTTACAGACATCGGTTACACAGTAATTAAACCTGACGGTGCATTCTATATGTTTGTAAAATCTCTTGATGAGGATGCTTATAAATTCTACGAAAGAGCAAAGAAATTCGAACTTCTTCTTGTACCCAGTGATGACTTCGGTTGCCCCGGTTTTGTAAGAATTGCTTATTGCGTAGATACAGATTTAATTAAACGTTCACTTAAAGCATTTAGGGAACTTTACGAGGATTATAATAATGACTGATTACGATAAAAAATTTCGCGAGGCAAGAGAGACCATCGGTGAAGTTGACAAAGAGATTGCAAAGCTCTTTGAGAAAAGAATGAGGGCTGCGGTTGATGTTGCTGAGTATAAAAAAATCAACGGAATACCCATTGAGGATATGTCGAGGGAAAATCAACTTATTGACACTAACAGTGCCCTTGTTGAAGATGATGAAATTCGTTCCTATTACATAAGCTTTTTGAAAAACACAATGAAGCTTTCCAAGGATTATCAACATAAAATAATAGACGGAACCCGTGTTGCTTTTTCGGGCGTGAAGGGTGCTTTTGCAGAAATTGCTGTGAAAAGGATTTTCCCCGACTCTGTTCCTGTATCCTATCCCGATTTTAAGTCAGCTTACAAGGCGGTTGAAAAGGGTGAATGTGATGTTGCGGTATTGCCTATTGAAAACAGTTATGAGGGCGACGTTGCAAGAGTTATGGATTTAACCTATTTCGGAACTCTTTATATAAATGGTGTTTATGATATGGGTATCGAGCAACATCTTTTTGGTACCCAGAATGCAGATGGTAAGAACATCAAAAAAGTTCTGAGTCATCCTCAGGCACTCGGTCAGTGTGCTGAATTTATTGAGGAAAAAGGCTACACCACCGAAGAAACAGTGAACACTGCGGTTGCGGCATCAATCGTTGCAGAAAAACAGGATGATACCTTGGGTGTTATTTGCAGTCTTGAGGCGGGTAACGAATATGGCTTGAAACTTATCGACCGAAAAATCAATAAGGATAGTGCAAATACAACCCGTTTTGCTGTGTTTTCAAGAGTACCACGCGATAACACACCAAACCTTAACAACTTTATTGTATTGTTTACGGTTCGCGATGAGGCGGGTTCTCTAGGTAAAGCAGTATCCGTTTTCGGTGAATGTGGCTACAACCTTAAAGCACTTAAGAGCAGACCATCTAAGGACGTTATCTGGAATTACTATTTCTTCCTTGAAGGCGAAGGTCATCTTACGCCAGAAGCGGAAAAAACAATGATTGAAAAACTTTCAACGGTTTGCACCAATGTTCGACTTGTTGGTCGTTACCCTAAGGAACAAACAATATAAAAGGGGGCGGACGGTAAAACGTCAGGCTTATGATTATAACGGTTAAGACTTCCACGGGAAGTTATGATATAGTTCTTGAACGCGGAGCATTAAAGCAGATAAGTGAACTTTGCGATGTGAAAAAACGCGCACTTATTGTGACGGATGACGGTGTTCCCGAGGAATATTCAAAACTTGTTTCGGAACAGTTTCCGAACAATATTATCAAAACAATACCTCAAGGTGAAAGAAGTAAGAATTTTGATACGTATAAAGAACTTCTTGCCTGTTTATGTGAAAACGATTTTTCACGTAATGATTGCGTTGTTGCAGTTGGTGGGGGAGTTGTTGGTGATTTATCGGGCTTTGTGGCATCAACTTATATGCGAGGGATTACATTTTATAATATTCCTACTACTCTTTTATCACAGGTGGATTCATCAATAGGTGGTAAAACCGCGATAGATTTTGGTGGCTACAAAAATATTGTAGGAGCATTTTATCAACCTGCAAAGGTTATAATTGACCCCGATGTTCTTAGAACACTTTCAGTTCGACAGTTTAATAACGGACTTGCAGAAAGTATAAAAATGGGTGCTACCTCCGATGCTACGCTTTTTGAACTCATAGAAACCCGGAATGCTTACGAGAAAATAGATAAAGTTATTGAAAAATCATTGCTTATAAAAAAATATGTGGTTGAACAGGATGAAAAAGAACAGGGCTTAAGGCGAGTTCTTAACTTCGGTCATACCATAGGCCACGCAATTGAAACCGCAACAGGGCTTGGTGATTTGTTACACGGTGAGTGTGTAGCTTTAGGAATGATGGCTTTTTCGTCAAAAGAGACAAGAAAACGTTTGGCTGAGGTTTTAAAGAAGTACTCGTTACCTTATAGCATAAATATTACTCCCGAAATTCTTGCATCTGCTTTAAAACACGACAAAAAAGCGGATGCGGACGGAGTCAATGTGGTTCGCGTTAATGATATAGGTAGTTTTGAATTTGATTTTGTAGAATTTTCAGAACTCCCGAAAATAATTGAGGAGGCGTATTAAGGTGAAAAACACTTTCGGTAATAACGTAAGTGTAACCCTATTTGGTGAAAGTCACGGGGCGGCTATTGGTGCTATTGTTGATGGACTTCCGGCGGGGGTTAAAGTGGATGAGGAATTTATTGTTCATCAACTTGATTTGCGTCGACCTTTCGGTAAAATTTCCACACCAAGGCAAGAAACTGATAAATTCAGTATTGTCAGTGGTGTTTTTAACGGCAAAACAACCGGTACACCCATTTGCGTTATAATTCCCAATGAAAATACAAAGTCAGGAGATTATTCCAAGAAATACGGCAAAGCCCGTCCCGGTCACGCGGATTATACCGCTTTCATTAAATATAATGGTGCTGAGGATTATCGCGGTGGTGGACATTTCAGTGGCAGAATCACTGCAGGTCTCGTTGCAGCAGGTGCCATTGCCGTTGATTTATTGAAAAATAAAGGTATTTTAATCGGTACTCATATTAAAAAGTGCGCCACAGTAGCCGATGATGATTTTTCAGATTATGATAATGATATAAAATACCTTTCCAATGCAAAGTTTCCTGTTTTAAACGAAACTGCCAAAACCAAAATGATTTCCGCTATCGAAAAAGCGGCATCAGAGGGCGATAGCGTGGGCGGTGTACTTGAAACAGTTGTTACAGGTGTTCCTGCGGGTGTTGGTGAACCCTGGTTTGACTCTCTTGAAAGCCTTATTTCCCACGGGCTTTTCTCAATTCCTGCTATCAAGGGAGTTGAGTTCGGTGCAGGCTTTGGTTGTGCCGATATGTATGGTAGTGAAATGAACGACCAATTCCAAATTGAAAATAGTGTTATTACTACTAAGACCAACAATAATGGCGGTATCAACGGCGGTATTTCAAATGGTATGCCACTTATTTTCCGTTGTGCCGTAAAGCCCACGCCTTCTATTTCAAAAGAGCAAAACACCATTGATTTTCTTAATGGTGAAGAAGTAACTTTGAACGTTACAGGCAGACACGATCCCTGTATAGTACATCGTGCAAGAGTGGTTGTGGACAGTATTGTTGCCATTACTCTTTGCGATTTACTTTCCCAGAAATTCGGTACCGATTGGTTGGTGTAAGGTATGGAATATGGTTGTATTGGTGAGCATTTAAAGCATAGCTTTTCCAAGGAAATACATAATGCTCTTGCAGATTATAGTTATGAAATTCTTGAAATTGAACGAAAAAAGCTGAAGGATTTTTTCGATAAAAAAGATTTTAAAGCTATTAACGTGACAATTCCTTACAAACAGGAAATTATACCTTTTCTTGATGAGATTTCGCCTGAAGCCAAAAGTATCAATGCAGTAAATACAGTAGTAAACCGCAACGGAAAGCTTTATGGCTATAATACTGATTTTTATGGATTAAAAGCACTTATTGAACGAGAAAACGTAAGCCTCAAGGATAAAAAAGTTCTTGTTTTAGGCAGCGGCGGTACGTCAAATACTGCCGTGGCAGTTGCTACGTTTTTAGGTGCAAAAGAGGTTGTTAAGGTTTCGCGTCAGGAAAAGTCAGGTTACGTTACGTACGAATATGTATACGAAAAATATACAGATTTTGAAATTGTAATTAACACTACACCTTGTGGAATGTTTCCTAATATCGGTAATTCTGCAGTGGATTTAAAAAGCTTTACTTCTCTTGAAGCGGTTTTTGATGCGGTTTATAATCCTTTGAAATCTAAGCTTATATGCGATGCGAAAGAGTTGGGTGTTGTAGCTGCGGGCGGTCTTTATATGCTTGTTTCTCAGGCAGCTTACGCGGTAGAAAAGTTTATAGATACCCCTATAGATAATGAAAAGGTTGAAAGCATTTTCAAGAATTTATATAAAAATAAAATGAATATAGTGCTTGTGGGGATGCCGGGTAGCGGTAAAACAACTGTGGGAAAGCGCCTTTCCCAAAAACTTTCAAAATCATTTGTTGATACGGATGATTTGATAGTCGAGGTTCAAAACAAGACTATAACAGAGATTTTTTCTGAAATAGGTGAAACGGGCTTCAGAAAAATCGAAAAAGAAGAAGTTTTCTCTGTGTCATCACGTAATAATCACGTTATTGCAACAGGTGGCGGAGCAATACTTAATAAGGAAAATACAGATACTTTAAAAGAAAACGGCAGAATTTATTTTATAAACAGACCTCTTGAAAAACTTGTTGCCACAGCTGACAGACCCTTATCAAGAGATGATGAAGCGCTTAAAAAGAGATTTAATGAGCGTTATTCACTTTACCTTCAGTGTGCGGACGTTGTTATTGATGGTAGTGGTACAATAGACGAGGTTGCGGAAAGAATTGAGGCGGATTTCAATGAATATTCTTGTGATTAACGGTCCTAACCTTAATATGTTGGGTATACGAGAACCCGATATTTATGGTAAGGAAACCTATGGAACCCTTATTGAAAAAATTGAAAATTACGCCAAGTCGAAGGGTCTGACAGTCAAGTGCTATCAGTCCAACCACGAAGGTGATTTGGTGGATAATATTCAGTTTGCTTACGGTGTTTTTGATGGCATTGTTATTAATCCCGGTGCATATACACATACATCCATTGCACTTCTTGATGCTTTGAAAACAGTTGGTATCCCGACGGTTGAAGTTCATATTTCCGACCTCTCAACCCGCGAGGATTTCCGACAGATTAGCTATATACGTCAGGCTTGTTTTAAAACAATAACAGGAAAAGGCACTGACGGATATCTTGAGGCTATTGATGCACTAATTGAGAAGGTGAAAAAATGAATGTAAGTATTACACCTTCGGTGGCTATGGGTGAAATCACCGCACCGCCATCCAAAAGTGTCGCTCACAGGTTATTAATCTGTGCCGCCCTTTCTGAGGGTACAAGTATTATTGATAATATCAGCACCAATGACGATGTTATGGCTACAATTTCCTGCCTTAAAAATCTTGGAGCAGATATACAAATAAATGAAAATACCGCAAAGGTTACAGGTATTTCTTTTGGAGAGAAAAACTCCAAAAAAACTTTTGATTGTAACGAAAGCGGTAGTACCTTGCGATTTATGATGCCTATTAGTTTGCTTTTTGCAGATGAATGTGAGTTTACAGGTAAAGGCAGACTTATGGAACGTCCTCAGAACGTGTATGCAGAGCTTTTTGAAGAAAAGGGTTGTTATCTTCGTAGGGAAGATAACGCGCTTTATACGGGCGGTCAACTCAAAAGCGGAGTGTTTGAATTACCGGGGAATGTAAGTAGCCAGTTTTTTACAGGATTAATGTTCGCTTTACCGCTTCTTGATGGTGACAGTGAGATAATATTAACCACTAAGCTTGAAAGTGCCCCTTATGTTGATATTACTATCAATGCTTTAAGAAAGTTTGGTGTTATTGTTGAGAAAACAGAGCAGGGTTATTTTGTAAAAGGTAATCAGAAATATAAAAGCTGTAACCTTAGTACAGAAGGTGATTGGTCAAACTCCGCATTTCTTGATGTGTTTAATCTTGCAAATGGTAATGTAATTGTAACCGGACTTAATCCCGACAGTTTGCAAGGCGATAAGATTTACAGAAAGTTTTACGAAAAACTTTCCGAAGGTACACCCGAACTCGATATTTCCCAATATCCTGATTTGGGGCCAGTACTTATGATTGGTGCCGTTCTTAAAAACGGTGTAAAGTTAACCGGTACAAGCCGATTAAGAATTAAAGAAAGTGACCGTGGTATGGCTATGGCACAGGAACTCAGAAAATTCGGTGTCGATTTGGAAATAGGGGAGGATTATATAATTATTACCGACACTATTCCTAAAATGCCTACGGCAGAAATTGATTGTCACAATGACCACAGAATAGCGATGTCTTTTGCGGTTTTGTGTAGTGTGACAGGGGGCGTTTTAAAGGGCGCTCAATGTGTTAATAAGAGTTATCCCGACTTTTTTAAGGATATTAAAAACCTCGGAATACAATATAAAATCATTTGATTGGAGAGATTTATATGGCAATGAACTTCAAAAGAAAACTCCCCATTCCGATGGATATCAAGGAACAATATCCTCTTACCCTTCAGATGGCAGAGCAAAAAGCAAAAAATGACGAGGAAATAAGAAAAGTTTTTGTGGGTGAGTCCGACAAGCTTTTGCTTATAATCGGTCCCTGTTCGGCAGATTCCAGAGAACCTGTTCTCGAATATATTTCACGTCTTGCAGAAATCCGTGAAAAAGTTAAAGATAAAATTGTAATTGTACCCAGAATTTATACAGGTAAGCCCAGAACAACGGGCTCGGGCTACAAAGGAATGCTTCACCAACCCGACCCCAATGAAAAACCAGATATGCTTCACGGCATAGTTGCCATACGTGAACTTCATATGTGTGCTCTTAAGGACTATGGCTTTTCTTGTGCGGATGAAATGCTTTACCCTGCAAACTACCGTTACCTTTCGGATTTGCTTTCTTACGTTGCAATTGGTGCACGTTCTGTTGAAAATCAGGAGCATCGCCTTGTATCAAGCGGTATAGATGCCCCTGTAGGTATGAAAAATCCCACGGGCGGTGATCTATCGGTTATGATGAATTCAATTACCGCCGCTCAGAGCAGTCATACGTTTATTTATCGCGGTTGGGAAGTTGAAAGGGAGCGTAATCCGTACCCTCATGCAATTATGCGAGGGTACGTTGACCGTGACGGACACAATATTTCTAACTATCATTACGAGGATTTGCAAAACCTCAGCGATGCTTATGCAAAATCTGGGCTTAAGAATCCCGCTTGTGTAGTTGATGCAAACCACGCGAACTCAGGTAAAAAGTACCTTGAACAAATCCGTATTGCTAAGGATGTTCTTTATAGTCGTGCTCATAACAACGATATCAAGAAACTTGTTAAGGGCTTTATGATTGAAAGCTACCTTGAGGATGGTGCCCAGAAGATAGGGGATGGTGTGTTTGGTAAGTCAATTACCGATCCTTGCCTCGGTTGGGAAAAGACCGAGAGACTTATTCTAGACATAGCTGAAGAAGTATAATTCAAGCTCGGAAAAAATAATTTGGATTTTTTTAAAAAAAGACTTGCTTTTTTCTTCTTATTGTGATAATATTCTTCTGCTAATGTGTTATCAAATATAAAGAGGTGACTACAGAATGAAAGAAGGACTTCATCCCAAATACGGCGCAACTCAGGTTAA
>JAZQZU010000047.1:0-10286 GCA_045634165.1 Acutalibacteraceae bacterium
TCGGTGACCTGCACCAACAATAATAGCGGTAACGGGTTTGTTGTTCATAAACACACCTCGTTATAATTTTCGCAATTCTTAAACGTTAAATCTGAATAAAACGATATCTCCGTCTTGCATTACGTATTCCTTACCCTCGGAACGAACAACACCTTTTTCCTTTGCAACTGTCATTGAGCCGCAATCCATAAGCACCTCACAAGACACAACCTCTGCACGGATGAAACCGCGTTCAAAGTCGGAGTGGATTTTACCTGCCGCCTGAGGTGCTTTGGTACCTTTTTTAATAGTCCAGGCTCTTACCTCGGGTTGACCTGCAGTAAGGTAACTCATAAGACCTAAAAGGTCGTAGCTTCTTTCAATAAGTAGGTCAAGACCGCCTGTTTCAATACCAAGCTCGGCGAGGAACATTTCTTTTTCTTCCTTGTCAAGCTCTGCAATCTGTGCTTCAAGCTCTGCACAAATGGGAAGTACCTGACTTCCTTCTTCTGCAGCAAGCTCTTTAACAGCGTTGTAGCGGGCGTTGCCGTCGATGTTTGATGCGAAATCTTCTTCGCTCATATTACAAGCGTAAATAACAGGCTTTGCAGTAAGTAAAGCAACTGTGTCGATGATTTCTTTTTCGTCATCGGTTAATTCAACTGCTCTGGCACATATACCGTTGTCAAGGGCTTCGCGAACTCTTTCGAGAACCGCAAGCTCGGATGCAAGTGATTTGTCACCCTTCATAGCCTTTGTGGTTCTGTCGATTCTTCTCTGTAAAATTTCAGCATCGGAAAGGATAAGCTCAAGGTTGATTGTTTCAATATCACGCTGGGGGTCAACGGAACCGTCAACGTGCATAATATCGTCGTTATCAAAGCAACGAACAACGTGAATAATAGCGTCAACCTCACGGATGTGTGAAAGGAACTTGTTACCAAGACCTTCACCCTGTGAAGCACCCTTAACAAGACCCGCAATATCAACAAATTCGATTGTGGCAGGTGTAACCTTAACAGGGTTATACATATCGCAAAGTGCATCAAGACGTTTGTCAGGAACTGCTACCACACCAACGTTGGGTTCAATGGTACAGAATGCATAGTTAGCTGCCTGAGCACCTGCGTTTGTAAGTGCGTTAAAAAGTGTACTTTTACCTACGTTAGGTAAACCAACAATACCAAGTTTCATTTAATAAACTTCCTTTTCTTTATTTCGGGAGATATTCTAACATATTATAATCTGTATTTCAATGTTTTTAATTATAAATTATTTTGTGTGAGGGATAATATTTCTGAGGTGATAGCTTGGATTTCAGAACGGACCTTGCACTTGAACGTAAGGAAATGATAAAAACTCAGTTGGATGGTGTTGTGGTAAAGGAATATGAAAACGATGAATGCAAAACAACGGTAATTGATATTAAAACATCCTCTGCGGCTCAAAAATTAGATAAAGGAATAGGCAGGTATATTACCCTTGAAATGAATGCCTTCTCACATGAGGCGCCGGTGTCTGACGGCAGATTACAGGCATTAAGGGATAGCATAAAAAAGCTTCTACCCGAGGGTGACGGTACCGTCCTTGTGGCAGGTGTGGGTAATATGAGCATTACCTCCGATGCTTTAGGACCTATGACTGCATCAATGATTTTTGCCACCCGTCATATAGATGATGAGGTGCGCGAATATGCGGGTTTTAAGGAAAAATTACGCCCTGTGTGTGCGGTTTCCACAGGGGTTTTAGGGCAGACAGGAATTGAGTCGGGGGAGTATATAAAAAGTATATGTGAAGCCGTTAAACCCGATTTTATTATAACAATAGATGCCCTTGCGGCAGGTAGTGTGTCAAGGCTCGGCACTACCGTGCAGATGTCCGACACAGGAATTGCACCGGGTTCGGGTATAGGTAACGCGCGAAAAAGAATTGATGAAGCTTTTCTTGGTGTTCCCGTTATTGCCATAGGTGTTCCTACGGTGGTTGATGCAGTTTCTCTTGCCTGTGAAATTTCGGGTGCGGATATAAATCAAATTAATAAAAAACAGGTCAATAACGGCTCAGGACTTATAGTTGCACCCAAGGATATTGATTTAATGGTGAAAAATGCATCCTATCTTCTGGCACTTGCCATAAATTGCGCATTGCAACCCACTTTAAGCGTCAAGGAATTGTACGGACTTATGTAATAAAAAGTACGTCTCTGTCATAATTTTTAGGTGACGGAGGTGTTCGTTTATGGGTCGTAACAATGGTTTAAAGGGTGTGCTTTCTTTCGGTCTTTGTGCCGTGCTTTTGGTGTGTAGTATTTACGGAGGAGATTTTTTTGGCGTTGCAACAGGTTTTCTCTTTGAAAAGCTTTCTACCAATGAGGAAATAAACGCGGCTCTTATTACAAACGGCAATTTCACTCAAAGTGAAAAGATCTATTCAATATCTGGTTACGGCGGTGGCGGTTACGCTAATGCAGTCAGTAATACTCCCACGGATATCGAAACCTTGAAAACTCAGGCTAAGGCGCAGTATAAAAACTACAAGAAAAGCGGTGATATCAAGGAGCAACAAATGGGCGCTACCTCAAAGACCCTTGTTTACGGTGTGGTTAAGGTTGATAACAAAACACAGAAAAATATATCCGTGAAAAGCTACCTTGATAAAAGTCCCACTTATACTAAAATAACAAAAGATAAGCCCTGTGTCCTTATATATCACACCCATTCCACCGAAGGGTACGAAATGCTTGATTTGGGTTGGTATTCCAATCAGTATGTTTCAAGGACAACCGACAAATCGAAAAATATGATACGCGTGGGTGACGAACTTACCAAGACCCTTGAAGCTTCTGGATATAAAGTCATTCACGATAGAAATATTTACGATACTTCATACAACGGTGCTTATTCACGCTCAAGGGTAAGTGTGGAAAAGTATCTTGAAAAATACCCTGAGATACAAATAACCCTTGACGTGCACAGGGACGCTATTCACTATGAAAGCGGAGCAAAGTGCAAGCCCACCGCCACCATAAACGGTAAAAAAGCGGCACAGGTTATGATAATTTCAGGTTGCGAGGGTAACGGAGTTGAAGGTTTTGCTTCCTGGGAAGAAAACCTTGTGTTTGCCCTCGATTTACAAAAAACTGCCGAAGAAAGAGCACAGGGACTTATGCGTCCTGTTTTTTTCTGTAACAGAAAATACAATATGGACGTGACACCCTGCTCATTGCTTCTTGAATTCGGCACCGATGCAAACACTCTTGAGGAAGCGGTCTATTCCGCACAGTTAATAGGGGAGTCACTTGTGAGAATGTTAGATAAAGAGGTGGAAAAATAGTTTTGGAATTCAACAGATTGTTAAATGCATTTACAATTTCGGCAATTGTAATTTTGCTGGTTACGGCTCTTGTTGGGGCTACTTTTACGGTTTCGCGCCGTGCCGAGAGTAATCTTGGTGCGGTTAACAACTCTCAATATGAGAAAAATAACCAACTTGCACACCCGATATTTTAACAAAACGTAAAAAAACTGCGATTTTTTGTGAAAGTGTAGAAAGTCTATTGAAAAAATGATAAGTTTATTGTAAAATATTAGCAAAGAATGGAGCACTTTAATAGTGTAACAATCTTTCGTTAAATCCATAGGAGATGAACCAATGTCACTTAAACTTAATACTCGTTATCTCGAGGGTTTTGTTAACTCATCCGATGTTGACAAAATCGCTCCCGAAGTTAAGGCGGCTGTTGACCTCCTCGATTCCCGCACAGGCGCAGGCAACGACTTTCTCGGTTGGTTGGACCTTCCCGTTGACTACGACAAAGCGGAGTTCGAGAACATCAAAAAAGCTGCTGCAAAAATCCGTAGCGATAGCGACGTGCTCGTTGTTATCGGTATCGGTGGCTCATACTTAGGCGCAAGAGCCGCTATTGAATTCTGCAAATCACAGAATCGCAATTTACTTGAAAAACCTCAGATTATTTTCGCAGGTAACACACTTTCTTCTTCAGCACTTGCTGAGGCAGTTGCCCTTTGCGAAGGCAAGGATTTTTCAGTAAACGTTATTTCAAAATCGGGCACAACTACCGAGCCCACAATTGCTTTCCGTGTTTTCAAAAACCTTCTTGAGAAAAAATACGGCAAAGAAGAAGCAGCCAAGAGAATTTACGCCACTACCGACAAGGCTCGCGGTACTCTCAAAGAGTTATCCGACCGTGAGGGTTACGAAACTTTCGTAATTCCCGATGACGTTGGCGGCAGATATTCAGTTCTCACTGCTGTTGGTCTTTTACCCATTGCAGTTGCAGGTATTGATATCGACCTTATGATGAAGGGTGCTGCAGACGCTCGTGCAGCTTATTCTGAAGGCGATGTATACACCAACGATTGTTATAAATACGCAGCAATGCGTAACATTCTCTACCGTCAGGGCAAATCTGTTGAAATGATGGTTGCTTACGAGCCTGATTACACTCTTATGAACGAGTGGTTCAAACAGCTTTACGGCGAAAGCGAAGGTAAGGACGGCAAGGGTATTTACCCCTCATCCGCTATCTTCTCAACTGACCTTCACTCTTTAGGTCAGTACGTTCAGGACGGTGAAAGATTATTGTTTGAAACAGTAGTTACATTCGACAAACCCAAGAACGAACTTATTATTGAACTTGACCCTGAAAATGGCGACGGCTTCAATTTCGTAGCAGGTAAGAGTGTTGACTACGTTAACAAAAAGGCTTTCCTCGGTACTGTACTTGCTCATACCGACGGTAAGGTTCCCAATATGATTCTTGAATTGGACGAAATGAATGAATATAACTTCGGTTATCTCGCATTCTTCCTTGAAAAGGCTTGTGCGGTTTCCGGTTATATTTTAGGAATCAACCCTTTCGACCAGCCCGGTGTTGAAAGTTATAAAAAGAATATGTTCGCTCTTCTCGGTAAACCCGGTTACGAGGAACATAAAAAATCACTTGAAGCAAGACTTTAAAGATTTACGACTATTTTAACAAAGGATGAATGGAAATCCGCCTGTATAAAACACGTTCGGATAATTCCTTTCACCCTAAAAACAGAAATCACGCCGAAAGGCGAGAAATAAACAACGGAGGTACATTATATGGTTTCACTTATTATAGGCAACAAAGGTTCCGGTAAAACAAAAAAACTTATCGCTCTCATTAACGAGGCAGTAGCAGCTTCTGACGGAACTGTAGTTTGTATCGAAAAATCCCCGTTACTTACTTATGAGGTAACCCACAAAGCAAGACTTATCGAAACAGAAAGATTCGATATCCAGGGCTGCGACGCATTCTATGGTATGGTATGCGGCGTTATCGCACAGGACCACGACTTAACAGATGTTTTTGTTGACGCTACATTCAAAATCGTTGGCAGAGATTATGATGAGTTTGCTGCACTTATAAATAAAATTTGCAAGGTTTCAGATGAAGCAGGTGTTAACTTCACATTCACCGTTTCTGAAGATCAGGATAAACTTCCTGAAGCTCTTTTTGCAAACGCAAAGGTAATCTGAGTAAATTGAAAAAACCTTGTATTCGTTTTCGGATACAAGGTTTATTTTTTTGTACCTCGGGTATTTTGTAAACATTCTACCATTATTACGTGTATATATACGGATGTTTTGGGTAAGATTTTTTATATTTAATATTGACAAAAAAGGTTTTAGATAATATAATATTCGGGTATGTTGAGAGGTAATGCGTATGATTATCGAACTTGAATCTGTTTTCAATACCGAGGGGATGAAGATTCCCTTTAACTACGAACTTTCACTTTCCGAGGTGTCAGTTTCGGGTTTTTCACCTATTACGGCTCCCGTAAAGGTAAGCGGCAGTATCGAAAACCGTGCAGGTATAGTTAATCTTATTGCCAAAGCCGACTTGGTCTACGAGGCTCCCTGTGACCGTTGCGCCACAGACGTCAAGCGTGACTACTCTTTCCCTGTTGAGCATACTCTTGTAGTTGCTCTCGAAAGCGGTGACAATGACGATTTTCTCGAGGTGCCCAATATGCGCCTTGACCTTGACGCCCTTGTTGAAGAAGATGTCAATCTCGCTCTTCCTTCAAAATACCTTTGCAACGATGACTGTAAAGGTCTTTGCCCCACTTGTGGTAAAAACCTTAATAAAGACCAATGCGATTGTAAAGCACCTATAGACCCCAGAATGGAAGTGCTTTTAAAGCTTTTGGAAGAGTAATTAATTTTAAACATTATATAGGAGGTAAGACTCATGGCAGTACCCAAGAGAAGAGTTTCCAAAGCAAGAAGAGATAAGAGAAGATCCAACGTTTGGAAAATGGACGCAGCAGCACTCGTAAAGTGCCCCAACTGCGGCGATTACAAGAGACCCCACAGACTTTGCACAGCATGTGGCTATTACAACGGCAAACAGGTTATCTCAGTAGACTAATCTGTAATAGTTTGTAACTCGTATTTCAGAGGGCGGTGAGAGGATTCTCCCCGCCCTGTTGGACTGTTATTTTGTTTTTTTAGGTAGGTGAGTGGCGTGTCTGTTAAAATCGAGAATGTTTTAAGTTCCTCTTACGCTGAAAAAGCGGGAGTATTAAATGACGATATTCTTGTAAGCATTAACGGTAACGAGATTTTTGACGTTCTGGACTATCGTTTTTACATTCAGTCACGAAAACTCAGTCTTTCCCTTTTACGTGAAGGTCAGGTGATTTCAACCAATATCCGTAAGGGCGATGAATTTGCGGATATCGGTCTTGAGTTCAACACTTACCTTATGGATAAACAACATTCCTGCAAAAATAAGTGTATTTTCTGTTTCGTTGACCAGATGCCCAAGGGTATGCGTGATACCTTATATTTCAAGGATGACGATTCACGAATGTCCTTCCTTTTCGGCAACTACATTACCCTTACGGGTCTTTGTGAGAGGGAAGTTCAACGTATAATGGATATGCACATTTCACCTGTGAATATATCCGTTCACACAATGAACCCCGAACTCAGGGTTAAAATGATGAAAAACCCAAACGCCGGTAAAGTACTTGGTATTCTTGATAGATTTTCTGAAAAGGGAATCGAAATGAATACACAACTTGTTCTTTGCCCCGGTATAAACGACGGTGAAGAATTGCGCTTCTCGTTGGAGGAACTTTCAAAACTTTATCCCAGCGTAAAAAGCATAGCAGCAGTGCCCGTAGGGCTCACAAAGTACCGCGACGGTCTTTACCCCTTACGTACTTATACCAAAGAAGAAGCGGCACAGGTTATTGATATTATTGATGAGTTCAATGCCCATTTCAGCTTTTTTAATGGTGGCAAAAATCTTGCTTATGCATCGGATGAGTTCTACTTAATAGCTGAAAGGCCCTTGCCCGACGGTGATTATTACGGTGAGTATAGTCAGCTTGATAACGGTGTAGGTATGTGTACTCTCTTGAAAGAGGAGTTTATGTCCGCCTTGGACGAAATACCTGAAAGGCAAGTCAATAGAAGACTTACTATTGCAACGGGTTATGCAGCTTACGATTTGTTGAAGGAGCTTTGCCAAAAAGCT
Source organism: Acutalibacteraceae bacterium (assembly GCA_045634165.1). Classification (GTDB taxonomy): domain Bacteria; phylum Bacillota; class Clostridia; order Oscillospirales; family Acutalibacteraceae; genus DTU089. The sequence goes on from JAZQZU010000047.1 coordinate 7,520, forward strand.
CAGGCAAAATTCAAGGGACTTAATATTGACGTTATAAAAATTAAAAATGACTTTTTTGGTGATACAGTAACCGTTGCGGGGCTCGTAACGGGTATTGACTTTAAAAATCAACTTAAAAATAAGGATTTAGGCGAGGCGGTATTGATACCCCGTGTTTCCCTTCGTAACGAGGGGGACAAATTTCTTGACGATATCACAGTTGAGGAGTTAAGCGAAGCCTTAAAAATCCCTGTTATACCTGTGGAAAATGACGGGTATAAATTACTTGAAACCATTATTGACGGAGGTGTTTGATATGGCAAAACCTGTTGTTGCCATTGTTGGCAGACCTAACGTAGGTAAATCAACCTTATTTAATAAACTTACCGGCACACGTCTTGCTATTGTGGATAATACACCCGGTGTTACCCGTGACCGCCTTTTTGGTGATTGCGAGTGGTTGGGTCACAGTATGTTGCTTGTTGATACAGGCGGTATTGAGCCTTATTCAAATGACGTTATACTTTCTCAGATGCGTCGTCAGGCTCAGCTTGCCATTGACAGTGCTAACGTAATTATCCTTGTTACGGACTTGCGTGACGGCGTTGTGGCTACGGACGAGGAAGTTGCAACAATGCTTCAGAAAAGCGGTAAACCCATTGTTTTAGCCGTAAATAAATGCGACTCATTGGGTGCGCCACCCCCGGAATTGTACGAGTTTTATAACCTTGGTCTTGGTGACCCCATACCTGTTTCATCCGTTCACGGTCACGGTACGGGCGACCTTCTTGATGAGGTGCTTAAACACCTTCCCGAGGAATATCTTGTTGAGGATAAGGATGAGGACGACTACATCAAGGTTGCGGTTATCGGTAAACCCAACGTAGGTAAATCCTCACTTGTTAATAAAATCATCGGTGAGGACCGAATGATTGTTTCAAATATTGCGGGTACAACCCGTGATGCTACTGACAGTTTCGTTGAAAACAGTTACGGTAAATTTATGTTTATTGATACTGCGGGTCTTCGCCGTAAATCAAAGGTTGAGGATGCAGTTGAAAAATACAGCGTTTTAAGAACCGATATGGCGGTTGAACGTGCTAATGTGTGCGTTATTATGATAGATGCCCTTGAAGGCTTCACCGAGCAGGACAGTAAGGTAGCAGGCAGAGCCCTTGAACAGGGTAAGGGTTGTATTATAGCGGTTAATAAATGGGATGCATACGCAAAAGACGGCAAAACAATGGACTCATACCGCAAACAGCTTATGAAGGATTTTTCGTTTATGTCCTTCGCGCCCATTATCTTTATTTCTGCAAAAACAGGTCAGCGTGTTGACCGACTTTACGAACTTATAAAATTCGTTGATACACAGAATGCAATGCGAATTAAAACAGGTCAGCTTAACGAAATCCTTGCGGCGGCAACACTCCGTGTTCAACCCCCAACGGACAAGGGTAAACGCCTTAAGATATTCTATATGACCCAGGCATCCACAAGACCCCCAACATTCGTTTGCTTTGTTAATAGCGCAGAACTTTTCCATTACAGTTATCAACGTTATATCGAAAATCAGATTCGTGAGGTTTACGGACTTGAAGGCACACCCGTGCGTTTTGTAATCCGCGAACGCGACGAGAAAAGCAGACACTGATATAAAAAGCCACCTGATTTTTCAGGTGGCTTTTTTAATGAATAATGAAAAATTAATAATTAAGGGGCAAAGCCGATTGTAAATCGCTTCGCGTAGAACTACCAGAGACCGTAGGGGCTGTGGCTTGCCCAGCCCGTAGAATATTATAAACCAAACTCTCACAATTTAGTGAGTTTTTTTTATTTATGGTGAGACTTTTCTCAATAAATTTCGTTTAATAGGTAGAAGGCATAATATTTAATTATGTAAGGGAGGCAAAAAAATGAAGAAAGTTATAAGTGTGCTTTTACTTGTGATGATTGTTTTTAGTGGTATGATGTTGCCTGCATCCGCCGTTGAGAATTTGGATATGTTTATATACGAGTTGAATGAAGATGGTGTTTCTTACGCCGTTACAGGTATTAAGGACAAAAGTGTGTATTCTATTGTTGTTCCATCGGAATATAATGGTTTACCCGTTACTGTAATCAAAAATTGTGCTTTTCTCGGTTGTTATGGTAACGTAAGTGTTGTAGTTATCCCCGAGGGTATAAAAGAAATAAGGGATAGTGCCTTTGCTCATTTTCCTAAGTTGAAAGCGGTTTCTTTTCCTCTGTCCTTAGAAAGAATCGGGTGGTGTGCATTTTATCAGTCGACCTCACAATTGGAATATGTTTATTATCCCGGTACAAAAGAACAGTGGGAAAATATATACATTGACCACTGGGGTCTGGGTGGTCTGAATATGGATAGTATTGTTTTTACTCCTGCTCCCGTCCGTCACGTTAAAGAGAATGTTGTTTTATCAACTGCGTCTGAGTTTAGTGCGGGACTTACAATTAATCAATGTATGGTCTGTGGTCAGGTTTTTTCTGAAACAATTACTCCTCAGTTTCTGCCCGAACAACCCACATTAGAAGTCGATAATGGAGTTAATGGTGTTGAGATATCCTTTAATGTCAGCGGTGGTGACGACTTTTATTACATATACAAAAAAACTGCAAATACCTCTTGGAAAAGAATCCGTACAGTGCAGGGATGTTTTTGTTCCGATGTGTGCAATTGTGGGGAAAAGGCAAGTCGTAAAGTAGTTGATGTAGACGCTAAAAGTGGTACAACGTATTACTATACAATTAAGGCAAAAAATGAGGGCGG
>JAZQZU010000048.1:0-44883 GCA_045634165.1 Acutalibacteraceae bacterium
ACGCAGTTTAAATTTAGATAGTTTTCGTTCAGACGAAATGACAAAAGCATCGTAAGGCTGGCGCCTACGATGCTTTTTCATAAAGTATTAACGGAAAATAGCAAATTTAAACCTAATAAATCCCTTATTTACGCTCCCTTTGTGGTCAGACGTTTTTTATTTATTCTCATAAGCATTTTTAAGGGCGGTTCGTGTTCCCGAGCCAACAAGTCCGTCAACAGTAAGACCTTTATCCTTCTGGAAGGATTTTACTGCCGAAAGAGTTGTGGGACCGAAGTCACCATCAAGACCCGAGGATGATAGGTATCCTAATTTACACAGATACCATTGCACCCATTTAACGGAGTTACCCGTGTCACCCTGTTTAACGGTTGCGCCAGGCTCTGTATAGGGGCATTTTTCTTTTTGTTCTATGGGTGAAACGGTCACATAATCCGAATGGACGTAACCTGTGTAGCTTTTACCCTCAAGGGTAAAGCTTACCTTGTACCATTCACCGCTTGTACCAATTATGTACATTTTAAACCCATCCCGAATCTGTACCACAACAGAACCACTCGTACTTGGTGAACTACGCACATTCAAACTATCACTTACGTTAACTGTACCCATTTGAGTAGGTGAAGTACCGCTTGTTTTAATTTCAAGTGTGGGGGAATATGATGACTTAGCAACCATACTTGTAGTTTTACAGTATGCCTTTATTTTATATTTATAATTTGTACCCATTAACAGATTTTTATCTGTAAACTGAGTCGAGGTAGTAGTACCCACGTTTTCATAGCTGCCCGAAACTACATCGTAACGGTACACGTAATAGCCGCTAGTTCCGCTTACGGCACTCCATTTTATAGTTGCACTATTTTCACTTACGGACACTTTAACAGGTGTGGACGGTGCCGGAGGCAAACTGGTTGCAACAAAATCCTTACTGTATGCGGAGTAAACGTTTTTACCCGAAGAATCTTTTTTATATGCTCTTACACGGTAGGTCTCAGTTTTACCGAAAGCAAGAGTTGAATCGGTGTACGTGGTAGAACTTACATTCTTTTTCACATACTCCCCTGTGGATTTGTCGTATTTAAATACCTGATACCCTTCTGCACCCTCAACCGATGTCCAGGTAAGGGTTACGGAATTTTCCGTAGCAATATCACAGGAAACAACCGGTGCGTAGGCTTTAAATCGCTCGGACTCAAACACGTCACCATAGGGCATATTCTTGAAAACAGGTATCTGAAAAACCTTTTTCTCACCTATGATGCCACAATCAACGTACGCCTGATAAGTGGACTCGGACTCAAATGCCGCCGCCCTTATGTTAGCCATATATTCATTATGGTATAGATTTCCCGAAGCAGGGTTAACATTGAATTTCTGCAGATAACCCGTAGGTTGATGCTTGGAGAAAGAGGAATAAATATACTTTGCTCCGTAATAAATAGACTGGTAGGGTGTTGTCCAGGGTCTGCCGAAAGAGGTAGAGAGTGATACCTTCGACGAGGAAACGTATCCCGTGTATTTTGTACCGCCCACTGTTGCAGCCACCTGATAAAAGTCACCGCTCTTACCAATATAATAGAGAGACGCACCGGAAGGTACTGTTGCCACTTTCGATGAAGATGAAGACGCACTCTTGTACATAGGTGTGGAGGCTTTGGTTTTCATATAGCCGTTTGCCCAACGAAGACCATCCGCCGCACCTGAATTGGCACCGATATTATAGTAGTTATAAATACCGTTGTAGGGTGATTCCTTACCGCTTGAACCTGCGGCATAGGATGACCTGTCGGAGCCTACTTCCTGAACAATTTTTGATGCAAGATAATAAGCACTCACACCGCTTTCCTTTGCGGCTTTCAAAATAGCCTCGGAATATTTTACTTTTTCACCGTCAAGGGTAAAGGTTTTAGAATTACCAAGACCGTCAAAATAAGTTATGTAACTGTCGTGCATCCAGGTATATTTTAATATGGACTCGATTACCTGAATATTCTGCCCTTCCTCATATTCATTATATTCAAACTGGAAAATATGCAAATCTGTAAGGAAATTACGAGGATCCATAAAACGTTCAACCGCTGTCTGTGAGGCACTTACCCAACCGCCGGTTTCCTGAACAACTCCGTTACAGGAGCTACAGGTACATTTGTAGGCAGATATAACCGATTTTTCAATCAATTGTTTATTATGGGGTGTACGCTCACCCTTTACAGCCTCTGCCCAATCAAGATTTGTAATAAAGGGCTCAAACTCCCACTGAGGATACTTTCGGTAAAGCGCCAGTAGGTCCTCAACGTAGGACTTGGGAAAGCCTTTAGCAAGAAGATTTTTTGTATATTCTTCATCGCTGTAGGTACCAATAGCAAGGTACAAAACATCCCTTGCGTCGGAAACGGAAATTACACCGTCACCATTCATATCCCCGAGGGTTTTATAAGCTCCGCCAGGTTCGATCTGCCCTGCGGCAATTTTCAAAACAAGACGTGCATCAACTGTTGTAATCTTGCCGTCACCGTCAAGGTCACCATTAACCGCCGCTGATGAATAAACCACCAACGTTGAACAAAAAGATATGCATAAAACTAAAGATATAATTATATGTAGGTATCTTTTCATAGTTTGCTCCTATTTTCAGATTTCAAAAGTTTCGCCGCTTTTTTCTAAAAAGAAATCGTCCTCAAGAGTATCAAGACCGAAACAATCGGTGCTGTATATTTTTCGTGATGTTACCATTCGCTTTGTAATTGCCATTTTTTCATTCTGCTCAGTTATAGCCTTGGCGTCGTAGTATTTAAGAACTACCGCGAACATTACAATATCACAGAAAAAATGCACAAGGCATAAAACATTAAGCACCAGAGGGTTACTGAAAGCCTTATTAAAAACCTCACCGAAATATGTAAAATCGTATTTGGTTACAGAATAATTAAAAATCTTAAAAGCATTATAAGAAAGTCCGCTTACGAAGGCGAAGAGTTGAGGAACAAAAAGTTTTTTGTTCGTGCCATCCCTGAAAATGTACCAGAGGGCAACAACAGTCAACAAGAAACCGTAGGAGGCTACGGTGTTAAAAACACCAAGACCAAAACGTGCAATGGCACCGCTAATACTTCCTGCATCAACGCCCAAAGCAAAGCCTTCCACAGGAGTTTTAATAAATCTTATCAAGAATGCGGATAAAAGAATTGCTTTTAATATTACTGTTTTCTTCTTATAATTCCTTTGACGGGAGTGCTTGTATGCAATACCCTCCCCATTAAAAGCAAGAAAGCCAAGTACGAGCACCGCGTAAAAACAAGCGGTAGTGAGTTTCGGGGTGATTGACGAAAAAACATCACTGAACATACCGATAAACGAAAGTGAATTGACCACAAACAAGAAGCAACTGCATATTAACAGTAGCTTGGACGAGTTGGCTAAATAGTCCGATTTGGTCATTCTTTCACCTCCGTTTTATGATAACAGTACTCTAATTTACAATATGAGTATAGCATAATTCAACCGTTATTTCAACAAAACACCCTTATATTTTACATTATAGTCACAAAAAAACACCCTGAGTTTTGAAACTCAAGGTGTTTGTTTAAATCATAAATCACGTTTGCTCTGGCCAACGCTGAGCTGTTCTTTTGCAAGTTTTTCGATATCTTCCTTATCACCTGACATAGCAAGTTTAGAAGCTTCTTCACGTCTTGCAAGAAGTTCAATATACATACGCTCACGTTTTTCACCGCTAAGGTCGTAGAAGAGAATGGGGATGATACCTAAAAGACCTGTAACTGTGGGAATGATTGTTGCCATTGCGAAAAGACCAAACTTGGTATCGTCAGTCTGTGCAGCGCCCCTTGTGTAAGAAGAAATATCGTAACCGATAAGTTTCTTAAGCTGTAAGGAGAGAGCGCCGTTGGCAATACTTGCCAACTTCTTGGTCAAATCTCGAGCAACTGAGGTCATAGCCTCGGTTCGGTAACCATTCTTCCATTCGCAATAGTCCATGGACTCGTTGTACATTTCGCTGGGAATAACTCGACGTACGCCCCAGAAAATCATATAAATAGCTTCTTTCAGCGCCATAACGACAAACATTGGCAAGACCTTTTTGTATATACCGTTATGCTTACCGCCTATCATACCGATAAGGAATACAGGGATATCAAGAAGTGACTGGCTCTTTGTACCGAGAAGGTAGAGAGCTTTTGTTGAGAATCTTCTTCTGAACCACGGTACCCATGAGAATGAGAAGGGGTTGATAATAGCACCGGGAATACCCGCAACCATTGTCATTGAAGCGAAGTTAAGAACGTCTATGTAATAGTCGTTGATACTACCGCCGACACTGAAGTTTGAAAGGGTTTCGGAAAGGGTCAACAACAAGATGGGTTTGTTGTTGATAACGGACTTGATACCCTGCCATACACTGGGTGTTTCAACGGACTGCATAACTCTTTCGCGAGTCATAACGCAGAAAATAAGTGAAGCAAGACCACTTACGATAGAGGTAAAGTTACCCATAAACATAAAGGTGGATGTGTATGAAAGGTTGATAACTTTGTTACCAATCAAGTCAAGCAAAACTGTAAGAATCTGCTGAGGTAATTTTTCACCCAGAAGACCCGAGAAGAACTCTGCAACGGTAATCAATCTTGTACGGTCAACAGGGTGTGGCGTAATGGTAGCCAACATACCTGTTTTGGAAATTGCTCGGAAGGTACCTGCACCCTCACGCACAATGGCAAGAATGAAATACGTCCAGAATTTAGATGTATCTCGGGCACCCTTGCCCTTAAAGAACATGGGCAATAACCAATAAAAACAAGTACCGAGCGTACCGGGAATACCGAGTGCTACAAGGTAGGGCTTGAATTTACCCCAACGTGTACGAGTTTTTTCAACAATTGCCGCTGTAAAGATATCATTAATAACGTCCCAAAATCCGTTAAAAACATTTACGAACGTTTGTAAGTCCAAGTCAATCTGGAGAATATTGGTAACGAAACGTTCGCTGAATGAGTCGATATTGAAGCTCTGGCACATATCGTAAACAACGTACCAAACAGTTTCCTTCATACCAACGTAACGACGGTTTTCGTATACGTATTCTCTTGAGGCTGTGTCAGTAGACTGAACAGCTGTTTCCTGGACATCTATATTTTCTGTTGCCAAAAAATACACCCCCAAGGTCATTAATATAAGAAGTATAGCATACAAAACCCGAGTTTTCAAGACTAAAAAATCTTTTTACTCATCAAGAAGATAACCTTGTACATTCTCACAATTTGAGAGGCTTCTTATTGTATACTTTTACCATTAAAAAAGAACACTCATAAAGAGTGTTCTTTAAAGCATTATATCAAAACTTTACTTAAGAAAGTCTTAAGTCTTTCTGTCTTAGGATTGTTGAAAACCTCGTCGGGGGTACCCTCCTCGGCAATAACACCCTCATCCATAAATATAACTCTGTCCGCAACTTCTTTTGCGAAGCCCATTTCGTGAGTAACAACAATCATTGTCATACCCTGCTTTGCAAGGTCCTTCATAACCTCAAGAACCTCCCCTACCATTTCGGGGTCAAGGGCGGAGGTAGGCTCGTCAAAGAGCATAACCTCGGGTTCCATACAAAGTGCACGAACAATAGCAATTCTCTGTTTCTGTCCACCTGAAAGCTGACTGGGGAAAGCATTGGCTCTGTCTGCAAGACCTACACGGTTAAGCATTTCCATAGCCTTTTTCTCTGCATCCGCTTTACTCTTTTTAAGAAGCTGAGTAGGTGCGATGGTCATATTCTTAAGAATATTCATATTAGCAAATAAATTGAAGTGCTGGAACACCATACCCATTTTCTGACGGTGGATATTAATATTAACCTTTTTATCGGTAATGTCCACGTCATTGAATAAAATCTGACCGCCCGTAGGAAGTTCAAGAAGATTGAGTGAACGAAGCAACGTTGATTTACCGCTACCGGATGGTCCGATAATAACTACAACCTCGCCCTTTTTAATATCAACGTTTACACCATCAAGAGCCTTGACTTCGCCACCGGCATAATGTTTTTTCAATTCTTTAACCTGAATTATATTATCGTTCATTATGACGAAGCCTCCTCTCGATGATACTGAACACCTTTGTCAGAACAATAACCGTTACAAGGTAGATGATTGCAACCGCAATAAGGGGCATAAATGCCTCGAACACACGACCTCTGATAAGGTCACCCGCTTTTGTAAGGTCCATAATACCAACGTAACCTGCAACGGAAGTTTCTTTAAGCAAGGCAATAACTTCGTTGAGAAGTGTGGGAAGTGTAGCTTTAATGGTTTGAGGAATTACAATATGTATCATAGTCTGTACATAGTTGAAGCCCAGACTTCTACCTGCCTCAAACTGACCGTTATCAATCGACATAATACCGCCACGGAAAATCTCCGCAACGTAAGCCGCCGAGTTAAATCCGAAAGCGACAATTGCAATAACAATGTCATTATCCTGTGAAACAAGTAACACGAAATACCATATCATAAGCTGTACGACTACGGGGATACCGCGTATTACCGTAATATACACCTTAGCAACACCATTTAAAATCTTAAGCAGCACGTAACCGAAACCGCCTCTGAGTTTGAGTGACTCTTCATTTTTGTCGTAAGATGAACGAATAGCCGCTAAAGTTATACCAAAAAGCAAACCTATAACAATAGCACCTGCAGTGATTATTATAGAATTGATAAAGCCTTCTACAAGCCATTTCCAACGGTCACCATCTATAAAACAAAGGACAAAAGTATCTTTCAAATCAAGGAACATTAATTTTAAAGATTCCACTTATTTCTCTCCTTATTCTTTCGAAAGCAATACACCGAAAGCCCTTGAAAACATCATATTCAGGCTATTTCGGATTGTTAATGCAATCTTAATACCGCAAAATACGAGGACGGGAATACCGTCCTCGTATCGAGCTATTAAAATAAACTTATTTCGCAGAGATGTACTTGCTGATGATTTCTGCAAGTTTGCCTTCATCCTCTAACTCTGCAAGAGCTTTGTTAACTTTATCAAGAAGCTCTGTGTTTTCTTTTGCAATGGCAATAGCGTAATCTTCTACTGCCCATTCTGCGTCAAGAATTTCAAGACCTTCGTTAGCTGCTACGAATGCTTTAGCGGGTTCGTTATCGATGATAACTGCCTGAACCTTACCTGCTTTAAGAGCCTGAACAGCGTCTGCACCTGTTTTGTAACGGATAACGTTATCTTCACCGTAACCGCCATTCTCAGCAGTATCGGAAGCGTAGATATCACCTGTTGTATCCTGCTGAACGCCGAACTTCATAGAACCGTCGCCCTTAAGGTCATCAAGAGTCTTGATGTCAGAACCTTCAGCAACGATAACAACCTGAATACCTGTTGCATAAGATGTTGAGAAGTTAACGCTCTGGAGTCTTTCGTCAGTAACTGTCATACCTGCGATACCCATATCAAACTTACCTGTCTGAACACCACCGATGATTGAACCGAACTCAACGTCTTTGATTTCGAGTGTCATATCGAGTTTATCAGCAATAGCCTGTGCGATTTCAATATCGATACCTGCAAATTCGTCGCCCTCTTTGTACTCATAGGGAGGGAATGCTGCGTTTGTAGCCATAGTAAGAACTGCTTTTTCTTCGCCCTGATCAGGAGTTTTTTCGGGAGCGTTGCCACAAGCTGCGAAGCAAGCGATCATAGCAATTACCATTACAATAGCTGTAACTTTTAAAAACTTTTTCATTTCTAAAACCTCACTTTTATTTTTGGAAATTAGTTTCCTGTGTAGTGCATTATACATCCTGATATTTTAAAATGCAACAGTTTTCAACAAAAAACTCATTAATATACAGAATTTTGTGCATATATATGAATATTTTTACATCTTTTTTATGGTTCAAAAAATAGATATGTACAAATTCACTTAAATATTATATAATGGTTGCAAGATATATTTACTCTGTATGGAGGTTTATTATGAAAAAGGTTTTGTCCATCTTCCTTGCGGTGGTGCTGAGTATCACAACTGCAAGTGTAGCCTTTGGAGCAAATTACAACGGTTTTGTTTATCAGGAAAACACCGACGGCACTTACACAATTACAGGATACAACGATTTCCGCACGGAGCTCGTTAACATCCCCGCTCAGATAAACGGTGTAAATGTAACCGCCATAGGAAACAGTGCCTTCCAGTCAAAGAACAATATCCAGACTGTACGAATTCCCGAAACTATCACTTCCATAGGTTCTATGGCTTTTTACGGTTGCAAGAAGCTTACTTCAGTTGTTATAGGCGATAAAGTTACGACCATTGGTTCAAAAGCATTTAACTCCTGTACTTCAATTACGGAAATCAATCTCAAAAACGTTGAGCTTTTAGGCGAATATGCTTTCTATGGCTGTACATCTCTTGAAAAGATTTTTCTCGGCACGTCACTTAAGGCAATCGGTAAAAATGCGTTCAATAAATGTGCGGCACTTACCGAAATTAAAATGAGTGACACTTTACTTTATATTGATGACTATGCTTTCGCAGGTGTGGGAATAACCTCAGTTGAATTTCCCGACAAATTAGGTTACATCGGAAACAGTGCCTTCAAGGGTTGCAGTGCACTTTCAAGCGTTACCTTCGGCACAGGCGACCTTAAAATCGCAAACTACGCTTTTGAAAACTGCGTTACTCTCACTGAAATCACCATTCCCGATAACGTAATCGAAATCGGAAGATGCGCTTTCGCATTACGCGAAGCAAACTCAAATGAATTTACTCACAATATTAAAATCAACTGTGGTATGACCGGTGCCGCCATAATTTACGCTAAAGTACACGGTATAAGCGTAACAGTAAACGGCACCGAGCAGGATTTCGAAAACTTCGGAGATATTGACGGCGATGGCGCAGTTACCACAAACGATGCCCGCAGACTTTTACGTATTAACGCCCGTCTTGAACCCACCCCTGACGAAGATATCATCTTCATCTGCGATATGAACTGCAATGGTAAAATTGATACATACGACATAAAGGCAGTTCTGAAAATCGCATCGGGTTTAGTTTGATTTTTTGACTACAAAACCCGAAAAACCTAATTTTTTCAATTTATCAAGATGACTTTGTGCATTATTTTTTGAAGTAAATGCACCTGTCTGCACAGTATATAACGTCTTCGCTTCGGCGGAGGCGTTTGTTTTTTCCGCAGGTAATTTAACACCGTAGTAATCACAGATACCTTTGGCAATGGCCTCACCAATCGCCTTGGTATTTTTTATAATGAAATCCGAGCCTGTTTTAGTATCGTGGAATTCACATTCACAATACACGGTAAGACCCTTTGCCACACGGCACTCATAAAAATCAGGCTTTGCAATAAGCCTTTCTGCGCTTTTACCGGGTGTAATGGGTGACAGTCTGTTAAAGACCGCTTGACCCGCTTTTTTACGCTCACCGGAAACACTGTAAAGGAGTATCTGAGTACCGCCTGTTACGTTGTGCTTTGCGGTGGCATTTGTGTGAATTGCCACGTGCATATCTGCTTTAAAACTATTGCTTTCCTTTACCCTTGCGTACATATCGTCATCATATGTACACATAACCTCAAAACCTGCTTTTTTAAGATAATTCACACATTCCTTTGCAATTTTGTGGCATTGGACTTTTTCGTTTGTTTTTCCCGTAGCGTACACATTGCCACTTTGGTTACTGGGAGAAACATATATTCTTTTACTCAATAAAATCCTCCTCAAGAAGTCGTATATCTTTATCGGTGTAATATGTCATTGCTCTTTTACTGTCGCTGAAGCCTTCGGTAGTGGGGTCAACCACCACACCCACAAAAGCAAGAATATTCACAGCCATACTTATAACTTCAAGTATTTCGTTTTCGCTTACATCGGGGAAAATACCGAATAGGGACAAAACCCTGTAAACCAAAGCTACAAGAAGTACCGAAGCGCTGATTAAAAAAGTTTTATTCTTAAGTCGTGCTTTAATATTAAGCATCATTCAAATCACCCCATTAAAAATATTCATTATACATTTAATTTATAATGGTTTCCTTGGGCAACAAAGAAACCAATTCCTCGTACTTATGCTTAACCTCACCGTTACCGCCGTATTTTATGTATTTTTCACCTGCGACAATACGTTCTGACAAGGGCATTTCGTGGGACATAATCGTAAGGCGCTTAATGGAAAGATAGTTGTCCAGGGAATGCTCGTTCGTTTCCTCAATCCACTTTTCACACTTGCGTATAAATTTATACACTTTAATGAACGTGGCGAGGATAACCCCCAGGGCGGTGAGCACAGATGCTACGAGAATTATAGTATTAACCACCTGTTCCACCCACCTTGTCGGGGATTTTACTTTTGATTTCTTCTACAAAATCAAAATACTCGCGGAATTCCTCGGGCTTTGTATCCCTTTGCCTTAAAATGGCAATTTCATCATCAAGGGAGTATTTCTCCCTGATTGCCGAAACTATAGCTTCTTTACGGCTCAGGGGTTCATCAAGTAGCTGCACCTCGGTAATTTCATCGGGTGTCATTTCTCTGTAAACACCGTTTTCTAATACCTTCATTTTCTTACCCCCCATAAAGTAATAGTTGTGCCCTCCATAAAGGTTTTAGGCTCACCTACCTGTGCGACAAATTCCACTTTATTTATATTTATTTCTCTTCCCGGCGGAACAGGCTGACCGTATAAATTAGAGTTATTAACACTGGGAAGTTGCGCCGTAGTAGCTACAGTGGAACCGGGGGCAGTACATATACCACCGTTACCCTCGCCAAAGCTATCATACCTAAAGCACCATCTTCTTAATGTTTCGTTACGCAAGTCTATGTAAGCGTTACCTATTAACTGTAAGCCACCCGCAACAACATAAAATCGACCTTTAGAATAATCTGTCATACCGATAAGCGTTTCACAATAAATATCAGAAAGATTAAACGGATTGCCGTTTTTATCTTCGGTAATTGAAATCTTAGTCGGTAACTCACCATTATCATCAGGAGTTACTACTGCAGTGGCTATTTCCTCAAATACTTTACCATTCTGTTTTTTCGCAAGTTGTTCACCGAAAACACCCAAAGCCTCATCCATTGCCAATGCACCGTAAACCTGTTCGTTGGTGTGTTCTTCATCCAAGTCAACTTGTGTAAGAATGTCAGCGTCCCAACCCGATTTACTACTAAATGAGCTTACAGTTATTGAGCCGTCATAATCCTCGGGTGAAATGGTTGTTGAATCTGTCTTTGCAATCTGAATATTTAAATACCCATCAATTTCCGATACATATTCAATCTCGTGAGTAACAATACCCCCGTCTTTCAGGACTGTGGCACCTGACAAATCTTTGGAATCAAATACTCTCCACCACACCCTCAAGCCACTAGCGGGTTTTATTACAATTTCATCACCAACGCTCACCTTAATGGATTCCGGTGTAATTATCCAGGTATCCCTGTTTGCAATTCCCACGTTTGCCAGAAAAGCACCGTTTATAAAATCACTTTTGCCTAAACGGGTAACGCTCTTGAATTTTTGCAATTCGTCGTAAACCGCTTTAGCCGTAGGATACTGGTCGTGAGAAGATGTTTTTGTTATATTACGGGTTTTGTTTGAGAGTATTTCTCTGTCGCTTACCTTTTCAATTAATGAACTTGCAAACATCTGACAGTATTTCTCATATTCCCCTATGGTGGGGATTTCCTCAACGGCAACCTCCTCCGTGTACGAGCCCTCATTAACGTAAAATGCCGTAGGCTTCGGGGAATACATAAGTTGAACGCTCCCCCCATTTTCTTTGTAAGCATAAACCCCAAGGACAACCGTACCTTTTTTAAGGGTGGGAATTATACACTCATTCTCACACACAGGCACGGGGATATTATTGAAAGCCGCCGTTACCGTAAGGGACGAAAACTCCTCGGGCAACTGAAATTGACATACGTTAATTCCCTTTTCCCCTGCGTTCACAGGAGCGCACTCGGTGATGATTACCGCATCTTTAGTTACTTTTACTTTCATTCAATCACCCTTTTCTGTGTTTTTTATACATAGCCGCAAGATATTCCTGATAATCCCCATAGGTGGAAGTAAGCCTTGATGAGCCAAACTCTTTTTCCGTAAGAATGCTGTAATTTCCTGTTCTCACACAATATTCACCATAGGTTACAGGCGGTTTATCAAGATTGCTGTCCTTAGCGTCGGAAGTATCCTTTTTGGAAGAACTCTTTCCGGAAGAACTCTTTCCGGAAGAACCGCCCGAGCCTCCGCTTGACTTAATGGCATATTCCCTGTCCTTATTTGCCTGGTCACGCTTCGCCTCCGCCTCTTTGAACTCCATTTCTTTTTGGAATTCCTGTCTATCCAGAGCATCCTGATACTTTTTGAATTCGTAGTCACGGTCATTTTCCCAGGACTCAACCTCTGCAAGAAATTCGTCAAACTCCGCATCGGACATAGAGGTAAGCTTGTTAAGAAGATACTCACCGTCCGAGTAATAATTCTCCAACTGACCGAGATACTTGTCATAATCATCACCATCAAGAGAGCGAAGAAGTGTAACATCCTCAAGCATTTTATCACCCTGGTCAGTGTACTGAACATAAGCTCTGTCACGTAAATCAAGGGCAATATCATTAAGGGAATTAAGATATTCGTCATAAGCCTCGTTACCTGCGTTAATGGCGTAGGAGTTAGCGTAACCCCCTGTAAGTGCCGTTGCATCACCCACCGTATCCATCATGGCTTTTTTACCGTTTTCAACGTACTGTTCGCGATATTGCTGATAAAGTGGGTCGGCGTTGAGATTGTAACTGAACTCCTCCCTGTTAAGAATGTCATTCAGAAGACTCTCAATCTGCTGAGAATATTTGCTTTCGTACTCGCCCGGTTTGTTTTTCTCCCAATCACTTAGGGCGTTTTCTGCAGATTGCACCGTCGCGCTTTTTTTATATTCGGGTCTCGGAGTGGTGGCTTTCGGTGGTTTAGTAGCAGCAGATTGATTTTTGTTACCTGTGGCAACCTTTTTGGACGTGGTTTTTGAATTAAGGCTTCCCCAGGTATTTTTACCTACAATACCATCCACCTGAAGACCGTTTTTCTTCTGATAATCCCTTACAGCTGCCTGAGTTTTGGAACCAAACTGTCCGTCAACCGCAAGTTTATAGCCGTGATTATTTAATGTTTGCTGTAATTTTTTAACATCGCTACCCGATGAACCATAAGAAATAGTTGAATAAGCTATTTTTATCACCTCTTTATAATGTAAGTTCCGCTTATGTAAATTTGTGTGCCTGTGGCAATTGTTGTATCGGAACGAAAAATAAATTCACCCGAGTTCTTTACCCCTCCAACACCCTGTACATTCGATGAAAAATGCCCAAGGCATTGTAACGGGGTAAAATATGAGGGAACCTTTCCCGAAATCTGTACCATAGTGTGACTGACATTTGCCGAAAGCTCTTGGGTTGTTTCAAGACGAAGACCTATCCACACCATCTGTAAAGCAGGAAAATACCTTGCGGTATAAACAAGATTTTTCGAGTTTTCCGTAGTTTCCAGACTCAGGTCCTCGTAGTTAAGTTCACCCAAAACCTTAAGATTTCCGTCAACACCCAGATTCCACGCAACGGAAAGCTCGTTATCCTTTTCGGAGAATTTACCAAAGGCGGCACCTTTACCACCCCTACGTATATTAAAGGGAATGTCCGCCGCTGAAACCGAACGGGCAAAGTTGATATAATCTGTATAAATACCGTCCTTTACACCCACCGAGACTACGTAGGACGAGCTTTCCGAAATACTGCCCCCGAAGATAAACGGCGACGACGTGAGGGTTATACTGCTACCGTAAGACGATGCCTTTGAGGTTTTGAACTTCAACACACCGCTACAAGTGTTTTTACCGCCCAAAGAGCTGTAAACTAAATCATAATCAATAACCAGGTATTTACCTTGAGAATTCAGAGTGCCGTCTGCGTTGCATCTTTCAATGCTTTTAATTTTAACGGATGGCTTTTTGTAGTCACTTACAGTTATAGTGTGACTTTTCTGTGTAACAAAGCCACGGCTATCCTTAAGGGCAACGGTTATTTTCACTGTACCGCTTTTGCTAAGGTCAAACACCGAGGGTGCGCTTCTTTTGGAAACGTCGCCAACTGTAATGGTTACACCCGAGAGAGTTGCCCCATATTTAAAAGACGTATCTTTCAAATCGACCTTAACCTGACTTACGCCCTTAACGTACTTCTGATAACTATCGGGAACACTGTTGTTTACCCTTTGTAAAAGGATATTGAAATCGGGCTTATAATCAGCCGTCGAGGGTATTACAAATGAAATATTCTTGTTGCTTGAACCTATCTGCACACCCTTACTATAGGTTTTTAACGTGATTTTCAGAGTGCCTTTCGTAGCAGTTTTAACCTGATTTGCCCAACCCACGGGTATAGTCATTGTATATTCACTGACTCCTGCACCAATATCGGCACTTGCGCTTTCTTTACCCAAACTCCACGTAAGCCTGTGGGTAAAGCTTTTCGAAGCGTAACTTATGGTCGCTTTAAGGCTACCGGCGGGGTTAACGCTTGACTCAGAAAGGGAAAAGCTTGAGGCTCTGGGTATGGTGGTACATTTAAAGTTACAACTTACACTACCTCCCGAAAGATTGGTATTGCTCATAGTGAACTCGCCCTTAAGGGGAAGTGTCAGAGTACCGTCCCCATTATGAGAAACGTTACCCGTCCACTGGGCAAGGGTTACGGTGACTTTATTTCTTGTGTCTATGGAAATATTTTTATTGACCTTTACGCTATCCCCCACCGTAAGTTTTACGGTATTGGCACTTTCCGTAAGGTTATATGCAGAGGATGAATAGCCGTCGTTTCTTTTAAGTAAAAGCTTTATGGTAAGGTTACTTGTGTTGGCGCTGACATCCTGAGAATTACCCGTTACGTTAAGCCATAAGTCATACTTACTGCCGGATACACCCGTACATTTGCCGTAATAATTAATCCCCATCTATCCACCTCACTTCAAGTCCGTTGCGGGTAGTGTCAAACAAAAAATACCCGTCGTTGGAATTCCCTATTTTTAAACAATCAAGAATTTCTGCGTTTGTGATATAAAGGGCAGAGCCTGAAATATAAGCAACCTCCGTAACCCCCTGAAAAAAGGAAAGCTTGTCGTTTGTAAATCGCGCTTTGACGTTACTGTCACTTCTGCCGATTTCAATACCGTAAACGCCTTCCTCCAACTCGCCTCGCCTTATGTACACATCAAGGGAGGAAATAAGCTCACTTACCTCACCCCCAAGGCTTGACAAATCCTCCGTTACCTTCGTAACACTTTCGGAAAACTGCTCCGTAACGTTATCCGCCGAGGCTATAATCTGCGCATTGACGCGGTTTTCAAACTCTGCGGAAGCCTCTTTTGTAACAAACAGGTTTTCCACCTGTGCACTTATTGCCTCCGCCTGTAAGGTAAACTCAGACTTTGCGGTATTTTTAAATTCCTCAAGGTCGGTTATAATCGCCTCAGCGTTTTCTGCCTGGAGTTTTATATCTTCAGAAGTTTGGTTGAATCTGGTTTCGGTCTGTGCCGAATATTCACCGAACTCCGATTTGCCCACAAAATCCCCTGTGACCTTTTGCAAAATTGCTTCCTCGCTCTGCTCAATTGCGAAGGTGTAATTTCTCTCAATATCTTCTGCAGTGCTGAGAATTTTCTCTTTAAGCTCCTTGAACCTTTCCCGACTTACAGCGTCAAGAGTCGTCACGGTTCCCTGTTGATTTTTACGGATAGTTTCAATTTCACCCTCAAGCACCATAAGCTCATTCTGACCTTTAACCTCAAGGGCGTGGGCGAGAGCCTCGTTCAATTCATACAGATAGTTTTTAATAAGCAAAAATCGGTTATCGTTGGAATATTTTACGGAAGTGATATTGGGTACGCTCAAATTAAGGTCATACATTCAGTTCACTCCCCGCTTCAATTTTTCTTGAAATACTGTAAATCTTCACGTCACCCCTACCCTGAATTTTTATACGAAGGTGGTCGCACCTTGGTGTAATGAAGGGTAAAAGAATGGAGCCCGTTTTATCGAAGGTGCTTTCCCATTGCTTCTCCCACTTACCGCTACTGTCAAATTCGAACCACACGGAAAGCCTTGCACCCTTAGTGCCCGTTGCCCTTAAAGTCACGTTGGAGTAGTACTTGTTTTCAGGAAGTGAAAGACCCCACAGACCACTTTCGCAGGTCCATATAAAATCATCTTCCTCCCTAAAGCCCTTTAGCTCACCCGTAAAAGAGCCGTAACGGTTTTCACCATCTATAAGACCTAACCGGTAGGTGTCTTTATCCTTCATAAGGAAATACAGATTACAGTTATTGTTGGAGAATTCCCTTATATCAATATTGTCCTCTCTTTGCCACAGAGCCTTGTCCTCGTCGTAAACAAACAGATGTCTTTTCTCGTTTCTGTCGGACATACACACGTAGTATCTGTTAAAGGAACTACCTGCCACGGCTTTTGAATAGTAGGTGTCACCCAAAGAGGATGAAACACATACCGGCACACCGCCCTCGTAAGCGCAGATACCACCCACGGATTTATAGTAAAGGGTTTCGTTAAGACACACCACGGAGCGATGCGACCCTTTCTGCACTCCGCGTATATACGAAGTAACCACCGTATAAGGGGGATTCTGACCGTATATTTTGTGAACACAGTTTTCTTTGAAGAAAAGAAGATATCCCCTGTAACCCACTGCCGCAGTAAAAGGTCCGTCACTACCTATGCTCACGGCGTAAGAGTCCGTAGAAATGCCCATATATGAATTGAAGTTTGTAGGGTCACCAAGCTTTGAAGCGTAAATTTCATTATTCCTTGAGGAACAACCCCAGAGCCTGTTACCATATTCACACACAAAGTCCATATCCGGCACTTTTCGTTCTACATCGACGGAGGTTTTAATGCTCATTGCATCATCAATAAGTCCCGTCACAACAATGAAATCATCACCCTTGTGGCGGATAATGTGAGCACCGTCAAGCCCTGCACCTTCAAACCCCGAAAGGATAACACCGTCATACTGATTAAAGTTCTTACCTATACCCACACAGTTAATACGGATGTATGTAGTGGCAATTTCCTGCCACGAACTGATTGTTTCGTAAAACTGCTTAAGCACATGGGGGTCACCTGAGGTATCAAGCCACAAATCACCGTTTTGGGGGTTTTCGGGCGGTGCGGATGCTATTACGTAGTCCTCGTACAAATCCCCGTCGGCACGGCACATACCCAGAGTAACCTCACCGCTACTGTGAAACTCCGCCTCCAAAGAACCGTAGTCACTGAAATTCTCGGTGTTCACGTAAACCTTGTCGGGAAAAATAATAAGCCGTGCACCCATCGAAAGAAACTTTCTCTCCTGAGATTTATCAGGGAAGAACAAACCGGTAACCTTTTGACCGCCATAATATAAAGAACCGTTGTTTATGTAGGCTATACATTCTTTGGAGAATAAGCCCTGGAGCTTTTCACCACTCACGTTAAAGAAAACTCGTTTTTTACGTGGTGATAAGGCAGGGAAAGAGCCGAAGCCTGTGTTCTCAGTAAATGAAAACGAATTTTCGTCAATAACAGGGTTGTTTTCGTAACCCTTAAAATTGGTTATAATTTCACGATTAGTGTAAAGCTCATTCAATCGGGGTTTATACATATATATCCCCTGCCTTTATCTCAGTCTGCTTCAAAACCGCTTGTTTCCTGTTCATAAAATTACTTAAGTCCCTGTACATATTATTAAAAAGCAAAGCCGAGTTATTAAATCGTGCAATTTCACCATTCATATAGTCCAGTTTCATATTAAGGTATAAAGAGTAAATCTCACCGAATTCATCAGGTGCTTTAAGGATAATGGTAAGGGGAGTTGTAATATCATAACCCCCAAAAACCTCGTCACCTCTGGGCTCTGTGATTTCCGAACTGATTTTATAATCAAGCTGTGAAATCCAACGTATTTTTTTAGCAATGTCAACTGAGTTGCTACGCTCGGAATCAAAAATTTCAATTGACTTTTCAAGTGTCATAAAACCCCTCCTTAAAGAGAGATATTTGCATCAATATATGCCGCGGAAACCGCCGCCATATCCTCACTGTTTTTAATTACCTCTGCAAAACGCTCGGGAATTTCAACAGTTTTTCCCGTCTGCACAAGAATGCGTTCACCGTTAACGGCGATAAAACGTTCCGTATCATTTCTTGAAGTTTTCGGAATAAAAACACTAACAAGTTTTTCTTTTGCATTTGCCATATACATACACTCCTTTTAATGTATGGGGCACCGAAGCAGGTGCCCCTTTATTGTTAAATCAGTTAGCCTTAGCAGTTGCACTGAAAGCAGAACCGCTTTCAATTCTGATAAGATATTCTTCAACAAGTCTTTTTGCAGTCTTAAGACCCTTCCAGCCCACGGAAGAACGCTGATTAAGGGGGTCATTGCCGTAGCCCTTCTGTTTTACGATATGCTCAACGCCACCACCGTTGACGCTTGTAACACCGTAGGCATCTGCACCCATAATAAGTGTTGCGAACACGGCACAGTTACCTGCACCCTCGTTCCAGATTTTAGCCTCTGTGCTTTCTACGAAACGCACACCGCCAAGGCAACCGATTTCACCCTTAAGCATATTTTCGGGAGTTGCGTATTTCTGCACCTCCATCCACTGATTACCTGCCTCCTGCATAAGGTCGTAGGCAACGTAGGGGTGAATAATACCCACGTAGTAGCCGTCAATCTTGGGGGCATTCATAGCCTTAAGCTCTGCCGCCGCCTTGAAAACGTCCTTAACACGAAGGAGCGCGGTTTTGTCAATGGCACTTCTTGAAGTAACTGCAGTTTCAGTGCCATCCTGAGAAACCTTAGGACAATAAAGCACGTTTGTACCGCCAACGATTTCGTTTCTTACAACGGTATCCATAGTAAGACCCGCCTGAGAAGCAAGCTGCTTTGTAGCCTCCACAATTGTGTTGTCGACTGCTGTAAGCTCAAGAAGGTCGGTCTGCTCAATGTAGTCGCCATACTGCTCAACAGTAGCGCTTACACTTGAAACGTTAAGCTTGTTACCTGTGGGAGTTACGCCCTCAGTAAGGGGTGTAAGAGCCTTGGGAAGGGATGAAAACTTACGGAACTCAATAATCTTACCGCCGTTTTTGGGAATATCGCGTTTCTGACCGAACTGGTCGTGAACAAGATAGGGTGAAGCAAGAGTAATAAGTGTTTTGTCGTAAAAAGTTTTCATTTCCGCAGAAAGTTCTACTGATGTAGTTTTGTTCACTTCGTCACCTGCTGCAAAAAGCTGAATATTGAAAATATAATCTGTCATAAAAATTCCTTTCTAGAATGATATATTCGCACCATTCTCAACCTGTTTTAATATTTTAAGAATATCCTGTGAGGTCAGGGAATTAACGTCAACAGATGTAACAACCGCACTCTCCGAAGAAACACCGTTTTCAATGGGTCGTCTGCCTTTGGCTTCAATACCCTTTACAACCTGTTCGCGGACCTTGTCTGCGGTGTAAGCCATAGCACCCGAAAGAATTTCGTCCTTATGCACCGTTTCATAAGCGGCTCTGAGGGGCGCACCACCCAGAAGAAGTTGGGAAAATAATTTGTTTTCGCGAAGTTCCTTTCTTAAATCAAAGTCGGGATATGTATTTTTCACCTCGTCACTTTGTTTAATCCAGTGACTTATTCTGCCCCTGAGATTATTGCGACGTTGTGCAATATCCTCATTTATCTGAAGATTTTTCCCGTTCTCAATAAAATCAAGTAGACTACTTTCATTTCCGCTTTCAACTCCGTATTTTTTCATAAGGCTCTCGACTACGGGTGAAACCCGCTCTTTGTACTCTTCAAGCTCCTTGGTCTGCTTAAATCTTTTGTCGATAATTGCCTGAGTTTTTTTCGCAAACTGTTCTTTGAATCTGCCGTTAATTAATTCGCTAAACTCATCGTCTGTGTTTACGATTTCGGCACCATTCTGCTCGGCGACAGCATCTTCTCCGCCCGTTTCCCCTATTACGCTCTCTGCGCCCTCACCGGCAAAAAGCTGTAAATCGGGAGTGTACCATAATTTTTTCATTGCTTTTTCCTTTCGTTAGAAAATATTTTTAATAATCCATCGTCTTTCCGAAGTGTCATTAAGATATATCTTTTATATATAAAAACCCAAAAGGGTCATTACCTATTCCATTACGATGTAGTCGGGGTAGGTTTCCGCCAACATCATAAAGCCGGTTAAAAAGGCATCAATAATACCGCCTACACGCTCCTTTGAAAAACCAAACCTTTCGATTTCAAAGCAGATGTAACCATCACGGACAATATTACGGTGAAGCTTCAGTCTACCGTTGCTTTCCTCGTCAAGAACCGAGTTTATAAACGCCCCCACAAGGGTGGATATTCCCGCACACACCACGTCTTTTCCAGAAACTGCAAAGCCACTGTGACCTTCAACACTCAGAAGGGTCTTGCCGTAATATTCCCTGTAGCAAACTTTTGTCAAGGCATAACCCCTCCCGAACTCAGCTTTGCCGCAAGGGCACTTTTGCCCTCAAAGTCCATCATACTTATGGCAATCAGAGCCTGTTGACGAAGCTCGGGGTTGAACATACCTGCGTTATACAACTGCAAAGCAAGTTCATTCTGACTGATTTTGGAAAAAGGACTTGCCTTTTCGGCGCTTACCTTAATATCAAACACAGGCTTACGTGACCCCATTTCAATACCGAAGGTGCTACCCTGATTTTTAAGCCTTATGGCAGAGTTGTCATAGGAAATAAACTGTTGCTCGCCATTGTCACCGAGAATTCTGAAAAATCGGGGTTCATCGTAAAACTGACGTATAAGCTCCACCGCAAGGGTGTTAAGCTCGGAAAAGGCCCTGTAACCGCCCTTTACCATATCGCGGGTAAGCTTACTTCCCGCTTCCTGTAAAGCCGCAATGGCAGAGGCGGCGGTAACACCGCTTGAAACACCGCCCTGGGAGAAATCCCTGTTACCGCTTGTTTCCTTAAGCTCGTCGATTTTACTGTTGAGAATGCCCAGGTAAATCTCGGGAATGCCGGACATACGGATTTCCCTGATACTGTCCTCACCAAGGTTACTGCCCGAAACGTGAACGAAATTATTACTCCAGTCGGCAAATTCTTCTTCGTTGACCGCACCCGAGGAATTAATGAAATATCGGGGATTGGTAGCCATAGTTGCGTTTTTCACAAGGGCGTTGCCGAGCAAGTCAATCTGCTTCTGAGCGTCCTTCATAATGTCAATGTAACCAAAACCGCAGGGCGTACCCTCTTCAACAAAGAGTGAGTCAAAAATAAAGGGATACTGACCGTGGTCATAAAACCCCCTTTCAGAATATTCGGGGTCGTTTTCCGATGCGTAAAGAAGCTCGTTGTTGCAGATTTTACAGTAATGCACAGTTTCAACGCCGTTTTTAATGACCTTATAATATCGGTCAATCACGGCACTTTTCTCGGAGGTGTCAACGCTATCATCAAAAACGTAATGTGCAATTTCCACCGAGGATGAGCCAAGCTTTCCTGACATCTGAGGATAAAGTGACACAAGGGTGTCATTGTCCATAAGCTCAACGTGAAAAATGTTTTTACTTTTCTGAATATCCTTGATACCCGGCTCCCAGAAAAGGTTTAGCACGTCAACCTGTTTAATTTCAATGTCGCCCAAGCCGTTATTTTTTAAGGGATTCCAGAAGATACCGTAAACGGCTGTACCTGCCTTAAGCTTGTACCACCAGGCATCACTGTATATTTTCTCAAAACCGTTACGCTCAAAAACCACGGGTAAAATCTGGGAAAGAACGTTGGCAGCATTTTCGTCACTTGCCTCACGGGGCAAACAGGTTACGGTGGGGTAATTATCCATAGCGTCCGCGTGTTTGTTTGCAATGGAATTAAAAAGCCACGCCGAGGCGTTTTTATCACCCTTATCCCCTCTCAGCTGTTCCCAATGACGCATCTTGAACCATTGCTCATTGTCAACAATTCTGTTTTCGAGGGCGGTTTTACCCTCCTTGTACTTTTTAAGGGTACTAATGGCTTTTTCCGTTTCCTCTTTGCCGATAACCCCCTTTGCACCAATGGCTTCGGCAGGTTTTACTTTTTCATAAGTCTTTTTATTTTCTTTCATATTAAATACTCCTATATAGTCCTGTAATGTCCTTTGTTTAAGTCCAAGGGGTCGTCACCTAAGACTGCATTTTTCTTTTTGCAGGTTGGTGCAATGGGTCTCGCCATACACATATACCTGACCTCGTCGGCAATATGGTCCTCACCCGTAGTATCAAGGTCCTCGGGATTTGTAACGCTGAATTTCAGTTCAGGAACAGTCCTTATAAAGCCCTTACAGGTGTTGAACACGTACATCATTGGTATCCCGTTGTCGTCAAAGGAAAGTCTGTAATGAACCTGCATCCAACCGGGTAATCTTTTGTTGTCACCCTTTGTGAAGTAAATTCCGTTTCTTACAGCAGCTTCGACAATAGCCTCGCCCCTTGATGCGTCCCATATCGAAGGGTCCGCCACACCTTGTATATGCTTGTTTTTAAGCCATCGGTGTGTCCTCTCAATTTCTGCAATTTCTGAAAATATTTTCTCGGGTGGCCATTTGACCCCCTCGTTAGGCGACTTTGTGCAACCGTAAAGCTCAAGTATCCTGTAAAGTCTGCCGTCGTAGTCCACCGCCCACCATGCACATGAAAAGGGCTTTGCGTAACCGAAGTCAAAGGAGCGGTATATTAACCAGTCATTGGGTATTTCAAAGGGCTCTATAACGTGGGTGAAGGTACCATCCCGGTAATTATCTGGCACGTCACGGAACTCCTCAAAAAACTGACCGTCAAAAATATCCCAGTTGCCGAAGCGGTGAGCCTGTCGCAATTTTTCAGGTAGTGAGTCAAGAACCTTTACGTACTCGGGGTTAGTTTTCATAAGCACCGTGTTATCGTCAATGGTGGCTGGTATAAATATGTAATCATCAGGATCCTCACCGCTTTCGTAACGCCCCTTTACGAAAAGGCGCTTGAACCAGTTGTGACCCACTCCACCGGGGTTCCCTGTAAAATACATTCTGGGCTTGAAATCCTCGCGGGTTGTTCTGTTACAGGTCATAAGGAACTGTATCTGAGTAAAAGTAAAATGGGTACATTCCTCAACACCTATAACGTCATATTCCTGACCCTGATACTGATAAATATCGTTTTCCGTATCGCAATAGCCAAGGCGTATACGCGAACCGTTGGGAAAAATAAAAGCCCTTTCATCACGCTTGTAACGTGCTATTCCGTTAAGTAAGGAAAGCAGGGGCAAAAGATGATTTTCCCGAAGCTCGGGTAAGGTCTTACGAAGTAACAATAATTTAAGACCGCTGTACTGAAAGGCAAGTAATACAAATTTCGTTCTCAGAGCCCAGGATTTGCCTCCGCCACGAGCACCGCCGTAGCCTATAAACCTTTTGGTGCTTTCAAAGAATTCTTCTTGCTTTTCGTTTGGCGGTGATATAACAAGCTCCTTCATTTGCTCCACTCCTGAAGTTGTTTTTCAAGTCTTATAATCACACCGTCGGACATCTCCACCGAGCCATCGCAACATTCAAGTAAATCGTAAAGTTCCTTCAATGCGCTTACGCTTTCCTTTAAAAACTTGGCATCAATTTTCGGGTCTCCCGTAGATTTAAAATTCTTCCGCGCACGTTTGATAATATCGTCTATCAATGCACTCATATTGTCCGCCGCCGAGGAAACCCGCCTGTATTTATCGGTGGTCTTTTTGTCACTCAAGCCTTCAAGCCCCTTTCGTAAAGGACTGAAAGATTTCTGTAATGTTGACATTTTCTGCCACCCGAGGTACAACAAACCTCTTCCTCGTAGTTCTTTTTAAAAAAATTATTGAAGAACTGATGCTTGCACTCGGTGTCCTTCAGAACCCCTTCGCAGGTAATAAATCCGTCACCCTCATTAAGGTAAAAGGGACATTCTATTCTTCCTTCTATCAATTTTGACATTTTTCGCGTACCTCCTGTACTATTATTGGTATTGACACAAACACGGAAATGAGTTATATTATTCTTGTGATTTGTACAGATTTCCGAACCGCAATTGCATTATAGTACAGGTTTCCGTACTTTTCAACCCGAAAAGCAAACATTTGTTCGTTCGACAAATCTTTGTAACATTGCACAAAAATGGGAGGCTACCATTGTGAATATGTATGAAAAAATCATCCAACTCTGTAATGAAAAGGGCATAAAAGCCGCAGGCCTGTGCAAAGCAACGGGCATACCTAAGAGTACACTTTCCGAATTAAAGCAGGGCAGAACCAAAACCTTATCCACTCAGACTCTGAGCAAAATAGCCCAGTATTTTAACGTTTCCCTGGGGTATTTTGACGAAAACTTTGACCCTGTTGAGGAAACACGTGACGAGCTTTTTGAAAAAAGGAAACTGCTTTTTGATATGTCCAAACGAGCAACCGAGGACCAGCTTGACACATTCCTTGTAATGTTCAAGGCATTAATTGAGGAGGATAAATGAGCCAGATTATAAGACAAATAAAAATGCCGCTGACCATCAGGGCGTTTACCATACCCGATGCCAACGGCGACTTTAATATTTATATTAATGAAAATTTATCGGACGAAGCTAAGCTTAAATCCTTAGCCCACGAAAGGTACCATATAGAAAACAACGATTTCCAAAAAACCGAATTTGCAAGACTGATAGAAGAAAAGAGTTGACCCTGCGGTCAACTCTTTTTCAATTCGTAATTGTCGGGGAAACTTCGTTTCCCATTATATAAAGTTAATGAATAGCGAAGCCTATCATCCCTGTTTGCTTTAGCAAATAGGGATGATAAGGCTTCGCTCAAGATTATACATTAAGCCAAAAATAATGAAGATTGAGATGAAGAACGCCGATTTATAACGCGAAGCTGTACAAAGGTACTGCGAGCGGGATAAATCAAGTTATTCGCTCAAGATTCGTTATTTTTTCATCTCAGCAAGATCGCGGTAGTTAATCAACTTTATGCCACAAGCCTCAATGTGCTGAAGTGTCTGAGGGTCGGAGAAAAGCTTGTGTTCCCACACACGGCGGTGCCATGCACCTGAAATACCTTTAAGCTCCTCGCTTTCAAATGCGGGGTGAATATAGGTTTCGGTAATACCGTTGGGGAATGAGCGGTAAAGCTCGTAAATATATTCCTTAAAGTTTTCGTAAGAGTCGTTCTGAGGTCCGTTCCACTCACCGGGGATAAGGAAGTCGGGCATTGCCACACCGTTTGATTTCGCAAATTCAAGCACCTTGTCATAGAACATTTTAATCATATCAAGGTCAATTTTAACTGCGAGGGTGTCGTTTGCGAACATTTCGGGCACGAAAGTACCGGGGAAACGGAAAGGTAAACCATACTCCCCTGCAATAGCAAGTGTAAGGTTAAGAAGCTCAAATCTGCCTGTTTCAATGCCGTAGAGTGAACCCATATGGTTATCAATATGTGAGGGATTAACACCAAAGGATTTAAAACGCTCAATCTGTGCGCGGATTTCTTTTTCCACCTGTTCCACATCGCAGTTTTTCTCAAACTCGTCGGACTCGTAGTACATAACGCCCTCGCTGACACGAAGTGAGCTTGTGTCACCCTGAGCAATGGGACTCCATCGGTAGTTACCCCATTCACTTGTGAATGTAAGGTGCACACCAACTGCGTACTCGGGGTGAGCCGCCGCCCATTTACCTGCCTCTTTAGCCCAGCAACAGGGAGTCATAATTGTAGCGGAGGTAATACCACCCTTGTGGAACAAATCTGCCACGGCACCGTTTGCCGCGTGGCACATACCAAAATCGTCTGCGTTGATAATCAAATACTTATCCATTTAAATATCCCCTTATTTTTTCTTACTATTTGCTTCTTCAAAGAGGTCAGTAAGTGACATATCCCCACTCTTGTTTTCGCTCTCCGGCTTATTCTCGGGTTCTGTTTTATTTTCTTCTGCCTTTTTAGCCTTTTTCTTTTTCTTAATAAGAATAATTACAATAACAACAATGGCAATTATCCAGATAACAGCAATAAGAATAATTGAAACAAGAATAATGAATGGGTCGGAATCATCCTCAACCTGTGCATTATCCACAGTTCCCGCAGCAGTTGTGTCAACCGGAGCAGTCTGAGCAGAGGTGGTCTGTCCGTTTACTATGTATTCGTAATATAAAAGTTCAATTGCCGCAACGTCGTCGTTATTAACAATGCCGTCGGGAGTAAGACCCTTTTCAGTCTGAAGTTTTTTTACAGCCTCAACTGTAGCATCGTCATAGATACCTGTAGCCTCTTTAAGCTCGGGAGCGTAGCCTGTGTAGATTAAATTCCACTGCATCCACTTTACACCGTCACCCATATCACCGGGTTTAATTTCCCCTGTGGGTTTTGCATAAGGATTAGTTTTACCGGCAGGGTCAACTGTTTCTGCAACAGGTATAGTGCTTTGTGCTTCAGTCTGAGTTTCACTTGCAGGGGGAACAATTGTTTCGGCCTGAGTCATAGCCTGTGTTGCCGCAGGAACGGGGTCAATGTAAATAACGTCATTACCGCCCACGGTAGTATTAAGAACACCGTTGGAGGAGCTACCGCCCAAGCCACCGCCTAAAAGACTGCCAAATAAATCGCCTGCGTCACTGAAGATACCGCCAACGCCACCGATACCATCAAGCATACCGCTGCCCAAGTCACCTGAACCGCCACCGATTCCACCAAGAATGTCACCAAGACCATCGGATGAACTTCCCGATGAAGATGTTTCTTCGGTGGGTTCGTTTTTCATAGTAGTGTTCATATCGGCCGCGTCGTCGTAGTATTGTTCGAGCGCCGCGTAAGATACGTCGGATTTAAGGTCAGCTACGGGAAGCTTAGCTCCCATAACCGTTACAATTAAAGCAAATACAGCAATAACACTGCACAAAACAGAAATTTTCTTTTTCATAGTTTATTTAAACCTCACATAATTTGCTATGCTACATTATATCACAAGAACAATGTCATTTCAAGTAATATAAAAATGTAATATTTAAGTTTTTGTAAATAAAACGAAAAGCCTATCATTCCTGTTTTGTCGCAGACAAAATAGGGATGATACGCTTCCGCATCACCGCAACTTTATCTACAATCGCCTTTGCCCCGAAACTTGCAACTTGCAACTTGCAACTTTTCACAATCGTCTTTGCCCCCAAATCATTCATTTTTCATTATTCATCATTCATAAAAAAAGAGTTGACCTCACGGCCAACTCTTTAAATTTATGTAAATTATGCATCCTCGTCAAGAATCATTTCGGGATTCTTAAAGAACTCATCCATTTTTGTAAGGAAGGGTCTTACCTCACCGAAGTCAAGGGCTCTGTGGTCAAAGCATATATTCATGGGAAGAACTGTTTTGATAACAATTTTATCCTCGCCGTTTTCATCGGTAACAACAATGGGCTTTTTCTGAAGTGTACCTATACCGATAACACAAACCTGGGGAGGAATAACCATAAGCATAGCAACTTCACCATTAAGACCGCGGGTATCCGCACCAACGTTAGAAACTGTAATTGTACCCTGCTTAAGGTCCTTACGTGTAATACGCTCTGTTTCGGGAATAGCGTTATAAGCCTTTTTCTCAGCACCTTTAAGGCGAACAATTCTGTGACGTTTGTTGGTGTTTGCACCGTAAAGTCTTTTGATGGCTTTGAGGATATGACCTCGTTTAAGCTTATCGAGTGTATCGTGGAAAGAAACTGAATAAAGAGCCTCTGTAAGATTTGTTTTTTCAAGTCTGCGGTTAATATCCGCCTGATATTCTGCAATTTCCCTAAGGGTTTTGTTGCCCATATCCTTCATTGTAATGGTCATCATTTCACCACTGGGAAGAATCCACGGAACGGAAATATCTATATTATCAAATGTTGTAAGCTTACCTCTTACAAGACCTTTTTCGTAATGCATGTGGGCATTAATCATGGGGTCAACTTCAATAGCCTCAGCAATTGCTTTAAGAAGAACTGCATTAAAAGTAATTTTAGCAGAGTTACCGTCTTTATTATGCTCTGCGCTGAACTTTTTGTACGCGGCAACAAACTCAGTTACATCAGGTTCAAACTGATAGCTTACGTGAGGAATATTCTGCCAACTTTCGGTTGTCATATTAGCAACAATTTTTCTCTGAATTCCAAATCGTGTTATATTTTTTACAGCCATAAAAAACACCTTTCGTTAAACTATACAAATCTGTGAAAAAGCAAAATATTTATGTGATTTTTGTATTTAATCCAATTTCCACCCATACCATAAAGGCTGACAATATTATATCAAACACTACAAATGAATGTCAATTCACTTTTTATATAAAGAGTTCATTTTCTACCAAATGCACAAAACCGAAACCCTGCAATTGTTCATTACGCGAATATGTTGTTCATCTTTTGTTGTATGTTTATTAACTATTTATTAACAAAAATAAAAGCCTTATTTTTTATACAACATTATATTGATAAGCGTTTAAAAAAGTGTTAAAATATATGGATATATTTTACAACATACATAAGAGGTGATTTTTTTGGAACTTTTAAACAGAATTCTTTATAAACTCCGTTTAAAAAAGCGTCCTCACCCCCCTGCTCCATCCAAAGAGCTGATACCCGAACCCGTCAGGGAGGTTTTAGAAAAAGAGGGGCTTGACACATCCTCTGTGATATTCTCCATAAAAACCGATATGTCCAACCCGGAAGAATATGGTGACACAATCATATTCTTTGACGAAAAAGGTCTTTATTGCGCAACCTTCAAAGAAAAGGATTTACCCAAAAAGCCTAAGAAGAAGCACAAAATGCCCGACCTGAAGCCCGAGCTTTTAAAGCTTACGGCTATTCCCATGGATGAGGTTGAGGAGGTTTTTGCCGAGCAATACCTTGCAACAGGTCAACTTACCTACACATTCAAGGGCGAGTATTATTCCTTGGGATATTTCTCCTTAGGTTTACTGGAAAAGGCGGATAATTTCCGTAAAATTTTCAACGCCTTCAAAAAGGACCGTTCCCACGAGCAGTACCTCAATAACGACACGGCCAACACCTGTAAAAAATGCGGCGCATCCATTCCCAAGGGCTTAAAATATTGCAAGGACTGTGTTGATAAAAAATCCACCGTAAAACGTCTTTTCTCCTTCTTCGGTGAAGTTAAGGGCAAAATGATTTTTATGATTTGTGCGGTGCTCCTGAGTAGCGGTATCAACATTTTAATCCCTCAGTTTTCAACCCAGAAGCTTTATGACGAGGTTTTAAATCCTGACAACACCTTAGCTTACGACGATTTGTTCAAAGCCCTTTTATCCGTAGTTCTCACTATGGCGGCACTTAAAATATCCCAACAATTACTGACACTCGTTTATCAGTACATAGTTGCGGGTATTCTGCCCGAGGTTGTTTACGGTATCAAATTAAAAATCTTTAAGGCGATGCAAAGGCTTTCCGTAGGCTTTTACACCCATAAGCAGACAGGCTCCTTAATGGACCGTGTTACAAGGGATGCCAACAATATTTACTGGTTCTTTGTGGACGGCTTCCCCTACCTTATCGGTAATGCCATAACCGTTGCGGGTCTTCTTGTGATTATGTTCCTCACAAACGTAAAGCTGACCCTTTTCATAATTGTGGCAACTGCCCTTATTCTTTTCATTTACCCCTTGGCAAATAAGAAGTTCAGGAAACTCCACCACAAGGTGTGGGTGCAGAACTCAAGACTTACCTCAAAGGTAAGCGACAATATAAACGGACACCGTATTATCAAGGCATTCTCAAAAGAAAACCAGGAGCTAAACGAATTTGATAAAATCAGTACGGGACTTCTTGACGCAGAAGTCAAATCCGCAAATACCGAGGGTACCGTGTTCCCCATTATGTCAATCATCATCTACCTTATCAGCGCCGTGGTTCTTGGTGTAGGCGGTGTTATGGCAGTCACCACCAAGGAAATTACCATCGGTGAGCTTCTCACCTTCGTGGTATATCTGCAGATGCTTCAGGCACCCATTGAGTTCCTTTCATGGGTTACAACCTGGTGGGCTCGTTGTGTGGACTCTGCTCAACGTGTATTTGAAATTATGGATACAGAACCCGACGTTCAGGATAAGGAAAACCCCATTATTCTTGATGACTTCAAAGGCTCCGTTGAGTTAAAGGAGCTTCACTTTGAATATGAACCTGCACACCCCATAATCAAAAACCTCTCACTTAAAATCGAAGCGGGTGAAATGCTCGGTATCGTTGGCAAAACAGGTGCAGGTAAAACCACCCTTTCAAACCTTATTGCAAGACTCTACGACCCTAAAGAGGGCGTTGTAAAAATTGACGGTATTGACGTTAAGGACCTTTCATCCAAGCAGTTACGTAGCAATATCGGTATTGTCTCACAGGATATTTACCTGTTTATGGGTACTATAGCGGACAATATACGCTACGCAAGACCCGATGCCACAAACGATGAAGTTATAGCCGCCGCAAAAGCCGCTTCGGCACACGGATTTATTTCCAAACTCCCCGACGGCTACGAAACCTACGTAGGCTCGGGCGGTCAGAGTTTATCAGGCGGTGAACGTCAGCGAATTTCCATAGCACGTACCATTATCCAGAACCCGAAAATCCTTATTCTTGACGAGGCTACCGCCGCAATGGATACGGAAACGGAGCGTAATATTCAGAACTCTCTGACCGAGCTTAAAAACGGCAGAACAACCATCGCCATTGCCCACCGACTTTCCACACTGCGTGATGCGGACAAGCTGGCGGTTATTGACGAAGGTGAATGTATCGAATTCGGCACCTACGAGGAATTAATCGAGAAAAAGGGTGCTTACTACAAAATGTTTAAACTTCAAGAGGAAGCCTTGCGTTTTATCGGCATAGGCGAAACCTCCGACGATGACGAAAAGGAGAAAGAGCAAAATGCAAACTGATAAACTTTCAATTGAATTTTTAAATCCCGAAAACTGCGTTTTTTCCTTTAATGATAACGGGTTTCTTCTTATGAGCCTAAAGGGTGAAAATATGGGCAGAGTAAAGCTTATACGCACCTATCCCTACACCCTTACGGATGAATATATCTGCGTTCACGACCTTGATGATAAGGAAATCGGCATTATCAGGAACTTGAACGACCTTGACGAAAATTCATCACAAAATGCCAAAAAAGAACTCGAAAACAGATACTATTGCCCCACCGTAACCTCAATCAAAAGTGTAAAAGAGCGTATGGGTCACTTCTACTTTCAGACAGTAGTTGACGGCAAGGAAAAGAATTTCACAGTCCGCGACATCACAAGAAATATGCGCTTTGCCACAGGTGACACCCTCCTTATTTTTGATATGGACGGCAACAGATATGTAATTCCGAACTTCGAAAAAACCGAGCCAAAAAGCAAAAGGCTCCTTGAACCGTATTTGTATTGATTATGAAAAAGATTATTGCTCATTTTGACATATCATCCCAGGGCAAAAACTGTTACGGAACCCTTAGTCTTGAGGGCAACACCATAACAAAAAGCCTTGACGGTGTTGAAGAAAAATTTAATATTTCCAACATTGCCGAAGCGGTTCAGTACACGGATATCGGTTGCGGTCGACTTGAATTAAAGCCTAAAAATGCCAAGGACGACGGTAGCGAAAACATTCACGTCTGCCGTTTCTCAATGAGCTACGTAGGTGAGGTGGGCGAATTCGTAAAGGTTCTAAACCACCTTTTTGAAACGGGCGAAATGCTCGATATCAACACCGACGACCTTCCCGTCTGCCCCAAATGTCACAGACATTATTTCAGGGGTATGAATATGTGTATGTTCTGTGTTAAAAAGTCCTACGTTTTCTCAAGGGCATTCGGTTTTTTCAAGCCCTACGTAAAGGCAGTTATAGGTGCAGGACTTCTCCTTACCGTTGCCAACGTAATTTCGGCAATTATGCCCCTTTTCAACTCAATTCTTATTGACGATTATCTCATACCTACCGCGGATGCCACGCCCTTTTTCCAATCCCGCACAACGGGTGTTGTGGCAATTGCCCTGATAATGGCATTTTCCTTCGGTATTTCACAGGTATTTCAGATTTTCAGTGCACGAATCACCAACAAAGTAGGCTCACACTTTTCAGGTGACTTGAGGAACATAGTTTACGGCAAAATCCAGGAGCTTTCCCTTACCTCAATGTCCAAACGCTCCACAGGTAACCTTATTCATCGCGTAACCCACGACACGGAAAGGGTAAAAGAATTTTTCAACCAACAGGGACGTTATCTTATCCAACAGGTAATTATGTTCACGGTTATTCTTATAATCCTCTTTAATACAAACTGGTTTTTGACCTTGGTTGTTTTAATCCCCGTTCCCATCGGTACGCTTATGATGACCCGTTTTCGCCAAGCTACGAGAATACGTTTTTTCAAGCAATGGCGTATAAACTCAAAAGCCACCTCGATTTTACACGATATTATCAAGGGTATCCGCGTTGTTAAGTCCTTTGGTAACGAGGAAAGAGAAATTGAAAAATTCGCAAATGTTTCCAAGAAACTTGCAAAGGTAAGCGGCTCCAACGAAAAATTCTGGGCGGTGACCTTCCCACTTGTTGGTAACTTTATGGCATTGGGCGAATTTTTAGTGCTTATTATAGGCGGTAAAATGGTTCTTGACGGCACACTTACCGTAGGTGAGCTTGTACGATTCAACCTCTACCTTGCCTACCTCTACGCACCCCTTCGTTGGCTTGCACTGTTCCCCAGACGTCTTGCGGACTGCACCACAAGCCTTGTTAAGATTTACGAAATCCTTGACGAAGAGCCTGCAGAAAAAGAGGGTGACAGTAGTCTTAAACTGGACTCCTCGAAGCCCATTAAATTTGAAAACGTAACCTTCGGCTACAAATCCTACGAGCCCGTACTTAAGAATATTAACCTTGAAATTCAACCGGGCGAAATGATAGGGCTTGTAGGTCACTCAGGCGCAGGTAAATCCACAATTATTAACCTTTGTATGCGCCTTTATGACCCGGGGGTTGGTAAAATCACCATCGGTGACACGGATATAAAATCCGTACCATCCAAGGAATTACGCGACAAAATCGGTGTTGTTTTCCAGGAAACCTACCTTTTCTCAGGCTCGGTATATGAAAACATTGCGTATGCCCGACCCGATGCAACACCCGACGAGGTTATTTCCGCTGCCAAAGCCGCTAACGCTCACGAATTTATCGCGAAGCTTCCCGACGGATATAACACGGTTATCGGTGAAAACGGTCACACCCTTTCAGGCGGTGAAAGACAACGTATAAGCATCGCCCGTGCAATTCTCAAAAACCCGAAAATCCTCATTCTTGACGAAGCTACAAGCTCCCTTGACCCTGAAACAGAAATCAAAATTCAGGAGGCTTTGGGTCGACTTATTCAGGGCAGAACAACCATAGCAATTGCCCACAGACTGGCAACCCTCAGAAATGCCGACAGGCTTGTTGTTATTGAAAAAGGCAGAATTGCCGAAGTGGGTTCACACGAGGAACTTATAGACTTAGGCGGTATTTACTCGAACCTCGTAGCCGCCCAACGAGAAACCCATTCGTTACATTAAAAAAAGCGAAGCCTATCAACAACTTTATATATTCGGCGCTTGCGCCCCGAAACTTGCCACTTGCAACTTGCCACTTGCAACTTTTTAAAATCGGCGCTTGCGCCCCACAAATCCTAATTCCTAATTTTAAAAAAGTCATCTCTTTTTGAGATGACTTTTTTGTTTTCGTGGCAATACTATTTTTATGAAAAAATCCTTTTTAAAGTTAATTCTATTGTTACTCTGTGTTTTTATTATTTTTAGCGTTCCATTCACAAAAACACCCTCTTATACCGCCGAAAACAATTACACTTCGGTCATAACCGCCCTCGAAAAAACCTACCCCAAAAACCCCGACAATATCAGAATTATGTCCTATAATTTATTGGCGGATACTCCCGGCTTTGAGGGTAGCCCCGCCTATTCACGAGCCGAGGGAGTCTGCCATATTTTAAACACCCTACTTCCTGATGTTACAGGACTTCAGGAAGTAGGTCGCAACTGGTTTTATTCCCTTAACAAAGGGACTTCTTACAAATTCATATCCCCTGTCAAAACCAATTTTCTCGGCACCATGACCGCCATAATCTACAACCCCGAAACCGTAACTTTAAATTTTTGGGGCGAACAGGTTTTTCCCGAAACCCTTAACGGCAGATTAAGATGTGCCGTGTGGGGTCATTTTACTAAAAAACGCGACGGCAAAACTTTCGTTGTACTCAACACTCATCTCAGTTTAAAAGAAAAAGGCACGGACACCCCTTTGAAACAGGCAACGAATATAATCACCTTAAGTACAGAATTACAGGAAAAATATAATTGCCCCGTATTTCTGGTGGGGGATTTTAATTCAGATAAAAGATTTTCGGGAAACTCTCACTCCGCACAGATTTACGAAGCCCTTTCCACGGCTTTAGCGGATACGTGTAACCTAGGAAAAGAAAAGGGATGCGGACAAAACAAAACATTCACATCGTACAGGGCGGACCACATTTTTCTAAAAGGTGAAGGGTCTATTCTGCGTTATATTGTCCTTTCCCAGCCCAAATTTGCCGATTTAAGCGACCATTATCCGATTTTTATAGACTTAAGTCTATAAAATGTTAAGTTTTTGTTGACATTGCATTAAAATAAAGTAAAATATACTTATAAACTTTATTTTTGGAGTGAGAAAAATGTCAGTCAAAAACAAGACAAACCTTGCAAAAGGTATTGAAGAAAAGAATACCTATGCCCAGTATATGATTGATGAAATCACCCACGTTATCAAAACATGTGGCAAACGTGACCCCGGTAGCGAAGGTGAAAAGAAATCCTGCGAATATATGGCAGAGGTACTTAAGGACTGCGGTTGTGAAGACGTAAAGCTGGAATCCTACACAGTTGCTCCCCGTTCATTCTACGGCTGGATTTACTTCACAATTACATTCGTACTTATTTCAGTTCTTTCCTTTTTCTTTATGCCTGTAATCGGTATTCCCCTTATTATTGCAGGTTTCGTGATTCTTTTTATTCAGTTCGGTTTCTATAAGAAACTCCTTGATCCCCTTTTCAAGAAGAAAACAAGCCACAACGTTACAGCTATTAAAAAATGCTCAGGGGAAACCAAACGCAGAATCATCTTCAACGGTCACCCCGATGCTACATGGGAATGGCCCGTAAACTACGCTCTTGGCGGTGTTGGTTTTGAAGGTCACGCTATTATTACAATAGTTGGTGCTCTTTATTACCTTGTACTTTCCGTTATTGCAGTTGTAAAATTCGGTTTTGGTCCTGCCCTTCCCACACTTTCTGACCCTGTTATTATTGCAGGTCTTGTTGGTCTTATTTTTGTTCCCTTCATGATTGGACTTTACTTTATGGTAAACTACAGACGTGTTGTTGACGGTGCTAACGATAACCTTACAGGTTGCTATATGGGTATCGCAGTTCTTAAATACCTTAAGGACGAAGGCATTGAGCTTGAAAACACCGAAATTGGTGTTATTCTTACAGGCTCCGAGGAAATCGGTCTTAGAGGCTCAAAAGCTTGGGCAGAGGCTCACAAAGACGAATTCAAGGACGTTCCCACATTCTTCTACGCATTCGACACAATTAACGAGTCAAAATACCTCATGGCTAACTATCGCGACCTTAACGGTACAGTTAAATCCGATAAAGATGTTGCAGACCTTTTCTACGAAGCAGCTATTGAAGCAGGTGTTCCCTGTAAAAAAGGTTGGATTCCTCCCCTTGGCGGTGCAGTT
Source organism: Acutalibacteraceae bacterium (assembly GCA_045634165.1). Classification (GTDB taxonomy): domain Bacteria; phylum Bacillota; class Clostridia; order Oscillospirales; family Acutalibacteraceae; genus DTU089. The sequence continues at coordinate 35,982 of JAZQZU010000048.1, forward strand.
GATGCTGCAGGCTTTACACAGGGCGGTTTCAGAGCAGCAGGTGTTACCGGTCTTAACCACAAGCTTGAAAGATACTATCACACAAGACTTGACTCCTACGACAATATGAACAAAGAAGGTATTGCAAACTGCTTCGCAGCAACTGTAAAAACCCTCGAAATGTTCGACAACGGCGCAAAACAATAAATTATAAAAAACGAAATCCTCTCGCAGTTGCGAGGGGATTTTTTTTAGTTAGGAGTGAGGAGTGAGGAGTGAGGGGCTAAAGCCGATTGTATTCTCGTTTCGCTTTGCGAAACATATCGCATACAAAGTATATATCGCACCGAAGGTATATCGCACGACAGTATATCGCATTATCCTTCTCTCCAACTGAAGAATAACCGCAAGAGAACTACCCACCACCCCGCCCACGGCGGTGTCCCCCTCCGTATTCGGCAGAGCCGAACAGGGATGATAAGGCTTCGCATTGCAACAACTTATTTCCAATCGGCGCAACGTGCCCCTCAATTTCGCATTTCGCATTTCGCATTTCGCATTTCGCATTTCGCATTTTTTTAAAACCACAGATTCTATTTCTATATCATCATCTTTATCCTTCTCATTATCTTTATCTATATCTTTATCTATTTCTATATCAATATCTATATCTATTTCTATATCTATATCGGCTGCGAACGCTAGCGATTGCTAGCGACCGCTACCGACCGCTACCGACCGCATGCGGTCGCGTAATTTGTAATAATCATAAAACCCAAGGCAACACGAGACCACCTTCAAAAAAATCTCCCTCGGGTTGAAATGGCAAAAATGTCATGTTACAATTATTTCAGAAACATTTGTTTACGCAATATGAAAGGTTATATTTTGATGAAAGAAAAGAAAAGTTTTTTAGTTTATTTTGATTGGGAAAACCCTTTTGACTGTATTGACGACGAAATGCTCGGCAAACTTTTCAGAGGAATTTTCAAATACGCCAAAAATAAAACGGAGCCGGAATTCTCCGACCCCACATTATCCATAATATTTTCCTTTGTAAAAACCACCATTGACAGGGATAATAGTAACTACGAAGAACGGTGCAAGAAAAATGCAGAAAATGCAAAAAAAGGTGCTTCAGCCAAGTCAAACACCTCGGCTCAAGCACCTCATCCACCACATGATTTTAATAGCTTGTTAAAGACTATAAGTTAAGGGAAGCTTTATCATCCCTGTTCGGCTCTGCCGAATAGGGATGATAAGCTATCGCGTTTCAATAACTTTATTCTACAATTCGGCGCGTTAGCCCCTCAACTTGCCACTTGCCACTTGCCACTTGCAACTAAATCTACACGCCCTTATGTAGCATTCCGCGATATATTCCTCTATGGGCATTTTGAAATATTTATCGTTTTCGTGGCGGTTGGGTTTGGACTTGTTATTAAGTTCAAATGTAAGTATATCGTTAAATCCCGTCTTAGCAAGACGTTTTGCGTTATAATCCCAGTCGGCAATACCGTCAAAGGGTAACAGGTGCAAATCATCGTGCCAGAATATTCTGCCGTTAAAATCCTTAACACCAAGGTTATCGTTTATATGGGTAGCGAAAAGTTGGTCGCCGTAAAGTGCCAACAAATCCTTTGAATGGTTGTAGCACATCTCGTGACCCGAATCCCAGCAGAAGCCTATGTCTTTATCATCCTTATACGCTGTCAACAAAGCGTTAAGACCCTCTTCGCCCTCGGTATTTTCGAAGGCGATTTTTATGCCGTATTTTTTAGCATATTCTATAACCTGGCCGTAATTCTCCATACCAAACTCAGTAGGTACGCAGGGCTCGTCAAACCCCACATAAATATGAGAAATCATAAGGGGAATCTGGAGTTCCGAGCAAAGCTCAATGAAATGCTTGAAATTCGCAACGCCTCGTGCCGCAAGCTCTTTTTCGTTTTCGTTCCACATATCATCCGTATAATCCCAGGGTGCGTGAAACGCATTAAAAATCATACCCTCGTCTTTAGCAACTTTAGCACATTCGCGCACACTTTCATCTTCCCCTACACGCCAATGACCTGTAAAGGCTTCAAAGCCCGTACGTTTAAAAAGCTTAATCTGCTCGGTAAAGGGAATACCGAAATCACCGTTTAATGATAAAGAAAGCTTTTGTTTATACATAAATCACTCACCTCAGGGTTGATGGGGTACGTTAATAGCCTCGGTATTGGATGCTATATCAATGAAATTATTGTGCTCGTAGTAATAGGCTTGCATACGAAGATGCTTGCAGAAACCATCCATTGGTGCGTAAAGCTGACCCTCGCTGAGTCTGAGGCAGGGCGCTTCCATTTCGTAAGAGCCGCTGTCCGTTACAACTGTTGTTGAGTTTTCGGTAAACTCTGCAGTTCTGCCGTAAATACCAATACGGATTTTACCCTCGGTACGCTCCACGTCACCGCCCACAAAGCTTATAATCTGACCTATGGGAAGATACCATACTCCGTCAATATTTTCGGGCAGATTGTGGGCAACACAGATACCTAAATCATAACCCTTGAATTTAAGTCGGGGTCTGTTGTAAACAGGCGCCGGGTCATAAGGAAGAATAAGGTCAGCACCCTTATCAATAATGCACTGGTCAACAATTCTGCCGTCCTCAACGTAAGCGGTAACTGTACATTTGTCGCCATTGATATTGACTATTGAGAACATTGAAAGGTCCTCTTCGTGGCAATAGGTCTTTGCATTCCATACCTTAGGAACAACCCTTGTTCCGGGAGGATTACGGTGACCCGAGCCTATGTTATAGTGAATTGTTCCCTCCGAGGGCTTGTCAAAAAGACCCTCGCCCCTACGGGGATATGAACGTGCAAAGCTATGCTCATGACCTGAGAAAACAATGTCATATTTATCCATACCGTCACGCATTGAGGGATATGTATCGTCAATTTCGATCTGAGGACCTGCGTAGTTTACAGGGAAATGGTGAACTGCAAATTTCCAGGTTTCCTTGCTATTCTCCGCTCTTTCTATAAGCCAGTCGTTCATTTCCTCGTAACCGCTTGTGCCTGTGCAACAAATCATAGTATTACCATAAACGAAGGAATGGTTTGTAATGGGTCTGTCCTCGGGGCCGTTGTGAGCGTAACTACCCCAAAGCTGATTGGTAAAATATGTAGCATATTCGGAATAGTATTTATCCTCTTTAGTAAAGTAACTGCTGAAGCCCATATCGTCGTGGTTACCCATATTGAACATTACGGGAATGTACTCCATTATACCCTTAAGACCCTCAAAAAGTCCTGTCCATTGAACATCCGTCTGACCGCAGTTTGTGTTATCCCCTGCCGTAAGAATAAAATCACACTCGGGGTGCTCTTTAAGGAATTTCTTAAGAATGCCGTTGAGCACACTGTAATCTGCAGGAGGCTCAGCGTCACCGGCCTGAACGTCGGACATACAAAGGAAGGAAAATTCAGTTGCATTTTCCTTTGTGGTTTTGAAGGAATAAATCTCACTTCTGTTTTCGTCGTCACCACAGGTATATTCATACTTTGTATCGGCTAAAAGACCGGTCATATCCGCAAAGAAAAAGTGGCTTTCGTCCATATCTGTTTCAAAGTAGTGCTTTAAAGCGTCGGCTCTGCTCCACTCGTCAGTACCCTCAATTCTAAAAAGGGCGTAACCACCCTCAACAGATGTATCCGTACGCCATCTTACGGTCATAGAATGAGCTGCGTCACCCTTGATTGACAACATAATCTGGTCAGGAGCGGATGATGAACCCCTTATATTTTTCCACTGGGACTTAGTAATCATAGAAACGCCTCTTTCGTAAAAAAATTTAACTACACCCTATTTTAACCCATCCCATGAAAAATGCAAATAGTTTTTAGTATAATTTATTGTTATTTTTAAATTTTAATAGTTCCCTGTTCCCCACTAACAAAACCGGGAACCATCCCATTAAAAAACACATCATTTCCATAGTAGCGTTTTATGTATAAAAACTTTACTGCATAATAAAAAGAAAGGAACTGACTAAAAACTCAGCTCCTTCTAATTCAACAAATTGGAATTCGTTTATTTTTATTACTTATTAAACTCCGTATGTTTGTAATTTTTCATTTTCAAAGAACCATTCTTTGCAATGTCGGTTGTGTTAACACCATAATGCCAGGTGCTTTCATCCGAATTCATAATTTTACTGTCATATAATCTGTAGCAGTTATAGCCCCCTGTCTGATTATAGACAAGGTAAATTCCTTCATATTTAGCACAAAAATCGTTGCAGTGGTCGTGACCGCAGAACATAGCCTCGGTACCATTTCTTTTCATTGCCTCAAAAAGACCCGAGTTGAACCATGAGCCACCCATTGGCTCACGCATTTCGCCGTAAAGCACCTCTACATTTTCGTTGGGGGTAAATGTACCGTCCTCATTTTGTGTAAACAAATCACGATATTCAGGTATCGGTATATGTAAATAAATCATTGATTTCAAATCTTCGCCATATTGTTTTTTGAGTGAAGCGATTTCGTTTTCATACCATTTGATTTGCGAGAACTTAACATAGTCTGCACCCTTTAACTCAGCAGGGACACCGTCATTGGTTCGGTAAGGCTCTTGCAAATATCTGCCCGAATCAAAAAACACCAAGGTTTTTCTTATTGTGTTTTCGTCGCTCATGATATTTATAGTAAAATTGCCATAACCATAAAGTGACTGCTCACCAAATTTACAAAGACAATAAGGTGAGTCAATAAAGCTTTTATAAAGCTGATATTTAAAGGAACCTTTTTCTTCTCTCGCTTCGTGATTACCAAAAACACAGGTCCAATAAACACCGATATTTTCCATCATTTTCGCAAACTGAATTGCATCAATCTGTTGATATTTTGAGAGAATGCAATCTCCGGTAAGCACAACAAGGTCGGGCTTTAAATCTGCAATTCGGTCTGCAAGGTGTTCAAGTGTTCTGTTGTTTAATTCGTAATCTTCATCAATATGCAAGTCAGTAGTGCAAAGAATTCTGAAATCCTCGTCTGAAAAGCTTCCGTCAGGATTCATTTTTGCAATATATGTAGAGCTTTCTGTTGACTTTAAAATTTTTATATTGGTACCAACCTTCTGGGTTTTAACTACCGATAAAAATCTGTTTTTGCAAAGTTTACCATTTGTTAAACTATAAATCGGTTTTTCTAAAGCAATAATAGCTTTCATTAAATTTTGTAACACAAAACATTTTAATTCGTACATAGTGATGCCTCATAAATATAATTTTATCTGGTTGATTATATCACAAATCAATATACATAGCAACAAAAGAAAACCCGAATACGTAGGGTGTGTAAAACACTTTGATATGCATAAATCAAATATCAAAACCACACTATTCAGAAAAAATCCAGTTAAGAGTGGTTAATTTGAACTTTATTATACCCTCACTTATATTCCTATAATTTCTCTGATTTCTTTTGCATCAATATCACTAAGACTACAATTTTTAGAAACTGCAATATATGCCGCAGTACCTGCCGCCTCGCCTATGCCGACGCAAATTGGCATTACTCTGAAATTTGAATGTGCCATATGTGTTCCCGAAATATTTCTTCCGCAAAGCAGAAGATTTTCTTTAATTTCAGGAAGAAGTGAACGCTAAGGGATTGTATAGCCTTTATCCTGTCTAAAATATTCCTCCACACCTGTCTTATCAAGACCTGCACCTGTGATATTGTGAACATCAAAATTGAAATAAGCATCCTTCACAACATAATCCTCAAACACTTTAGCTTCGAGAATATCCTGTTCATTCAAGGTGTATTTTCCCTTAAAATGGCTCGTTTCGCGAATACCCATAAGGGATGCAGAGCTTATAACATAGCAATTTTCGTAACCGGGTACAAATTCACGGAGATATTTAACTATATCATCCATCTGTCTGCGACAGGTAAGAGTTGCTGTTATTAAATCCTCTGCATTTGTGCCATCAATGTTAATGGCATTTGTCATATTGCAGGTAACAACACCGGGAAGGGTCGATTCATATGTAAGAATATGCCCTGCAGGATATGGAATATGTTCTTTTGCAAGTGCCTGAAGCTCACCATCTGGGGTTTCATAGGTTGATTCAAACGAGCCTAAAAATACTGCACGGTCATAGTCAACACCGCCGACCTTGAACATAAGGGTTGCAGGTTGCATTTTATTATCGCTTTCTCTGCCGAGAACAAATTCAGCACCTGCTCTTGCGGCAATATCACCATCACCCGTAGCATCAATTGTAATTTTGGCATAGATATTAGTTCTTCCTGATTTATTTACAACAGATGCACCGAGAATTTTATCACCATCGCAGATTGCATCTTCAGCGAAGGTATAAAGCATAACCTTGCAACCAACCTCACAAAGCATTTCAAGATAAAGTGTTTTCAATTTTTCGGGGTCAATCAGGTTGGTAATTTTATTTTTGAATTCACCTTCATTATTTTCGGATGTTCTTTTTAGGATTTCATAATAGAGAGGGCTACCACAACTTCCTGTCCAATGGCTCATAAGGCCTGAAGTTGAAATTCCGCCAATATCTCCGCTTTGCTCAACAAGAATAACCTTTGCGCCGTTTTTCGCTGCAGTATATGCCGCCGCAAAGCCCGAAGGACCGCTTCCGAGAACAAGAACATCAGTATGTAATTCAAACTTTTTAATCATAATCTGCTCCTCTGAGTAAAGGTTTAAAAAATTGGAATTTGCCAACCCCATTATACCACACATCCCCCAACATTTCCACAGTTACATACATATCAAAAATTCAACCACATAGTAAAAAACTACCCAGCTATTGACACTATTTTTGCAAAAGTATATTATTGAATTACAATGAAAGATGGGTGATAATTTGTGAAAAAGGTTTTGAAAAAAATCGGTAAAATATTTGGTATAACCTTTGGCTGTGTTCTTGGTTTTCTTGCTTTATGCTGTATTGTAACATTAGGTTGGGGTGCGGTTCAGGTTTCAAGAGGTAATGTAACCGAAGCACTTCCCGAAACTCCTGAAGATTTTACACCTGCTGTCAGATTCGTTGTTTTTACAGATACTCATAACGAAAATGAAAATATTGCTGATGCAATTGATACTGCATATAAGCTCTTTGATAACGACAAAGTTTATGAGGGCGTTGATGCATTTTTCGGTCTTGGAGATTTTTCAAGTGTTGGTAATGAAGAAGACTATAAAGCCTATACCGACACTCTCAAAGAACACATCCGTAAAGATACTGTTTGCATCAATATAAACGGTAATCACGAAATGAAACACGAAAACTATAAAGAACTTTTTGAAAAGCACTTTTCACAGGATATAAACACAGTTACCGAAATAAATGGTTTTACTTTTATTGCTTTTTCAGGTGAGCGTTCTTTGACCGAATGGACTTTCACGCCCAAAAGCCTGAAATGGCTCAGCGATGAAATACATAAAGCAGAAGCCACCGCAGATGATAAACCTGTTTTTGTTTTCCAGCACCCTCATCCTTTCGGAACGGTTTACGGAAGCTCACTATGGTGCACTCCTCAGCTCAACCCTGTGTTCGCAGGTCACAATAAAGTAATTAATTTTTCGGGTCACTCACATTTCCCGTTTAATGACCCGAGAAGCATTAACCAAACAACCTATACATCTGTTGGTGTGGGTGCAATGGCTAGGTTTGAGCTTGATAAAGATTATATTGTAGGACAGCATCCTGAAAGATACGAGGACGCAGCACAATTCTGTGTCGTTGAAGCAGATAATGACGGCAGCGTTCGTGTGAGAGGCTTTGACCTTTTATCTGATACATTTTTCTGTGATTATTATATTGAAAACATCAATGAACCTGAAAGCTTTACATACACATATAAAAATATGAAAGCCCACGATAAAGCACCCGTTTTTGCCGATGACTCAGAAGCTTCAGCAAAGCTTGATGAAAACGGAGATTACAGAATTTCATTTACTCACGCAAATATGCCCGACGGCTTTATTGTTCACGAATATAAAATATCCATAAGCGATGAAAATGGAAAAGAAATATATAAAGACAATATAATTTCCGATTATTACATCATTGACGATATTGACACACAAGGCTTCACTGTTTCAAAAAACACTCTTCAGCACGGCAAAACCTACACACTCACCGTAATAGCAGAAAGTGCCTACCATCTTTATTCAGAGCCTATAGAATTAACCTTCACCCCAGAGTGACGAAAGAGATAATTTAACACACAATATACAAAACCAAGTAGAAGACCGAAATCTGCTACTTGGTTTTTTGTTGTTTATTCATCTAAAAAAGATGTTAAAGAACGGATCAAATGAGCACCATCCACCCCATTATACCATACATCCTACCACATTCCCACAGTTACATACATGCAAAAAACTTTACTTCATAAATCAAAGAATAAGGATAAACAAAGGCGTGTACACTTCACACACCTTCATTTTTGTCTAACTACTCCACCTTTAATACAAAAAAACAAAAGGTTGCAAATTTATGGGTCAGGTTGCAATTTGAGGTTGCAGGTTGCAAATCGGTAGTCAAGTTATAAGCAAAAAAACCACCCCACCTGAATGGTGTTTTTGCACAAGTCCAGTAAAAACGGACAATAGAAAAAAGAGACCTCCTATGGTAGAATTAAACTATCATAGGAGGAAATTTCATGTTCAGGAGTTACAGAAACATACAACAATACCATTGGTTTAGTTGGGGAGAAATCAACCGTTAGTAGAGTAAAAAGCAAACGCTAAACTCTTATTTATCGTAATTTTCGCTGAGTTTCTTTACTTTCTTGTTATCAAAATGTATATGAATACGTTCCCAATGAAAAACACGCCTTTTGAACCAAATGGAAGAAAAATGTTTATAAATAAATGATGGATTCGCCTT
>JAZQZU010000049.1:0-5704 GCA_045634165.1 Acutalibacteraceae bacterium
AGTCTTGCACGAATATTTCTTGATGTAACGAATTTACCCTCTTTACCTGCGAAGGGACTATCGTTAACCATAAAGTTCATTGAAATTGTAGGCTCGTCGATTTCCACAAAGGGAAGTGCCTCGGGTACATCCTTATCACAAGCTGTTTCACCGATATTAAGTTCGGCAATACCCGAAACCGCAACAAGGTCACCCATTTTTGCTTCCTGATATTCAACACGGGCAAGACCCTCGAATGTGTAAAGCTTAACTATTTTTGCATTGGACTGTACACCGTCACCATTGCAAAGTGCAACCTGCTGACCAACCTTGACGCTACCGCGTTCAACTCTGCCAACACCAATTCTGCCAAGATAATCATCATAATCAAGGCTTGAGAAAAGAAGCTGTAAAGGACCATCCATCTCACCTGTGGGCGGGTCGATATTTTCGATAATGGAATCGAAAATAGGTCTCATATCCCCTTCACGTACTGTATGGTCAAGGGATGCGTAGCCATCACGTGCTGATGCAAATACAACGGGAAATTCTATCTGGTCATCATTAGCACCTAATTCAATAAACAAATCAAGAACTTCATCAATAACCTCAAGAGGTCTTGCACCGGGTCGGTCAATTTTATTAATAACAACAATTGCTTTTTTACCTAAAGCAAGTGCTTTTTTAAGAACGAATCTGGTCTGGGGCATACAACCTTCGAATGCGTCAACAAGCAAAAGTACGCCGTCAACCATCATCATAATACGTTCAACCTCACCACCGAAGTCCGCGTGGCCGGGAGTGTCAACAATATTGATTTTTACACCATTATAATGAACACCCGTGTTTTTTGAAAGTATTGTAATGCCACGTTCTTTTTCAAGGTCGTTTGAGTCCATAACACGGTCATCGACCTGTTCATTTGAACGGAAAATACCGCTCTGATGAAGAAGCTGGTCAACGAGAGTAGTTTTACCGTGGTCAACGTGAGCAATAATAGCGACGTTTCTTATATCTTCTCTTCTATCCAATGTTTTCACCTTCAATTATAAAAGGTTTACACCTTTTTCTGCACAGATTTTTTTCATTTCCTCGGGCCACAAAGAAGCCTGAACCTCACCGATATGAAGTTTACCCAATAAAAGCATACATACTCTTGACTGACCGATACCGCCACCGATTGTAAGGGGTAATGTACCGTCAAGAATCTGCTTATGGTAATCGAAACTCTTTCTTTCTTCTTTGCCCGATTCCTTTAACTGATATGCAAGTGATTTTTCATCAACTCTGATACCCATTGATGAAATTTCAAAAGCATCCTCAAGAACTTCGTTGTAAATAATGATATCACCGTTAAGCTGCCAGTCATCATAGTCGGGCGCTCTGCCATCGTGGGGTTTACCGCTTTTAAGCTTATCACCGATTTTCATAACAAAAACCGTGCCGTGTTCTTTGGCAATTGCTCTTTCGCGTTCCTTACCCGTCATATCAGGGTACATATCTTCAAGTTCATTTGTTGTTACGAAAAATACATTTCTTTCGATATTTGTATCAACCGCAGGGAATCTCTCTTTAACTGTATCAAGTGTATCGCAAAGTGCGTTGATGATTTTGGTTACGCAACTTTTAAGAAATTCTTCGTTTCTCTGACTGCGGTCAATTACACTTTCCCAGTCCCACTGGTCAACGTATATTGAGTGAAGGTTATCCATATCTTCATCACGGCGAATGGCATTCATATCTGTATAAAGACCTTCACCAACATTGAAGCCGTATTTTTTGAGAGCCATTCTTTTCCACTTAGCAAGAGAATGAACAATAACTGCCTCGCCATCTTCGGGCATTGCCTTTACATCAAATGAAACTGCTCTTTCAAAACCATTAAGGTCGTCGTTAAGTCCGCTTGACTTTGTAACAAAAAGAGGGGCAGAAATTCTTTCAAGATTAAGTGCAGCACAAAGATTATTCTGAAAAGTATCCCTTGTGATTTTAATTGCTCTTTGTGTGTCGCGCATTGAAAGCGTTGCCTTGTAGTTATCCTTTAAAACAAGCATACGATAACCTCCTTATAAAATTAACTAAAACATTATATCACTACACCAATTGATAATCAAGATTTTTTGACCGCTTTTTAATAGAATTTATACAAAGAAGATGGTTTTTATTTATTCATATTAACAAATATATTATAAACATCATTGAAAAAACACCTGCCCTTTGATAAAATCAATACAGGTGATTATATGAAATTCAAAAACGTTTTACTTGCCAGTGATTTTGACGGTACACTAAAAGATGATAATGGTGTAATAACCGATGACGTGAAAGCGGCAATATGGGAGTTTATGTCAGAGGGCGGTTTCTTCACAGTCTGCACCGGCAGAATATATCAGGGCTTTCACTTATACAGTCCTGAATATATAAATGCACCAGTGCTTTTAGGCAATGGTGCAATGGCTTATGATTATAAAAATAAAAAAGTGCTTTTTAATGATGCTTTGGGCGAGGAATGCTATTCCTGTATTAATGAAGTTCTCAAATCATTTCCCGACATTTCAATTGAGTTTTATAATTTTGATACTGTGTGCGCGATTAATCTTAACAAATACTCCGAGCAACATTTTACAAGTCAAGGAATTGAATTTAGAATCATCGGAAAATGCGAGGAGGCTCCCCTTCCCTGGACAAAGGTAATGATAGCCGCCCACGGACATTCAAAAGAGGTTCAGAATATTCTTGAAAAACATCCTGAAATAAACTTCTTAAGAACAACAGGCGACTATGTTGAAATACTAAAAAAAGGTGTTGATAAGGGCACGGGGCTTTTGAAACTTGCTAAAGCTCTAGGTTGCGAACCAAAAGACACATACGCTGCAGGTGACGGATATAACGACGTTGAAATGCTTGTTGCCTCTGCGGGTGGTTTCGTACCTAAAAACGGCTCACAGGAAGCCCTGTGTGTTGCCAAATACGTTACAAGGTCCAATAATGATGGTTGCATTGCTCACGCAATAGAAATACTGAATGATATTTATTAAATAAAAAACGTTCTGTCTCAATTGACAGAACGTTTTAATTTTTATTTAGTGAACATCTTTAACTGAGATACCCTTTGTATCAAAGTAGCTTCTTGATGTGCCATTGAATGCTCTGATTGTGTAGGTGTAAGTAACACCTTTCTTTGTGGATTTATCGAGATATCCGGTAGAACGTGTGCTATTTACTGTACCAATACGGGTCCAACCTGAGTCACCTGATTTACGATAGATATAGTATCCCTTTGCACCTTCAACTTTGTTGATTGTAACAGTGATGCCCTCTTTGGAAGAAGTTGCCTTTGTGAGCTTCGGAACTTCAAGACGAACAAGTGTAGCACCTGTTTTGTCATGTGAACTGTAAACCTTACCATCACCAGCTTTTACGGTGTAAACGTAGTTTTCTGCGCCTGTAACCTTTTTGTCTACAAAAGAGGTAGTTTTTGTGTTGCCGATATATGTAAAGCTATCTTCACCAACAACTTTACGGTAAACTCTGTAAATTGATGCACTCTTTACAGCTTTCCAAGTAACTTTAATGCTATTTGTTTGGTTTTCTGCTACGATATCTGTGGGAGCACTGAAAAACTTAACGGTTTCACTTGTGTTATAAGAATCACATAAACCTGCAGCGTTACGTGATCTTACAGTGTACTGATAAGATTTACCGCTAACAACTGTATTATCTGTAAACTTAGTAGTTTTTACTGCTTTATTAAGGTTCTCCCATTTGCCACCAACAAGACGTCTGTAAACAGTATAACTTGTAGCACCATCAACTGCGTTCCATGAAACAACAATGCTTGTAGGCTTTACAGTAAGTGATTTAACTGTGGGTTTTGCGGGTTTAAGCTGAGGAATAACTGCATCGCCGATATTATCGTGACATTTTTTACACTCTTTATGTTTTTTACCGGATGCAAAAACTGTTGCTCTGTAGTCTGTAACCCATTTGAATTCTTTATGAGCACAATAGGGTTTTACATACTTAATAGTTTTACCACTAGCAGCATTGGGTTTTGTGTAGCTACCGTCTGCATTTACAACTGTAACAGTGTAAGTGTATTTAGTATTTTCAACTACATCGCCATCAACATACTTTGTTTTGGTTGTAGTTGTGATACAAACCATTTCACCCTTGCCCTCTGAACGATAAACGAGGTAATTAACTGCATCTTTGCTTGTGGACCAAGTAAGTGCAATACCCTCGTAAGTACACTCTAATTTTTTAAGCACAGGAGCTCCTGCTGCGGATGCTGCTACAGAAAAAACTGATAACAACATAAGCACTGCTAAAAATAAGCTTAAAGTCTTTTTCATAATACTACTCCTTTTATGTACATATTATTCTACTCATATATTATAACACTTTTTCAGTATTTAGGAAGTAGCAGATTAACTAAAATATAACCAATTTTTTTGTAATAAAAATGCAATAATATGTAAAAACCATACAAGTAACCAAAAGGATGATTTAATCAGCTTTTAATTTCATTTCTTTACCCTCTTTAAGTAATTGTTTTAACATATTTGCGTCATCGTTTTTCATAGCATCGCTGTACTTCTGAAGCTCTGCAATTATGTAGTCGAGTTCAAAAATAAGATTCTCTTTATTCTCAAGAAAAAGCTCCGTCCACATATTTTCATTGAGATATGCAACACGCGTCAAATCCTTGTAACTACCGGCAGAAATACCTTTTCTTTCAAGAGCGGACGGACTTTTAACATAAGCATTTGAAACAATATGTGCAAGTTGAGAGGTAAATGCAATAAGTTTATCGTGTTTCTGTGGTGTCATAACCGAAACTCTGCCAAAACCTAACTTCATTATAACTTCACGTGCATTGGCAAGTGTCAAAATATCCTCGTTTTCTTTAGGTGTTAGAACAAAGGGGGCATTATAAAACATTGTGTCTTTTGAATTTTCGAATCCCGAATACTGAGTACCCGCCATAGGGTGTCCTCCCACAAAAGAAAAATTATGATTTTCGGCAATTCTAAAACATTCATCACAAACACTTCGTTTTACACCTGCGCAATCAATAACAACTGCACCCTCTTTAAAAAAGTCGGCATTATTTTTAACATAATCAATAACTGCCTCGGGATACAAAGGAATAAACACATAGTCACACGTCGATAAAAATTTTGGGGTAAGTTCACCGTCAATACTATTATCAGAAAGAGCAGTTTTGATAACATCCTTATTCAAATCATAACCATAAACTTTAAAATCAGTATTTTTCTTTGCTGATTTAACAAGCGAACCACCAATAAGACCAAGCCCAACACCACCGATATTCATAGAAACATCCCCTAAAATTTAAGATAATATAAAATAAAAAAATCCTTGCAGTGACAAGCCTGCAAGGAAATATCCAATGATATAAAAACAGCAGCACAAATCACTATTACTTATTTAACAAAGTAATAGTAATAATAGTATGTAGCTGCAAAATTTGCTTTCATAACCGTTAACCTCAAATCATTTTTTTTACAATACTAACACCAAAAAATAAAAAAGTCAATAAAAAATAAAAAAAGTCGAGTAAAAACTCGACTTTCATAGGTCATATACCCTGAAAACTGAACAAAGCGAAAGCATAAGAAACAAACGAAATGGTCAAGCCCTCGACCTATTAGTACTGCTTAGCTGAACATGTCACCATGCTTACACACGCAGCCTATCA
>JAZQZU010000050.1:0-61943 GCA_045634165.1 Acutalibacteraceae bacterium
GAGCGCCACCTTGCCAAGGTGGAGGTAGCGAGTTCGAGCCTCGTCATCCGCTCCATTTTTTTATATGGCGACATAGCCAAGTGGTAAGGCGTGGGTCTGCAACACCCTGATTCATCAGTTCAAATCTGATTGTCGCCTCCATAAAAAGAAAGACACGCAAATAGCGTGTCTTTTCTTTTTCAATGAAATTTGCTTCGGCAAGTGAAATAGCTTCGCTTTGAAATATTTACTCCGTAAATGTGAAATATTCGCTAACGCGAATGTTGGCAAATTTTATTTCACATTGCGACAAAGGAGCAATATTTCACATTTTGCGCAGCAAAATATTCCACTAAATATAGGGTGAAGTTTATAATTTGTTTTATAATTGAGATTTTTGTTTTATTTATTCGTTTGTGCGTACACAAAACGAAGTTACCTTGCGGCAAATGAAGTGCTTACGCAATGAAGTGGCTTCGCCAATGAAGTTGCCTACGGGCAAATGGGTTTTATCCACATCAGATTGTATTTTCAGATTATCTGTGCTATAATCTGTTCGACAAATAATATTTTGTGGACATAAGCAAACGTTTGCGTAAAGAATAGGAGGAAAGATAATGCAAGTTATCGTTAAATTTTTGTTTACACTTTTTACAACTTTTTCAATTCTTTGTTCAAATTTGTTTTTTCCCGGAACGGTTTATCCCGAAAGTGAGAATTTTGATTTTTCATATCTTGAATATCCTGATGAAGCAATAATCACACTTGAGGAGGCAGGACTTACCGAGCAGGAACTTGTAGGTAGAGCCTCGGCTCAGCTGCCTGAATATGTGCAGTCCGGCGGATATGACGATATAAACGGCATAACCATATCACCTTATTATACCGCAAGGGTAAGTGGGGTTGAAATTCCCGTTTATGCTTCTGTTGTTTTTATTCGTGTTGATGATACAGGTACACTGCATTCATTTTCTGAGATTTACGTTGATTCAAGCGAAGATTTTTCATTCAATATTGAGATAATCGGTGCTGATGTTGAGCTTAAAAATGCTATTGTACTTCCTGAATCCCATGGTGTTGAAGCTCAGTGTATGGGCAACAGAGTTACTGCATCCATTAATAAGACAGGCGTTTATACCTTCCTTTTCAACGACGCAAACCAGTATTACGGCTATACTCTTATGGTGCGCGAAAAGGTTGATGAGGATAAAGAAATTGCGCAGTATATTGAGCAATACGGTGAAGATAATGTCTGGGTTATTGACAAAGGCGTGTACGAATACGACTATGTTAACCTCGTTGGTCACAAAGATCTTGTTATTTATCTGCGCGAAGGTGCTTATGTGATTGCAAACCACCTTTTTGATATTAATTGCGCCGAGGATGAAAACAAATACTTAGAGCCTACTGCTCCCGGAGATAATGCTTTCGGACTTACAAGGTATCCTTTTATAAATTTCTATAAATGCGAAAACATAACTCTTGCCGGTAGAGGTGTAATTGATATGACACGTCTTGACAGACGTGAGAGAAGGGGAGTTGTTTTCACTAATTGTAATGACGTTACCGTTAAAGATGTGAAAATTATCAACTCGCCCGAATGGTCATTTATTTCGTATTGCTGTACCGATGTTGATATAGACAATGTTGATATCATCGGCAACCGTGGTAACTGCGACGGCTTAGCAATCTGTAACAGCCATAATGTAACTATTGATAACTGCTTTGCAAGAGTAGCGGATGATACCTTCGAGGTAAAGGCTCTCGGCGGTACAATGGACAGTAAAAATATCACATTCACAAACTGCATCGCCTGGGGCGGATATGCAAGATGCTTCGGTATTACGGGCGAAGTGAACAAGAAGATTTCTGATGCAACTTTCCGTGACTGTGCCGTAATTTACCGTGACGGTATATGGGATAATGACCGAATCGGCTCACTTGTTGTTGTAGCTGAGCAGACCGAGGGCAGTATTGACGGAGTTCTATTCGAAAATATTGAGATATTCCGTGATGAAGGCAGACCGATTCTTGTGAAGATTTATGATGAAGAAGCAGAAAATTTTGAGATTAAAAACATCGTATTCAGAAATATTTCTTATACTTCATATATGAGCCCGAAAATCGCCGGTACAAACAGCGACACAAACACAGTTCAGGTTGAACTAGATGGTATTACATCTAACGGAAATGAACTTCAATCTCCGGAAATAAGGTTCATCATCGGTAAATATTGTGATGTAACTTCTAAATAATCTTTTTGTATCACCAAACGATGCAATGGGTGCATTAGTAGGGGAGCTTTATAAATAACAATTAGGTTGTTATATTCTCAAGGTGGTGTTTATTATGAAAAAAATACTGATTCTTTTAATTTCGGTTATCGTTCTTTGCTTATTTGCCGGTTGTTCTAAGGCTGAGAAAGAAAAATTGGTAATTTCATATGACGATTCGGTTAATGGTTACACCATTTCACTTTATCAGGTTGGTGAACCACAAGGGACTTTTGGTGATGTTACAGCAAAATTAATTTTACAAGATTCGGCAGGCAATGTAATTGATGAAGAAAATTTTGAACTGGCAAATGACGGAGCAAATGTTGTCATAACTAATATATCTGAGGTTAATTGGTTTGATGATCGGGTTGAAATTCTTGTGAAAGAGCTTGATACCACAAATCAATATACCTATACTTTGAGTTATAACTGATAAAGCTTTATGATATTAATAAATGCTGTATTTGTTCAATGATTTTTATTTTTTACCTTGCACTTAATATTACCTTGTGATATAATAACCGCAGTTTTTTGTCAGGAGATTATTATGAAAGAAATGTTTTTAGATTATATCCAAGGTATAATTGCTGAGCCGATTGGTTCTATTTTTGTTTTTCTTGGTATGGGTGCAATTATCGCATCGTACTTGTTGAAGGGTAAGAGTATGAAGGTTATTCTCATCCTTGCTTTTCTCAGTAACGCTTTTGTTGCTATCGGTTACCTTTTACAGGGGCAGGGTATTAACGGTGCTGCGTCTTGTCTTACAGGTGCGGTTTTCTCCATTATCAACTTTCTGTTTGATAGTAAAAATAAAGAGGTTCCTCGTCCGTTGGTGGCGTTTTACGGCTTAGCCTTTATTGGTATCAATATTGCGGTTAACTTCAAAAATATGGTCAGTTTTGAGGGCGGGTTCAGCCTTGTACCCATTCAGATTGTTCTTTGTGTTCTTGCAATTTTAGGATGCCTTGCTTTTGTAATGTGTATTGGTCAGAAAAACGGTGCTAAATATCGTTTTTGGAATATTATGAATATGCTTATGTGGTGTACATATGATGTTATTTCAGGTAACTATGTCGTTCTCATTACACACCTTATACAGATGGGCTTTGCAGTTGTTGGTATGATAATCCACGACAGAAAAGTAAAAAAATAATATAGCAAAATTACAGAAACCCGTAAACCTTGATGTGGTTACGGGTTTCTGGTTTTTATTGTTAAATATTGTAGTATTCTTTAAGTTTGTTGATTTCCTCATCACCGAAAGCGCCTTCGAAGATGAGTAAATCATCAATATTAAATATCTGTTCAATTTCGTTGTTGTATGTTCCTAAACCGTCATTTCCTACAGTAAAGGGTAAGTTGTCAAGGTCGGAGATGTATTGGGGTCCGAGTTCCGTTTCGTGACATAAAGTGAAGTTATAATAAGTCTGCACCTTGCGATTTTCCTTGTCAACAACAAACAGGCCGTGCACCCAACCTGTGGAAATTTCAGCAGGGAAGGGTGTTACAAAATCAAAGTCATCATCACCGCAGCCTATGTTTAAAATCGTGTTAGAGCATCTTAATGCGAGAAGCACACCTTTTGTACATCGTCTGCCACTCCAGTTTTTATTACCCAATATTGCAGGTTCATCAATTAAGTGACGGTCAATTTTTATCCATGCGGCTATTGTGAAGCTCTCTTTGCCGAGTTTAACACTATCATATACAAGGTGTCCGCAATTGCCTAACTCGCCTCTGGCGCCTCGTACGCCCTCAGAATAGAATTTAACCGTTCCGTGTTGAATGGCGTTGTGTTTACCTGTAATATCATTGAAATCGTTATCAAAGAATAAGGCGAGTTTAGTTTTTCCTTCGGGGATAAAGGCAGTTAAACCTTTTTCTGAACGATAGTCGGGAGTAGGCTTGGCCTCAGGGTTATAGGGCTTTCCTTCAATTTTTATATATTCACCGGTATAGTCGGGGAATATACCTTTTGGAACCTGTGAACAAAAGCCCTTTATATCGTAGGCTGGAACATCAATTCCCATTGCGTAGAGGATTATGGCGTAAAGGTCAACGGTACGCATATTTTCTACGGTTGATTTTTCTATACCTTTACCCCTTGCACCAAAGAAGATATATTTTTCTGTATCCATATATCCGCCGTGGCCTCTTTCGTATCCGCCGTGGTCGGAGATAACTATAAAGAGAGTTTCGTCAATAATTCCTGCTTCTTCGTAAGCCTTGAAAATACGACCCGTCTGTTCGTCTTCATAAGTAATTTTTTCAAGATGCTCTTTACTGCCGTAGCCGTGTCGGTGACCTGCACCGTCGGTTTCATCAAAGTGAACGAATAAAAATTTCGGTTTATTATTAACGCACTCAATTATCTTGTCGGTAAGTTCTTTATCATTGCCGTTTGTGTATTTTTTTACTTCAATATCGTGCTCAATAAGACCGATGTTTATAGGGTTCCAGTTGCAATATGAAGCGAGATTTGCATCAGGGAAAGCCTGTTTAATTCTTTTGAATAAGGAGGGTAAAACCTCGTCTTTGTGTTCATGGTGACCTATAACGCTATTAGTAAGACCATGTACAATTGGTTCTGCACCAAGAAGCATTGCTCCCCAGTTTTCGGCGCTTATTGTAGGGTCCATAGAAAGACCGTAGTTTGTAATCGCACCATTTTCAAATATTTTATCAAGATTTGGTGTAAGCGCTTGCATATTAAAATTGCCGATACCGTCAATACCAATTACGGCAACATATTTGTAAATTGTTCTTTTTTTCATAATACCACCTATATCTCAAGATATTCTTTTACTGATTCGAGTTTTTGTTTGCAGTCTTCGATGCCGAGGTTGTACATTTCCTGGAGTTTTTCTTTGTTTCTTTCCAATGTGCCTACTTTTAAATCTTTAGAAGGTCTTATAACGAATACTTTGTTTTCTTCTTCTAATTTATCAACATACTCGCATTGTTGGGTGTATCCGGGGTTTCTGTACTTTAAAACCTTGGCGAATTTGGGGTATTTATGATAAATAATATTTGCAAAGGGGATTTTCATCTGTGGTCTGAAGTCCCTTGTTTTTGTAAGGACGACTATGATTTTGTCATATCCCATTTCCAAAAAATGCTTTACGGGAATACTGTCTACAACACCGCCGTCAAGATAGGGGGTACCGTCAACGTAAACCGGTTTTGATAAAAACGGTAGTGAACCCGAGGCTCTAAGATATTCAACGCAGTCGTTGTTGTATAGGTCATTAATATTTTTGTACTCTGCACATCCGGTTTTAAGGTTGGTTACAACTGCAAAAAACTCGGTTTTGGAGTTGTGGTATGTATCTGCATCCATTACGTCGAGTTCGTAAGGAACTTCACGGAAATAAAAATCCTTGTTCATAACGTTGCCTGTTTTTAAAAAAGACTTTAATCCTAAATGTTCACTGTCACCTGTGTATTTTAGGTTGTAACGTAATATTCTGCCGATTTGCTTTGCTTTATAGTTTGTGCCGAATAGTGCACCTGACGAAACGCCTGCAGCTACATCAGTTTCGATATTATTTTGTACTAAGACGTCTATAACACCGGCGGTGTATAATGCTTTCATACCGCCGCCTTCAAGAATAAGTGCTGTTTTCATTTTTCTTCCTCTGTTTTATGTGATAATGTAACCTTTATTTTAAATCCTGCGGATAAATTATACCCGTCATTTTACGGATTTCATCCATTTGTTTTGCAATGAAAAGTGATTGCTCAAAGGTGTTGATAGGGCTTTCGGTAAGACCATTATTTATACATTCACAAGTGTGAATGATCTGTTCCTCAAAACCATTGCCCATATAAGGGCAAGAATACTCAGTTTCTTCGCCGTCATATATTTTGATTTTAATATTCTGTGGAGCGTAGCAACGGTCAATCTGGGCATAACCCTTTGTGCCGTAAAGGAAACCGCCGCCATTTTTTCTGAGTAAAACTGCGCTTGAAAGGTCTGCTATTGCACCACTTTTATATTTAATCAAAGTGCAAAGGTGACTGTCAACGCCGTTGAAGTTTTCTGACACTGCGCTTAAGCGTTCAACATCGTTTCCAAGATACCAGCTTGAAAAATATAAGCAATAGCAACCAACATCAAGAAGCGAACCACCGCCGTTTTCAACCTTTAATGCGTGGTGGTCCATTTCGTCCTCGTCAAAGGCGTAGCAGAATTTGCCTTCGGCACCCTTGATGTCGCCTAAAATTCCGCTTTCGGCAATTTGTAGTAATTTCAAAGTACCCGGTACAAAACGCGCCCACATACCTTCCATTAGAAATACGTTATTCTTACGTGAAGCATCAATCATTTCCTGAACTTCACGTGCATTTACTGCTAAAGGCTTTTCAGAAAGGACGTGTTTGCCGTAATTCATAAACATTATTGCATTTTCTGCGTGACCCGAGTGAGGCACTGAAACGTAAACCGCATCAATTACGTCGGACTTTGCCATATTTTCATAGCCTTCGAATCTATAGGGTATATTAAATTCATCCGCAAATTCATTTGCATTATCAATGCTTCGCGATGCAACTGCAGTAAGCTCTGCGTTTGGTACATTTTTGATAGCGTTTGCAAATCTGTGAGCTATATTACCTGGACCCACAATTCCAAAACGGATCGGCTTCATTCAATCACTACCTTAGTTTTTTGTAGAAATATATCGAATTTTGTAAAATCTACAAAATTATAACATATAAAAAATTCTTCTACAATATATAAATAAAATAAAAAATGTGATATAATAAACGAAAACTTTTCCCGGTGGTGTGTTATGGATATTATTACAGCTATGTACGAGCGAAATTCCGTCAGGCGTTATACTGACGAGCCCTTAAGGGCAGATGATGTTGAGAAAATTAACGAAGAAATTGAAAAAATTAATGCAGAAAGTGGTTTGCGTTTTATTCTTGTTACTAACGAGCCCGAGGCTTTTACGGGTAAAATGGCAAGTTATGGTCATTTCAGCGGTTGTACGGATTACATAGTTTGTATCGGTCACAAGCATAGAGATGAAGATATTGGCTATTTCGGTGAAAAGCTTGTGCTTTTTTGTCAGTCAATAGGTGTCAACTCCTGTTGGGTAGCCCTTACTTATAGTAAAGGTAAAGTGAAATTCACACTTAACAAAGGTGAAAAGTTCTATATTGTCATTTCTCTCGGATATGGTATTCATCAGGGCAGACCACATAAAAACAAGCCCCTTGAGAGTCTGTGTAAATGTAATGGTGAAATGCCACAATGGTTTAAAAATGCTATGGACGGTGCCATGACGGCGCCAACTGCTATTAATCAACAGAAATTTTACTTTGAATTAATTGGTGATAAAAAAGTGAAAGCTAAGGCACTTCTTGGTCCATATTCAAAAATGGATTTGGGTATTGTAAAATATCATTTTGAATTAGGTGCTGGTGAATCTGAATTCGAGTGGGTGTGATAATTTGATACGCATTATGTTTGTCTGCCACGGCAATATCTGCCGTAGCCCTATGGCAGAGTTTGTTTTTAAGGATATGATTTATAAAAAGGGTATGAGTGATAAGTTTTTTGTTTTGTCATCCGCCACAAGCACGGAGGAAATATGGAATGGTGTGGGTAATCCCGTTTATCCTCCTGCTAAACGTGTTTTGAATGCTCACGGAATAAACTGTGATGGTAAAAGGGCAGTACAGTTAAAAAGTGCCGACTACGATAATTTTGATTATTTTATCGGTATGGATGGAGCAAATATCCGTAATATGAATAGAATATTAATGGGCGACCCCGACAATAAAATTTATAAATTACTTACCTTTGCGGGGCGTTCGGATGATGTGGCTGACCCTTGGTACACAGGTGATTTTGACACCACCTATAATGATGTATTTGAAGGGTGCAAGGCTTTACTTGAATATATTTTAAATAACAGTTGATGGTGGTTTTATGAAAATAGTTTTACTCACCGCTATTGGTGTTGGCGGAGCCACGATGTTTGGCTCTGTTATCGGATTTGCTTTCAAAAAGATTTCACATAAATTCAGCGATATAGTTCTTTCGTTTGCTGCAGGTGTTATGCTTGCGGCTGCGGTATTGGGATTAATAATTCCCTCTGTTGAATATGGTGGGAAATTCGGTATAATTATTACAGTTATTGGTGTGTTCTGCGGTGCGGTTTGTCTTAACCTGATTGACAAACTCGTTCCCCATATGCACAAAATTGTGGGTGTTGATGCCGAAAAGCATAATGGTAACGAAAATTTAAATAAGGTTTTGCTTTTTGTTATGGCTATTGCAATCCATAATCTGCCCGAGGGTATTGCAGCAGGTGTTGGTTTTGGTGGTGGTGGTACAAGTGAAGCATTGCTTATTGCAGGTGGTATTGCTTTGCAGAATATCCCTGAGGGTATGGTAATTATAGGGCCGATGTTAGCTGCAGGTGTATCGTCGAAAAGGACATTTATATGCGCTATGGCAACGGGTCTTGTGGAAGTTCTGGGTACATTACTCGGCTATTTTGCGGTAAGCTTAGCCTCATTTATATTACCCTTTGCACTTGCTTTTGCAGGTGGTACAATGCTTTATGTAGTAAGCGATGAAATTATACCCGAAACCCATTCTCACGGAAGTGAAAGAGGGGCAACTTATGCCTTATTGGTGGGCTTTTGTGTAATGCTCGTATCTGATGTTTTGTTGGGATAGGTGATTTTTATTAAATACAGGGAAGTTAAAAAAGGTGTTTTTATTGAACGTCCCAACAGGTTTATTGCAAAGGTAATGGTTGATGGCAATGAAGAAACCGTCCACGTTAAAAATACAGGCAGATGTAAAGAATTGCTCGTAACCGGTGCGACAGTTTACCTTAGTGTTGCTCAAAATCCATTAAGAAAAACTAAGTTTGACTTAATCAGCGTTGATAAGGTAACCCAAAGGGGTATATTTAAAGTGAATATGGACTCGCAGATACCAAACGATGTGATTGAAGAATGGCTTAAGCGAGGGAATCTTTTCTCGGAAAAAGCTATAATCAAACGTGAGGTGTTTTATGGTAAATCACGTTTCGATTTTTATATTCAGGATAATGCCAGAAGAATTTTTCTTGAAGTTAAGGGTGTAACACTTGAAAAAGATGGAGTTGCCAGTTTCCCTGACGCACCCACTGAAAGAGGAATTAAGCATATAAACGAACTTGTCGAGTGTCTTAAAGAAGGATATGAAGCTTATATTCTTTTTGTAATACAAATGAAGAATATTGATTATTTCACACCTAATTATGCTACTCACCCGCAGTTTGGTGAGGCTTTGAAATTTGCACAGGAAAACGGTGTTAAAATCCTAGCTTATGACTGTATTGTTGATGATGACGATATAGTGCTTGATAAAGAAATTAAAATTATTTTATAAACAAAAACGGATGTGAAAACATGGCTAAAAAATTATATTTACTTTGTAACGCTCATCTTGACCCTGTGTGGCAATGGGAGTGGGAGGAAGGTGCCGCAGAAGCCCTTTCAACCTTCCGTATTGCCGCGCAGTTTTGTGAGGAGTATGACAGTTTTGTGTTCTGTCACAATGAGGCGTTATTGTACAAGTGGGTTGAGGAGTTTGACCCCGAATTATTTGCTCATATTCAGGAGCTTGTAAAGAAGGGTAAATGGCACATAATAGGCGGTTGGCACTTGCAACCCGACTGTAATATGCCTTCGGGTGAAGCCCTTGTAAGGCAGATAATGAGTGGCAGAAAGTACTTCAAAGAAAAGTTCGGTGTTATCCCCACAGTTGCTTTTAATGCTGACCCCTTTGGTCACAGTCGCGGACTTGTGCAGATTATGAAAAAGAGTGGGTATGACGGCTACTTATTTATGCGCCCGAGTCCTGCATTTATCGAATTACCTTCAAATGATTTTACATGGAAGGGTTACGACGGCTCCGAGATTACTGCAGTTAGAATGCGGGGCGGATATAATTCCGCAAAGAGTCGCGCAACCGAGAAGATTTTACGACTTATTGATGAATGTCCCGACGATGATTTTTACTTGTGCCTTTGGGGTATCGGTAACCACGGTGGCGGACCTTCTAAAAAGGATCTTGACGATATTGCCGTGCTTATAAAAGAGCAGAAGAAAATGGGTGTTGAGGTGTTACATTCAACAGAGGAAGCATATTTTAACGAGCTTCGTGAGAAAAAGGAACTTCCCGTTTTTGATAAAAGTCTTAATCCATGGGCACCCGGTTGCTACACAAGTCAGATTCGTGTAAAGCAGAAATACCGACTTGCAGAAAATACGTATTTTCTTACAGAGTCAATGTGTTCACACGCATCTTCTTTAGGTTTAATGAAATACCCCGAGGGTAAACTTGCCGAGGCAATTTATGACATAATCACAGTGCAGTTTCACGATATGTTGCCGGGCTCGTCCATTCAACCTGCGGAAGAAATGTGCATAAGAATGCTCGATCACGCTATTGAAATTCTTTCCCGAATCAAGGCTCAGGCATTCTTCCTCTTGGCTTCAGGGCAGAAAAAAGCACCCGAGGATAAAATCCCCGTGTTCATTTATAACCCTTATCCCTATGAAGTAAAGGGGGATTTTACTGCAGAATTTATGCTTTGGGACCAAGTGCGTGACTTCGTGTTTATGAAGCCCCAAATCTTCAACGAAAAGGGTGAGAAATGCCCCACCCAATGCGAGAAAGAGTACAGCACAATTCCCATTGAGTGGAGTAAGAGAGTTGTTTTCAATGCAACTCTTGAACCTATGAAGCTTAACAGATTTGAATGTGAATTTGAAAGAGTACCCGAAAGACCTGAAAAAATCTGCAAAGAAACTGATACTCATTTTGAGTTTGAAAGCAAGGATTTAAGCGTAAAAATCAATAAAAACACAGGCTTTATAGACTCCGTTGTTAAAAACGGCAACGAGTTTGTGAAGGACGGTGCTTTCGCTCTTGAGGTGTGGAACGACAACTCTGATCCTTGGTATATGGAGGAAACTGCCTGGTGCGAAAAATTGGGTGAATTTAAACTCCTTGAGGACAGTGAGGCTAAAGCTTTCTGTAACACACACGAACCCATAAAGGGTGTTCATATTATCGAGCATGGTGACGTAAGAACAGTTTTTGAGGCAGTTTTCGCCTATAATAAATCCAACGCAATTGTAAAGTATATTCTTTCAAATGATGGTAGCTTCAAGTTGGATATACGCGTCAATTGGTGCGAAAAAGAAAAACTTATAAAACTTAAGGTTCCTGCTTCTTTTGGTGCTTGTGAGTGTATTGGTGAACATCCATACGGCAGAGAAGTTCTTAAAAATGGCCTCGAGGAAAACGTTTCACAGAAATATATTGTATTCTGCGACCACCACAAGGCAATACTTGGGGTTAATAACGGTGTTTACGGCTTGTCTTTTGATGAGAAAAACGGCGAATTACATATTACTCTTATGCGTTCACCCTCGTATTGCGCACATCCCGTTGACGACAGGGTTGTTATGCCACAGGATAGAGCAATGCCCTATATTGAACAGGGCGAAAGAGATTTCTCCTTTGAATTTTGTTTCGGTGAAAAGACGGGAATTCTTAATAATGCATCAAGAATTGCTCAACATTTTAACGTTGCGCCAATGGTTCTGTCATTTTATCCAACAGGCGTGGGAGAATTACCCTCGTCACCAATATGCATTAAAGATAATGATGTTATCAATATAACCGCATTTAAAAAGGCGGAGAATACTGATGATTACATTATCCGTCTGTTTAACCCCACGGAGGATGAACAGAAGGCAACGCTTTCTTACTTTAATAATTCAATTAAAGTTGAACTCAATGGGTTTGAAATCAAAACATTTAAATGCAATGTTGAGAGTATTTCTGAAACTCAGTTAATGGAAGATATTATATAAAAAAGCAGACTTTCGGTATAAAAACCGAAAGTCTGTTATTTTATTTTATTACGAACGTTGTAATTGAATTACCTTTTAAAGTGTAGTCGAAAGTGCCGTTATCAAAATCAAACGAGGGGAGCTCTGCCCAGTTTTCACCATCTTTAAGAGTTCCTGAGGTTCGTATCACTTCTACTGTACCCGAAGTCTTTTTGAATTCATTAAAATCAATTGATTTAATAATATCTTTCTTTTTACTGTTCACGCAAACGAGGGTAATTCTACCTGTTTTGTTGTCAATTGCTCCGAGGGTGTAAGGGTCAATATGAATGATGGTGTCGCCGGGTCTTATATACCTTGTGAACTGACCGAAGCCATAGTATTTCTTTGAAAGGAAAATCTCTTTTTCATCGTGGTCGGCAAAAGCAACACCCCAGTAACCTTTTTCTGTTGAGGGGAAGCCTGAGTCAACATTACCCATAAAACCATTTTTACTTCTGTGGCAATCTATTACCAGCCAGATAACCCACGCAGAGGGAGAGAGTGAATTGATATCTGATATTATTTTCTCACCAAACCACAGAGCTGCGCCCATTTCACCTGCATTCTGACCACTTGTGTTGCTCCAGTCGGTTTCGCTCATCCAGATATTCATATTTTCCGTTTGCATAAGTGCGCCTAACTTATCTGCTTTGTCATCAATATAAGTGTGAACGTTTACACGGTCAAGAATCTGTTTAACCTCATCAGTGTATAACAGGTATTCTTCAAGTTGCTTTTTGGTAGAGGTTTCATCGCTACCAACGATTTTAATGTTATTTAAGCCTTTGTTTTTAATAGCTTTTGCGGTTTCGATCAATATTTTGTTCTGTTTTTCGCCCGGGTCATAATGGCATCCCTCTTGCTTTTCACTGAATTCACCCCAATAGTCAGTGTTGGGTTCATTCATAGGTGACACGCAATACACGTTTATATTAAGTTTATTGTTTATGTACTCGGTAACGTGGGCAATGTACTGGGCAAAATCTGTATAACATTCATCTTTAAGGTTGTTGTCGTTTGGGTTGGTGTTACCGCTTGTACAACCGCTTTTTGTCATAAAATAGGGAGGGGAGTTTGAAAAGACCTCGACAAGTGCGTTTTTATCTGCGGTTTTGTAAGCTGCTGAAAGCACGTTTAACTGATTTTTGTCCGCGGTGTAGTCGTAGTAATATTCATTCTTTTCCTTATCAAAATAAAGCCAACCGGGTATTATTGAGTCGGTTCTTTTTATGTGCGTATGTGTAGGATCATCACCGCCACCGATATTATATCGCATAATATTGAGGTTGAGTCCCTTGCTACTAAAGAAAAGCTCGCCACTCTTCTGAGTTAATTCGGGTGAGTAGCCTATTCGGTGAGCCCACCAACAAAGACTTGTACCCCAACCCTCAAACTTGCCGTTATTGGTTTTGGAAACGTTCTTCAACTGTAGTTTTATGGTGTTTTTCATATATTTCACCCCTTAAGATGAGTTTATTACATTATTTTGAAATAATCAATATGTTGCAAAATTTATTTATTAGGTTTAAAATATTAATAACTTTATTTTTTCTTTACTTTTTCATTACTTTATCTTTTTTACACTATGTTTTAATGTAACCAAGGTCATAGGATTACGGAGGTTTACTATGTATCGTGTGCTTGTTTGCGATGATGATATCGCAATTTTAGAATCTGTTAAAATTTACCTTGAAAACGAGGGTTATGAAGTTTTAACCGCAGTTAACGGACTTGAAGCATTAAAAGTTATTGAGAATAACGATATACATTGTATGGTTCTTGATATAATGATGCCCGTCCTTGACGGTATAAGAACTACCGTAAAAATTCGCGAGAAATATAATTTTCCTATTATTTTTCTTTCAGCAAAAAGCGAGGATACGGATAAGATTACGGGGCTCGGCTTTGGTGCGGACGATTACGTTACAAAACCCTTTAACCCATTGGAGTTAATTGCACGTGTACGCTCACAAATAAGGCGATACGTGTCTTTAGGTAGCCTTACTGTTACAAAGAATATGCTTGTAACAGGGGGACTTACCCTTAACAAGGAAACCAAAGAGGTACTTGTTGACGGTGAAAATGTTAAACTTACAGCAAGGGAATTTAACATTCTTAATTACCTTATGGACAATATGGGTAAAGTTCTTTCAAGCACACAGATTTACGAGGCGGTATGGAACGAACCCGCTTTTCATACCGAAAAAACCGTAACGGTACATATTAAAAACATCCGCGAAAAAATTGAAATTAATCCTAAAGAACCTAAATATTTAAAGGTGGTGTGGGGTCTTGGATACAAAATTGAGAAGTATTAAGTATTCGGTATTCACAAAGTTTTTATGTTGGCTTCTGAGCATTATTTTATTTATTTTTTCCTTTATGGTCATAAGTAAAATAATAGTCGGAGTTTGTATTTTTGGATTTGACGCTTTTGGTGATGAAAAGCAGGTTGAATTTTATTCTACCGAAGCTTTTAAATCACAGTTCCAAGGAGATTTTTATAACTCTTTAAATATCGCATCCGTGGATAAAAAGGCATTTTATGAAAAAGTGAATAAGCACAAGGAACAGACCGTTGATGAGGTTTATAATGCTTTTTTAGAAGCAAAGGCAGAGATTATTGGTGAAGAACTGTATTATGCGGTTAATAACTGGGATGCAGAGTATTATCAATACGAAGAAAGTGTTGATGATATCGAAATCAACGAAGAAACAACATCTGTAGATGTAAGCAATCTTGGTGATGCGTCCACTTTTAAATTACCCGATGATGCAGGTAAGTATATTTCTGTTCCGCACTACGCACCCGAAAATATCAAAGTAGCAAGTTACGCCCTTAATACGGCTAACGGTATCGAGTTTCTTAAATATGAACCCCTTGTGCGTGAGGGTGCTTTTCAAGGTGAGTTTGTTATTAACAAAGTTGTTGACGAGCATTATATGTATGATTTTGGAGTTTACTATAACTTAAATGAAGATGAGGCAAAAGCCGAAATCGAACGGATTTTCGATAATCGAACTGAAGATGTGTATGATGACTATCACGGCTTGGAATCACTTAAGAGGGGAATGGAGTCCTCGGCTCTGAATCTTAAGTACTATTTAGTTGATTTTGATGGTGAAGTTACTTCCAATATTGAGGAAATTCCCTCGAACCTCAGTAATAAAAGTCATTACATTCTTGCCAACGGTGGCAATATTAAAGTAGTAGGCTTTGAGGATGAGGTATTTACCGAAAACCTTAAAGAAAGTCAGGTGAAAACCCTTTGTCTTTACTTTGACGAGGATTTTAAGGAAAATGACGTTTACGGTAAGCTGTATCAGATGTACGGCGTAGCTAAAGAGCAAAATACTAAACTGCTTTGTATTGAGCTTGTGGCCGTGCTTGTAATGTGCCTTGTATTCCTTGTTTTGTGGTTGAGGCTTGTGGGCAAGCATTCGGGTATTGAAACGGTTAAAACCTGTTTTATTGACAAAATACCCAATGATATTCACTTTTTATTAAGCTTCGGTATTATAGGTGCTTTGACATGGGGCATCGTTACGTTTTGTGCTTATGAACTTACTGACGAGTTTTTGTATTCGGTTTTACTTATGGAGTGGGAGGCTTTGTTGCCTTTATCATACCTCTTTATTGTAATTTGTGTGTTTACCGAATGGTTATCATCAGTTGTAAGGATAAAAAGGGCAGGGCAGAAGTATTTTAGAAACACCTTGATTTATAAAGTGTTCAGATTAATTAAAAAAGTTATTATGAAACTTGTTAAATGCCTCGGTTATAAACCCAAGGCGGTTAAAATCAGGTTTGTAATTGTTTTTGCTTTGTATCTTTTGGTTAACGTGGCTCTTTTTATCTTAGGTTTTATTTGTTCCTGGGATTTCCCAATTGCAACTATATTTATTGTCTTTGGAATAGTTGTTTTTAATATTGTTGTAGGCTATTTTGTGGGTGAGTACGTTAATACCCTTGACAAAATAATTGTCGCTTCATCGGAGCATGAAGACATTGTTTTAAAAGATTGTACTACACCTCGCTCTTTAAAAATTCTTGCGGATAATTTATCGGTCAAAAATAAATCCATTGATAAGGCAATTGCAGAAGCGGTTAAAAATGAGCAGATGAAAACTCAGCTTATTACAAACGTTTCACACGACCTTAAAACCCCCTTAACATCACTTATAAATTACTCAGATTTATTATCAAAATGTGAGCTTGATGACGAAGATGCGGTAAAATATGTTGAGGTTATAAACCAGAAGTCCGATAAGCTCAAACATCTTATTGAGGATTTAATTGAGGCTTCAAAGGCTTCAACAGGTAATGTTGTATTGAATAAGACTAAACTGAATCTTTGCGAGCTTGCGGTTCAGGCAATTGTCGAGTACACGCCCGACCTTGATAAGAATTATAATACCATAAGGTTTAATGAACCTGCCGAAGCAACTGTTGTATACGCGGATGGCACAAAGACCTACAGGATTATTTCTAATCTTTTAAGCAACGTTAAAAAGTACTCGGCACCCGATACAAGAGTATACGTAAGGGTGTTTGAGGAAGGATCTTACGGTTGCTTTGAGATTAAGAATATTTCAAAAGAAGCCCTTGATATTAACCCCGACCAGCTTACTGAAAGATTTGTAAGAGGGGACGAGGCTAGAACAAACGAGGGTAACGGCTTGGGTCTTGCAATTGCTAAGGATTTATGCACTTTGCAAGGAGGTATTTTGGAACTTAAAATCGACGGTGACCTGTTTAAAGCAACAGTAAAATTACCCTTGAGTGAATAAAATAAAGGAACAGTAATCCGAGAGGACTACTGTTCCTGTTTTTATGAAAAATAATTTGCTTGACATAAAAATAAGGTTTTGATAAAATGTACAAGTAATATTTATGCAGACGTATCGAAGTGGTCATAACGGGGCGCACTCGAAATGCGTTAGGGAGAAATCCCCCGTGGGTTCGAATCCCACCGTCTGCGCCAGTATGATAGTACGGATAAGTTTCGTGCTATCATTTTTTATTATTATTGTATATATTACAATATGTTTACAGATTTCTTGTTAAGTTGACAATTATACCGTTTAGTGCTAATATTACTTTGATAAATTGCGGTATTATGTCTATCAGAATTTAGCTTTTAATTCGTTTAGTATACGCTTTTCTATCCGTGACACATATGAGCGTGATATTGCAAGCTCTTTAGCAACTTCCTTTTGGGTTAATGGAATTTCACCGTTAAGACCGTAGCGTTTTGTAAGAATCAATTTATCCCTGTTTTCGGGCATTTCTTTTAAGAATACCACGAGTTTTTTCAGTTTGTTTTTTGTGTCTATGTCATCAACTATTGTGTCATCAATGGCGATTATATCCATAAGTGTCATTGGGTTACCCTCGTTGTCTGTGTCTATTGGGTCACTGAATGACATTTCTTGTGATAGTTTCTTTGCATTGCGAAAGTACATAAGTATTTCATTTTCAATGCACCTTGCACAGTATGTAGCAAGTCTTGTGCCTTTTTCGGGTTTGAAACTGTTTATGCCTTTAATAAGGCCTATGGTACCGATAGATATAAGGTCATCCTGTTCACTGTAGTTTGAGTAGTATTTTTTTATTATATGTGCCACAAGGCGAAGGTTGTGTTCAATAAGCTTTTTACGGGCTTCTTCGTTACCTTCGCTCAGTTCCCTGAGCACTTGTTCTTCTTCCTTTTTACTTAAGGGTTTGGGGAATGACTCAGTGTCTGTCACGTGTAAAATAAAAAACAGTAAATTACTAAGTAAATTCAATAAATCCAAAAAATCACCTCGGTTAAGAATATTATTTTTGAGGGTTGATTTTGCAAGTCCTTTTGTAAAAGAGAGGTTTTTATGAAAAAAATCGAACAATTCCGCACAACGGTGCGTGTCAGTGCAATTACGCTATTTAGTCTTATTTCAACGGCAATTTACTATCTTGTTTGGAGTGTTGCTTATAACCCTGAGTTTGACCATCCCTACCACGGCAAAGGTCAGATTTTCATAGTTGCTCTTTATTTTGTAGTGCTTATGGTATCAAGCTTCATTCTTGGTGTTATGCGAATAGATGAGCTCAGGCGTGGAGAAATAATGTTCTATGGGCTCATAGCTTTACTGTTCACCAATGGTATTGCTTACACACAGATATGCCTTGTTACGGCGGAAATAACTAACATTATGGGTATGATTTACATATTCCTTTTTGAAGTTTTGGCGTTAATTCTCTGGACGACTATATCTTCCGTTATTGTTCATGCTCTGAACCCACCCGAAAAGCTACTTATAATTTACGGTAGCCATCTTGCGACAGAAATTGTTTATAAAATGAGTCAGCTTGAGGACCGCTATGTTATATGCGAGTCAGCAAGTGTTGACGAGGGCTTTGAAAATCTTATAAAACATATAGATAAGTTTGAGAGTGTTATTATTTGTGACGTTCCTGCAAGACTCAGAAACGACTTATTGAAATACTCATATCAGAACAATAAAAACATTTATGTAATTCCTAAAATTTCCGATATTGTTATTCGTAGTGCTTCGGAAATTACCTATTTTGATTCACCTATTGCAAAATGTACTGCAACAGGTCTTACTGTTGAAGAGCGAATTGTTAAAAGAATCTTTGACATTGTCTGTTCATCTCTTGCTCTTGTTGTTTTGTCTCCCTTGTTCCTTGCGGTGGCAATTGCCATCAAGCTTTACGATGGTGGTCCCGTGTTCTACAAGCAAAGACGTGCAACCAAGGATTTGAAAGAGTTTGATATCCTTAAATTCAGAAGTATGGTTGTGGATGCAGAGAAAAACGGACCTCAACCTGCCGTTGATAACGATAAACGTATCACACCCATCGGTAAAGTAATCAGAGCCCTCAGAATTGACGAGTTACCTCAGATTATTAATATCCTTAAGGGTGAAATGTCAATTGTAGGACCCCGACCCGAGCGTATTGAGCACGTTGAGCAATACTCCGCGGAAATTCCCGAGTTTGTGTGCAGATATAAAGTAAAAGGCGGTCTTACAGGCTATGCACAGGTTTTTGGTAAATACAATACTTCTGCATACAATAAATTAAAAATGGATCTTATTTACATTCAGAACTATTCATTGGCTCTTGATTTGAAACTGATATTAATGACTGTTAAAATCCTTTTCAAAAAAGAAAGCACCGAAGGTTTTAAGGTCACAGGAAAGAAAGATAATAAATGAATCTTTATTATATGATACTTGCAGGGGGTATAGGCTCCCGAATGAAATCACCCGAACTTCCCAAACAGTATATCAAAGTTTGTAACGAACCTATTATTGTCCGTACTGTAAGGAATTTTGAAGATTTCGGCACATTCCGTGGCGGGGTCATCTGTTGCCCCGTTGAGTGGATTGAATATACCAAGGCTTTACTTCTTGAATATGGTATTACTTCCGACTCTGTTACAGTAATACCCGGAGGAAAAAACCGCAATAATTCCGTTAAAAACGGCTGTCGTTTCCTTAACGAAAAATTCAATGTCAGTGAAAATGATATTGTCCTTACCCACGATGCTGTAAGACCCTTTATTGATGCACGTATTATTAAGGATAACATCAACGCTGCATCCGAGTACGGTGCTGCAAACACTGTTATGCCTGTTTATGATTCAATAATCAGAAGTTCAACGGGAGATTTCTTTAACGAACATCTTAAAAGAAGTGAACTTTTCAGGGTGCAGACCCCTCAGTCATTCAGGTTATCGGAGCTCACCAATCTCATGAATTCCTTATCTGAAACCGAGCTTGAAGGTTATACCGACGTGGCCTCGATTTTTGCGGACCGGGGTTACAGAGTTAAGTTGGTTGAGGGCGATGATTCAAACATCAAAATCACTACTCCATTTGACTTGGCAGTGGCAGATACAATAGTTAAAAATAGACCTTAACTTATATATTCTTCAAGTGTTTTGTTGACATCCTCGTAATTCATTATTAAACCTTCCTTTAAAAGCTCAATATCGCTTTCAGGGAGGCTTGCGGTGAACAGTTCAAATACTTTAATTGGTGTGGGATTGCCCTCCTGAAAAAGGGCTATTCTGCCGTGATAATCCGAAAGAATATATATTTCTTCTTGTTTTTCGGTTGTTTTCGGCTGTTGTGACGTGGCTTTCGCCCTGTTATTTAAGCTGATTCCGAACAAAGTAAATGCCATACAAATGATTAAAGTTATAATTAAAAAATCTTTTTTCAATTTTTCACCTTTTTATTTTTAGTTTTTTATTAATTTTAATTTTTATACATTCGGTAACTGGTTTTTAGTTACCGGGTACAGGAGGCTTACCTTATGCAGAACAGACGCTCAGCCCCTCCACCCAGAGCAGGGGGCAGTGTTAAAAAAGGTGCAGTAAAACGCCGTCGTAAAGTAAGGAAAGAACGTCCCGTTCTCAGAACAGTTGGTTACGTTCTCTTTACACTTGTTGCTATATGTGTAGTTTGTGCCACTGTTGCAGGAACTTACGTATACAATTTTGCCGAAGAGTATGTAAATGGCAGTAAAGTTATTGACCTTGAAATGTACAAGGCTAATCAGGCGCAGACAAGTATTATTTATGCCTACGATTCCAATAAGCAACAGGTTGAATTGTTGCGTCTCCATGGTGCAGAAAACCGTGTGTGGATTGACTACGATGATATCCCGCAGGACATGATTGATGCTTTCCGCGATCTTGAGGACAAACGTTTTGAGGAACATAAGGGCGTTGACTGGACACGTACAATCTTAGGTGTTGCAAAGTCAGGTTTTGTGCAGGGCGGTTCTACCATTACCCAGCAGTTGATTAAGAATATTACGGGTGAAAATGGCAGAATGGCTTCCCGTAAATTCTACGAGATTTTAAACGCCCTCAACGTTGAAATACATTACGATAAAAGGGATATTATGGAGTTCTACCTTAATACGGTTTACCTTGGTAATGGTTGCTATGGTATCAAAACCGCCGCTGAAGTTTACTTCGGCAAGGATGTTGAGGACTTAAATGCGTCGGAGTGTGCGGTTATAGCTTCAATTACCAAATCTCCCGCCGATTATGATCCCTTGACAGAGCCTGAAGACAACCGTGACAGGCAGCTATATTGTCTTAAATGTATGCTCGAACAGGAAAGCCTTACCCAGGAAGAATATGACGAAGCAGTTGATTTTGAATTGATTTTCACTAATAGTGAGAATTATAAGGGTAGTCAGGTTACAGAAAAAATCGAAGATATTGAAGATAAGGAATATACCGAAGACGATATTAAGTTCACCGACACGTTGGATGACGGTAAATCTTCATACTATGTTGAGTACGTTATTGACGACGTTATCGAAGATTTAATGAAAGAGTACGACCTTACCTACAACGAAGCGTGGAAAAAGGTGTTCTTCGGTGGACTTCGTATTTATGCGGCAGTTGACCTTGACGTTCAACGTGCGGCAGAGGAAGTTTACGTTAAACGTCTTACATTCCCCGATGAGAGCAACGCAGAAGTTCAGGTTCAGTCTGCTATGACGATTATGGACTATAACGGCAGAGTTGTTGCTATGGTGGGTGGTGCAGGTGATAAAGATACTTTCCGTGGTCTTAACCGTGCAAACCATTCACCCCGTCAGCCTGGTTCTTCAATCAAACCCATTTCTGTATATGCTCCCGGTATTGAGAATGACACTATTACCTGGTCAACAATGGTTCAGAACTACGGTATCAGAATGGGCTCATCACGTTGGCCTGTAAACTATGGTGGTTCTGCAGGTTCTCCCAATTCATTTACAACTGTTCAATACGCTATTGCTCAGTCTTATAATACCGTTCCTGCTCAGATTGTTCATGAAATGGGTATTAACCCCTGTATGGATTTCCTTGTTGATGATTTGAGATTCTCAACACTTGTTACAGACGAAGATGACCCCAATTATGACGGTAACTATTCATCTATTTGTGTTGGTGGTATGAGCGAGGGTGTTACAACCCTTGAAATGACCGCGGCTTTTGCTATATTCGGTAATAACGGATATTACTACGAGCCTTACGCATATTATAAGGTTACAAATAACGATGGTACCGAAGTTCTTCTTGAAGGTGGCGACGAACCCGGTGATCAGGTTCTTTCCGAAAGCTCCGCAGGCGTTATGCGTCAGCTTTTAAGAACTGTTGTAACAGGCGGTACTGCAGGTGGTTACGGAGTGAACGGCTTTGAAACATTTGCAAAGACGGGTACTACAACTGACGATAAAGACCGTTGGTTTGTAGGTGGTACACCTTATTACGTGGCTGCAGTATGGTATGGTTACGACGAGCCCAAGCCTATCAGAAACACCTCGGGTAACCCTGCAGGTAAGATTTTCAAAAAGGTTATGGATGCAGCACACGAGGAGCTTGAAGATTTATCATTCCTCAGTGCAAGTGGTGTTGTTGCCCGTAAATACTGTAAAATTTCAGGTGATATTGCCTCGGCTGGTTGTAGTTCAACAGGTACGGGTTATTACAAATCTTCAAACGTACCAAGCAGGTGCAAGGGTTGCGCAATTGTTAACGGTATAGGTCAGGGTATTCCCGATGTAATCAAGCCCTCAACTACTGAGGACCCCTCTGCAACTACCACAAAACCCGTTAAACCCACTAAACCTACTAAACCTGCTAAACCCACTAAGCCTGACACTACCAAGCCTACAACGGCACAAACTCAGGCACAGACTACGGCACCAAGTACAACCTTACCGACTGTTCCGCCCTCAACGGAGGTTGCGCCAGAAACACAGGTACAGGGTGTACAGCAAGATTAATATTTATTAACGGCTGATAGAAAAACTATCAGCCGTTTTGGAGATATTTATGGTAATTTTATCAGTGGATTATGGTGACAGACGAACAGGAATCGCCATTTGCGATAAACTTGAAATGTTGGCGTCACCTGTGTGCGTTCTTAATGAGTGGAACGCTGAAACCCTTGCAGAAAAAATTGTTAATATTGCTACTGAAAAGAAGGCGGAGATTATTGTTATCGGTCTTCCGCGTAATATGGATGGTTCAAAGGGTTTCAGGGCAGAGGCTTGCGAGGAATTGGGCGAGTTGATAAAGTCGCATTGCTCAATAAAAGTCGACTTCTGGGATGAGAGACTTACAACAGTTTCAGCACACAAAATACTAAACGAAAATAACGTTCGTGGTAAGAAACGCAAGAACGTTGTTGATGCCGTTGCGGCTGAACTTATTTTACAGGATTATATTGATTACAGAAAACGCGCACTTTGATACGGAGGTTTTATTTTGAAAAGAGATAAATTTGCAAATAAAATAATGCCCCTTGAAAACGTGGACGTTTCTGAATATTCCGTTGAGGAGATTTTAAGCAAAGCCCTTGATATCGGTGAGAATATACTGAAATGCGGTGGTGAACCCCACAGAATTGAGGATACTATTGAACGTATCTGTTATTCCTATGGTGCAGTGCATACGGATGTTTTTGCGCTTCCGTCATTGATTATTGCAAGTATAAGAATGAGTGATGGTAAAAGCAAGTCACAGATAAGGCGTGTTTATAAAACCTCTAACAATATGTACCGACTCGAGAAAATCAACAACGTTTCACGTAAGCTTTGCGAGGGTAAAATTAAACTTGAAGACGTTGATAAAGAAATCGATGAAATCATCAGTCACAAGCCCTTTTCAAGATATATTGTGCTACTTGGCGGTGTACTTGCTGCGGGTGGTTTTGCAGTGTTCTTTGGCGGTGGTATAAAAGATGCTCTTGTTGCCGCCATTGCGGGACTTGTTGTTTCAATATTCAATTTCCATAAGGTTAAATTCAGCAGTAATTTCTTTTACGTGGCTCTTGTATCATTCTTTGGTGCATTAGTTGGTATCGGATTTCATAAATTAGGTTTCGGTGAAAACCTTGATATGATTATGATAGGTACTATAATGCTCGTAATTCCTGGTCTTGCCTTTGGCAACGCGGTACGCGATTTGCTTTTTGGTGATACCATTTCGGGTCTTATTCAGTTAGTCCAGGCAATTTTACTTGCAGTAATGGTTGCCTTCGGCTTTATCGCCGCAATTATTGTGTTTGGGGGTGTGTTAAATTGATGCCCTATGTTATTAAAATAATTGCAGGTGTAGTCAGTACGGTCGGATTTGCCATTATTTTCCGTTTAAAGCCATCACGTTTGCCTTTTGCTGCCTTGGACGGGTTGGTTGCTTGTGTGAGCTACTTCGCCTTAACTGAGCTTATAGGCGGTGATTTCTGGCCCAATGCTTTAGCGGCATTTTTAACCGCCTTTGCCGCAGAAATTTTCGCAAGAATTTGTAAAGCACCTGCAACAATATTCTTACTTCCTGGTTGTATTGCCCTGGTACCCGGTGGCACACTTTATTACACAATGAGCAATCTCTTATCACAGAATTACGTTGAAGCGGGTAAATTCTTACTCACAACCGTTGAAGTGGGTGTCGCAATCGGCGCAGGTATTATTATCGCTTCACTTTTAAGAATTGTGGTTTTTAAAATTCTTAAGAAAAAGAAAACCAATTAAAATTAAAGCACACTCATTTTTTAATTAATTGGGTGTGTTTTTTTATTACAATAATTGTTAACAATTTATTCACATTTTTGGCAAATGAAACACACAAGAGTATTATATTATAGTATACAGGAGTGATAGTATGAAAAAATTATTATCTGTTTTACTAAGTTTCTGTATTATTTTTTCGAGTATAAGTGTTGTATATGCACTTGATGTTGAATTACCTAAAAGTCTGGACGCTTTTACAGAAGATGTTTCCGCTTTGATAAACGAATATGAGGAGCTTTCTTCTGAAAGTGCGGTATATTTTACCGTTGCAGATGATGAAAATGAAGAACAGAATACAGAGGGTACAAACCGTTTGATTGTTAAATCATCCAGAAAGATTGATACCCTTAACGCAATAAATTCAGTAAGCGGATATAACAATCTATATATTTTGCAATTCGAAAATTCAGAAGATTGCGATGCAGCCCTTGAACATTATTCAACACTCTCTTACGTACAGTATGTTCAGGAAGATGGTATTCTTGAAGAAACTGCTATTGAGGAAACTGAGGCACCCTTTAATGAGGCGGCAATAGGCACATCTTCTCAATATCAGTCCGATATTTTCGGTTATACCAATGCAAAAGCCAATATGGGTAGTGCCGAGGTGACTATTGCGGTTGTTGACACAGGTGTTGCTAACGACCACGAGTATCTCGCAGGACGAGTTATACCCACGGGCTTTGACAGCGTTTATAATGAATCCTGTTACGACAAAAGAGGGCACGGTACCCACGTTGCAGGTATAATTGTAGCAAACACTAAATCAAATGTAAAAATTAAACCCTATAAGGTTATTGGTGACGACGGAACAGGCACGGATACCCAGTTATATTTAGG
Source organism: Acutalibacteraceae bacterium (assembly GCA_045634165.1). Classification (GTDB taxonomy): domain Bacteria; phylum Bacillota; class Clostridia; order Oscillospirales; family Acutalibacteraceae; genus DTU089. Next base: position 25,606 of record JAZQZU010000050.1, read on the forward strand.
TATTCAGGCGGCTATTGAGGATGGGGTTGATATCATAAATCTCAGTCTTACGCGAAAAGGTGAAAGTGAAGTTGTTCACGAGGCAGTACAGAATGCCTATAACGCAGGTATTACTGTTGTTGCCGCCGCAGGTAATGATAACGCAAATCTTAACGAAACATTCTATACTCCCGCTTGCTTTGATGAAGTAATTTGTGTTGTTAACATTGATGCAAATAAAAAACGCGCTAGTACTTCAAACTGGCGATTTAACGATACCTTATCCGCACCCGGTGTAGATATATTGAGTTCCTACGTAAATAATACATACAAAATTATGTCGGGTACGTCTATGGCGGCACCCTTTATATCATGTTGTGTTGCTTATTTGTTGGCGTCAGGGGATTACTATTCACCCGAAGAAGCTTATAACACCTTATTCGCTAACACACAGCAAGGCGCAACAAAAAATATTCATTACGTTGTCCCGGGTGAACTTATTAACAGTAAAAATACCTGCGCTACCCCTGTGTTTACTTATTCTTCGGGTGAGTTTGCAGGTTATCTTGATGTGGGAATTACTTGCTCAACACCAGGTGCTACCGTAATGTATAGAACATCGGATATGAGTTCCGATACATATTATGAATATACAGGTCCCATCCGTATAGAAAAGAATGCATCTTTTAGTGCTTATGCATTTTGTCCGAATTATAAAGTAAGTAGCTCAGCAAGTGTTGACTATACAAAAGTTAATATTGATACATCGGTTTTTAATATTGATGAAAACGGCACACTTATAGGTTACACAGGGACAGATACTGTGGTTGAAGTTCCTGATTTTGTAAATGGTAAATGTGTTTCCTCAGTTTCATCAACGGCTTTTGGCGGTAATACTGCTTTAACGAAAGTATCATTCGGTCAATATCTTACAACAATAGGTGGGGGGGCTTTTAAAAATTGTACCGCCCTTACAACTGTTTACGCTTCAAGTTGTATAGATGTTGAGGCAGAGGCTTTTAAAGGTTGTACATCTTTAAAGACCCTTTCAATAACCTCCGTAGTTACGATTGGTAATAAAGCCTTTTCGGGTTGTTCATCATTAACTTCAGTATCTTTAAACAAATTAATTTTGATAGGAGATAATGCTTTTGAAAACACCGGGCTTACCACCTTCCGTGCTTCAAAGCTTACAAATATTGGTGATAGCGCTTTTTACGGCTCAGCCTTAAAAACAGTTTCTTTATCAAAAGTAACCGAAATTGGTGCGAATGCATTTGCTTATTGCGGTAATCTTACTTCTGTTACATTCACAAGCGCCACCTCAGTCGGTAAATACTGTTTTAGCGGTTGTGAGAATTTAACCTCTGCCACCATTTCAAAAATCTCCGTAATTTCCGAGGGAGTGTTTAAAAATTGCAAAGGCTTGACTAACGTCGGCGCTTCGTCTGCTAGCATTGTTGAAGCGTATGCCTTTTATGGTTGCTCAGGCATTACTTCTTTTGATTTTACAAAAATAACATCAATCGGTGATTATGCATTCGCTGAAACAGGTATAGAAAGTATTGTATTACCTAATACTGTTACCGAACTTGGTGAAAAATCTTTTTATAATTGTAGTGCAGTTAAATCAATTGAGTTAACTTCTTTTGATGTGTTCGACACTCTTGATTTTCTTGGTATGCCGAATGTTGAAACTCTTGATGTCCCGAAAGTAACTGAATTTGCCTTTAACGGGGGTTCATTTTCCGCGGTTTTTCCTAAACTGAAAACTTTTAACAATGCAAATGGTATTAAAGAGTTAACTTCCAGTTTCTTCGATGGGTGCTCGGAGCTTGAGTCCATAACATTTACAAATGTTACAAAAATTGGTGACAACGCTTTTAAAGGCACTGCTTTAAAAGAAGCAAATTTTAGTAACGTTACTGATATCGGTAAAAGTTGCTTTAGTGACATGCCAACACTTGAAACAGTTGTTTTAAGTTCATTAAATCATATTGATTTTTCAGTTTTTTCAGGTTCAGAAAATGTTAAATTTATAAACTTACACAACCTTAAGGAATTGCCAACCGATTTTAGGTGTGTCGAAATTTTCCCACATATTCAACATTTTGATTCGGGTTGCGTTACCGATATTCCTGAATATGCTTTTAAGGATTGTTCTGAATTAACCTACTATAACTTTGTTTACGCAGTTACAATTGGTGACGAAGCGTTCAGTGGAACGGCTATAAGCAATCCTGAATGTCCGCGAGTCACAAAGCTTGGATCGGGTGCGTTTAAGAATTGCACAAACCTTGGCATTGTAAAATTCCCAGTGCTTGAATATATAAATTTAAGTGTATTTGAAAATAGTGAAGCTTCTGTTACTGAGCTTGATTTAAGAAGAGTTTTACGTGTATATGAAGAAGCAGTTAATTTCGATTTTTCTGAATTTATTAACCTTAAATCTGTAAATCTATATATGCAACCTGTTATTCCTGCCCGTAGCTTTAAGGGTTGTTCTGCTCTTGAAGAAATAAATCTGGCCAGTTGCACAAAAATTTGTGAAGAAGCGTTTGCTTATTGTGCTTCTCTTGTGGAAGTGAAAGTTAATATGGCGACAACTATTGAGAAAAATGCTTTTCAATATTGTACAGGTCTGCAGATATTTGAGGCAAATAACGTTACAACCTTTGATTTCACCACCTTTGACGGTTGCTCAAACTTGAAAAGTCTTTCTTTCAATTCATTGCTTGAAATTCCAGTTGATGAAGACGGAAAGATAAATGTAAAAGGTATTGATAATCTTGAGAGTTTCAGTGCAAATAATCTTGCAGTTATTCCGAATAATTTCCTTAAAGATTGCACTAAACTTACTACAGTTTCATTCGCAAGTGCTAGTGAAGTTGGTGATTACGCGTTTTATAATACGGCTATTACAGCAATTGATTTTCCTTTGGTTACATCCGTCGGTGAATACGCTTTTGCGTCTTGTTCTGAACTCGCTTCTGTTATTTTAACGAAAGTTGAAAAGCTTCCTTTGACTGCACTTTCTGGAAGCCATAATATTACTTCGCTTTACATAGATTCAATTACGGAGCTACCTGTTTCAGACGAAGGATTATCTTATGTTAGTGATAAAATGTTGCTTACTGTATTTAGTTGTGATAGTGTTACTGAAATTCCTGACGATTATTTCGTAAACAACAAAAATCTTGAAAGTGTTTCCATATTAAAAGCTAAAGTAATAGGTAATCGTGCCTTTATGGATGTTCCTGTTGACGGTGATTTTTGGGTCGAAGAGCTTGAAGTTGTTGGTGAATATGCGTTCTATGGTTCCAAAATAGATAAATTAATGTGTGACACGATAGTTGAAATTGGCGATCATGCTTTCCAGTATTCATCTATTGGACGAGCAGGTTCTGATTCATTATCAAAAATAGGTGAATATGCATTTGCTGATTGCGAAAAACTTTCCTATGTTTATGCACTTGGCGAGACACTCCAGATTGGCGTTGGTGCCTTTGAAAATAATGCAAAAATGACTTCGTTTTCTGCTTATGCAGAATTTGCGGTCTCTGACAAATGTTTCAAAAATTGTAATAAATTGAACCAGATAATTTCTACCACTTCCCCGAGAAATAACAGGATAGCCTATATAACCCATATTGGGAATGAGGCTTTCAGTGGTTGTACATCTTTAAAAGCAGAATATTTTGATTTTTCAAAAATTCAGCATATGGGAACTGACTGCATTAATGGGGTGAAATTTACTGCTATCCCAATGAATATGAGCGATCTGGTATGCGCTGATGAAGGTGCTTTCAACGGATTCAATTGTTCATCACTTGCTCTTGAAAATGCGGAGGTTATTAAAGATTTACCCGAATGTGAGTACGTTGTTATCGGTTCGGATATTAAAGAATTCAGTTGTGAAAGTACCGATACAATTATTTGTGCTTATGAAGACAGCGTTGTTGATGAATTCTGTACCGCTAATGGCTTGAACTTCAAAAAATATGACGGTAAAGAAAATATCTTTTATGATGTTGACTCGGTTCTTACGGGGTATGATTATGTGCTTAGCTTTGAAGCAATGGGCTTTAACACAACATACGAGTGGTACGCCTGCAACAATCCCGATAGAAGTGATGGGGTGTATATCGGCAACACTTATAATGACCCACAGTTAAATGACCCCATAACCATATTCTTTGATAACTGCGAAGAAAATAAATATACTTATTTCTACTGCATTGCAACAAGTACCGAAAACGGCAATGTTATTGAAATAGAAAGCCGTCTTTGTAAAAATTTATTTGCAACCATTAAGGGAACTGACAATACGTTTATTGATTTCTATAACGAATTAATATATACGGATAGTATTTATAATATCAATACTCTTGATAATATATTTACTGTTAACGGTGATATAAGAGTCACACCCTCGTACTCGACCGACACCGAAACCTGCTATGGTTCAGGTACGGTAGTGGAAATATTAAATGGTGATGAGGTTGCGCTTACACAAACGATTGTTGTTTATGGCGATATAAATGGTGACGGCATTGTGGATGTCCTTGATGTATCAAAAATCGAAAAAGAGGCTAATGGAAATTCGACCGGATTTACTGAAAAACACTTTGAGATGGCGGCGGATACTGATGATAGCGGAAGTATCGATGTAGCCGATTACCAGTCGGCAGTAAACAAAGCATTAGCGAGTTAAAAAAATAAATCAACAGTCCGTATCAATTGATACGGACTGTTGATTTTATAAATCTTATTTCTGTAACTTCTTAATAAGTGCTTTGCAATCCTCAAGATTCATAATCTTGGGAACGGGGTAGAGGGGATTACCTTCTTTAAGAGCACGTTCAGCGATAAGGGGAATATCCTCATCCTTAATCTGTTCGAATCCGTCGGGGATACCCATTTTTTCGTTGAGCTCTCTGATAGCGGCGATGAAGCGTTTAGCCTTTTCACGGTCGCCCTGTGCAGGACCTGAAACACCTGCAACGTCTGCAAGTTCTGCAAGACGTTTGTAAGCAGTTTCACCGAAATAATCGAGCACGTAGGGGAGAATAACTGCGTTTGCAAGACCGTGGGGGATGTTATACATACCGCCAAGGTTATGTGCAATAGCGTGAACGTAACCAACATAAGCCCTTGTGAAAGCAAGACCTGCGTGGTATGAAGCAACCAGCATATTTTCACGAGCATCAAGGTCTTTACCATTTACATAAGCTTTTTCGATATTTTCAAAAACAAGCTTTGTAGCAATTAAAGCATCTTCTTCAGTCTGTTTTGTGTTGCTTTTACCGATATATGCCTCAACCGCATGTGTAAGGGCATCCATACCTGTTGTTGATGTAATGTGAGGAGGAAGACCTGCAGTAAGCTCGGGGTCAAGAACTGCATATTTAGGACGAAGAACAGGGTCCATAATTGAGTTCTTTTCGTGAGTGTCGGGGTTGGAGATAACCGCCGCAATTGTACACTCTGAACCTGTACCTGCAGTTGTGGGAACTGCGTAGAAGGGAGGTAATTTCTTAAGAACTTTAAGAACACCGCGCATCTGTGAAGGTGTCTGCTTGGGTTTTACAACACGTGCCGCAGTAACCTTTGCACAGTCCATGGGTGAACCGCCACCGAAAGCGATAAAGCCTTCGCAGTTGTTATCCTTATACATTTTAAGGGCATCTTCAATATTATAAATAGTGGGATTAGGCTGAACACCGTCAAAAACGGAGTATTTGATACCCTCTGCCTCAAGACCTTCAAAAAGTGAATCTAAAAGATGAAGACTCATAAGACCTTTATCGGTAACAACAAGAACGTTGTTTACCCCCTCGCTTTTAACAAGCTTGGGAAGTTCTTTGATTGAACCAGCACCTTTAAGAAGCTTGGGGGGAGTCCAATCAAGGAAATTAACGGCAAACTTCATAGTTTTCTGATAAACTCTGCAATATGCGTTGTTTAAGCTCATAACAAGACCTCCGTTTAATTATTTAATAATTTTGTGGAATACTTTTTTACCTTTTTTGATGATTACATAACCCTTTTCGAAATCTGCAAGGGGAATGATGTGAGCAGGAGCAGTAACTTTAACATCATCAACGCTAACGCCACCCTGTTCGATAAGTCTTCTTGCTTCACCTCTGGATGTTACAAGACCTGCTTTAATCATTGCGTCAATGATGTTAAGACCATCATCACTGAAATCATCTGCACCAAGAGTTGTTGAAGGCATATTTTCGGAATTACCAACCCCTGTAAAGATTGCTCTTGCGGCAGACTGAGCTTTTTCAGCTTCTTCGGTGCCGTGAACGAGGGCTGTAAGTTCGTAAGCGAGAATTTCTTTTGCCTTATTAAGCTGACTGCCTTCCCATTTATCCATTTCGTCAATCTGCTCAAGGGGAAGGAAAGTGAGCATACGGATACATTTAAGAACGTCACCATCTGCAACGTTACGCCAGTACTGATAGAATTCGTAGGGAGAAGTTTTATTAGCATCAAGCCAAACTGCGTTACCTGCGGTTTTACCCATCTTTTTACCCTGCGAGTCGGTAAGAAGGGTGATTGTCATTGCGTGAGCATCTTTGCCTAATTTTTTACGGATAAGCTCTGTACCACCGAGCATATTGCTCCACTGGTCGTCACCGCCGAACTGCATATTACAACCGTATTCTTTAAAGAGATGGTAGAAGTCGTAGCTCTGCATAATCATATAGTTGAATTCGAGGAAGCTAAGACCTGTTGCCATTCTCTGCTTGTAGCACTCTGCACGAAGCATATTGTTAACTGAGAAACAAGCACCAACGTCACGAAGAAGTTCAACATAGTTAAGGTTAAGGAGCCATTCTGCATTGTTAACCATCTGTGCCTTGCCTTCGCCGAACTCAATAAAACGTTCCATCTGACGTTTGAAGCACTCTGCGTTGTGGTCGATGTCCTCTTTAGTAAGCATTTTTCTCATATCGGTTCTGCCTGAGGGGCCACCAATCATTGTGGTACCGCCACCGATAAGTGCGATAGGCTTGTTACCTGCCATCTGCAAACGCTTCATAAGTGTAAGTGCCATAAAATGACCTGCAGTAAGACTGTCTGCAGTACAGTCAAAGCCAATGTAGAAATTAGCCTTACCACTATTAATCATCTCACGAATTTCGCTTTCGTTTGTAACCTGCGCGATAAGTCCGCGAGCTACTAATTCTTCATAAATACCCATTGTGAAATCTCCTAAATAATTAGTTTATTACATACATTTAAAATTATATTACAAATGTAAATAATTGTCAAATATAATTTGAGTAATTCAACTGTTGACAAATCTATTAAAACTACTATAATAGTAATGATGAAAAACTTCAGGGCGGGGTGTGATTCCCCACCGGCAGTAAAAGTCTGCGAGCCTTTTGGCTGACTGGGTGCAATTCCCAGACCGACGGTATAGTCCGGATGGAAGAAGATTTCACATATATTTGTGTTATGTCTTTTTATCGCCCTGAGTCTTTCGGGGCGATTTTTTTATTTAAGAGGTGTTTTTTATGAAAACAACAAACAGCAAACAAAAGCTTCAAAGACTCACAACCGCTTCGGTACTTGCAGCACTTTCGATTGTGCTTATGGTTACCATTAGGTTTCCTATTTTTCCTGCTACACCGTTCTATGAAATGGAATTTGCAGACGTACCAATTTTAATTTGTTCGTGGATTTTAGGTCCCATATACGCCTTGGTGTCCTTACTTGTTGTATGTGTTATTCAGACACTTACAGTAAGTGCAGGTAGTGGTATTATCGGTTTCCTTATGCACTTTTTGTCATCTGGACTTCTTATAGTCATACTTTCATTATTCAAATTAAAAATCAGAAAGTGCACAGGTGCTAAAAATATTATTTTACGTGTGGTTTCTGCAATCGTGGGTGTTATTGCGGTAATTCTTGTTATGATACCTATGAATGTTTGGCTTACATCGGAATTTATGGGACTTCCTGCATCCGAATTTTTTAAGGCTTATCTTGTTTATTGCGTGGGCTTCAACGCTATAAAAGCAGGTGCAAACGTGCTTTTATATAACCTTATTTCACCTCAATTAAATAAGTTTTACAAAAAACTTTTTAAAATTTAAAGAATAATAAAATACTTAGCACATATAATCATATCAATACTGTATTGATTTTATAAAACCTATTGACAAAGGTTATTAAAATTTATACAATTTATTAGTTATAAAATTTAATTTTAATTCTTATGGAGATGTTTATTTTATGCCTTACGAAAAAATCAAACAAATTATCTGTGAAGAATTTGAAATTGATGAAGACGAAATCACCCTTGACGCTAATTTAGAACGCGACCTTGGCTTTGATGAGCTTGACATTGCGGACCTTTGTATGAGTCTTGAGGATACTTTTGATAAGGAAATTTCCCTCGAAGACCTTGAAAGCCTTGAAACAGTCGGGGATTTTGTTAAGCATTTAGAATAATAAAAAGATAAAGAGGATGTATTAATGGCAGAACAGAAAAAAATGGTTGAAGCCATAACTTCTATGGAAGTTGACTTCGCCCAATGGTACACAGATGTTGTTAAAAAAGCCGACCTTGTTGACTATTCAAGTGTTAAAGGTTGTATGATTATAAGACCTTACGGCTACGCTATATGGGAAAATATTCAGAATATTCTTGATACTGAGTTCAAAAGAACTGGTCACGAGAATGTTTATATGCCTATGTTTATTCCCGAAAGCCTTTTACAAAAGGAGAAAGACCACGTTGAAGGCTTCGCTCCCGAGGTTGCATGGGTTACACACGGCGGTAGTAACGAGCTTGAGGAAAGACTTTGCGTAAGACCCACTTCAGAAACACTTTTCTGCGAACATTACGCTAAAATCATTCAGTCACACCGCGACCTTCCTAAGCTTTACAACCAGTGGTGTAGCGTTGTTCGTTGGGAAAAAACTACAAGACCCTTCCTCAGAACACGTGAGTTCTTATGGCAGGAGGGTCACACAGTTCACGCAACTGCCGAGGAGGCTATCGAAGAAACAGAACGTATGCTTAACGTATACGCAGATACTTGCGAAAAAGCCCTCTGTATGCCCGTTGTAAGAGGCGTTAAGACCGAAAGCGATAAGTTTGCAGGTGCAGTTTCTACATACTGTATTGAAGCTCTTATGCACGATGGTAAGGCTTTACAGGCGGCTACATCTCACTACTTCGGTGACGGTTTTGCAAAAGCCTTTGACATGACATACCAGGATAAAGAAAATAAACTTCAGTACGTTCACCAGACATCATGGGGTTGTACTACAAGACTTATCGGTGCTATCATTATGTCACACGGTGATAACAACGGTCTTGTTCTTCCTCCTGCAGTAGCACCCATTCAGGTTGTTATTCTTCCCATTGCTCAGCATAAGGAAGGCGTTCTTGACAAGGCTTACGAACTTAAAGAGAGACTTTCTAAGGTGTTCCGTGTTAAGGTTGACGATTCTTCTAACTCCGCAGGTTGGAAATTTGCTGAGTACGAAATGAAGGGTGTACCGCTTAGACTTGAAATCGGTCCTAAGGATATTGAAAACAATCAGTGCGTTCTCGTTAGGCGTGATAACAGAGAAAAAATCTTTGTTTCCCTTGATAACCTTGAACAGAGCATTCAGGAAACACTTGATGCATACGCACAGGCTATCTATGATAAAGCCCTTGAAAACGTTAAGAAACGTACTTACACCTGTACCGATATTGATGAAATCAGCAAAATGCTTGAAGCAAACGGCGACGGTTTCGTTAAGGCTATGTGGTGTGGTGACGAGGAATGCGAAGACAAAGTTAAGGAACTTACAGGCGTTGGTTCACGTTGTATACCCTTTAATCAGGAAGAAATTTCAGATAAATGTATCTGCTGCGGCAAACCCGCAAAACACCTTGTTTATTGGGCTAAAGCATACTAAGATAAAAACCACTTGCATAAAAATTGCAAGTGTTTTTTTTATAATAATGAATGAGTAATTTTGAGTCCGAGATTCCTCATTCCACATTAAAAAGTCGCTTACCGAAGTAAGCGACTTTTTTCATTTATTAACAAGATCTGTCATACTATAAACGCCTGTTTCTTTATTTTTAAGAAATACTGCAGCGTTAACTGCACCGTTTGCAAAGATTGCTCTTGAACGTGCACTGTGACTGAGTTTAACTATTTCGTCATTACCGGCAAAAATAACCTCGTGTTCACCAACGATTGTACCCCCACGGACTGAGTGAATGCCGATTTCGTTTGTATGTCTTTTTTCACGCTTTGAGTGTCTGTCATACTCAAAGTAAGCATCGGGCATTTCTTCTTTAATAGCATTACCGAGCATAATTGCAGTACCGCTGGGTGCGTCAAGTTTCTGATTATGGTGGGCTTCAACAATTTCAACATCAAAGCCACCACCGAGTACCTTTGCTGCAACCTTTGAAAGCTCACAAAGAAGGCTTACACCGATTGACATATTGTAGCTGAAGAAAACGGGAACAGTTTTACCTGCATCTTCAACAGATTTTATCTGCTCATCAGTAAGACCCGTTGTTGCAAGTACAATACCTGTGCCTGTTTTAACAGCGTAACCGAGCATTGCGGGTAAAAGTGAGGGGTTTGAAAAGTCGATTATAACGTCGGCTTTGACCTGAACCTCATCATAATTTGAAAACACAGGGAAACCGAGAGTTGCATCATCAACCATATCAATACCTGCAACTATTTCGCAATCCTTACGTCCGGCAACTGCAGAGGCAACGAATCTGCCCATTTTACCGCAACAACCGCTTAAAAGTATTTTTGTCATTTAACTTCCTCCCAAGCTTTTAAATCATATTATGTCTTTCAAGAACCGATTTTAAAAGCTGAGTATTTTTTTCGTTAAGAGGGGAAAGGGGCATTCTGCATCTGCCGACATCCATACCCATCATACACATTGCCGCCTTAACAGGAATGGGGTTGACGTCGCAGAATAAAGCATTACATAAGTCGATATACTCGAGCTGTAGTTCCGCACTCTTTTTAAAGTTTCCGTCAAGACCAAATTGAACAATATCGTGGGCGAGTTTTGGTGCAATGTTTGCAAGAACTGAAATAACACCCTTAGCACCAAGAGCCATAAACGCGGTAATCTGGTCGTCATTGCCCGAATAGAAGTTAAGGTTGTCACCGCAAAGAGCAATTGACCGAGCAAGGGTTGAAATATCACCACTTGCCTCCTTGGCGCTGTTTATAAGGGGTAATTTTGAGAGTTCAAGGTATGTTTCAGGTTTGATGTTAACACCTGTTCTGCTTGGAACGTTGTATAAGATAATGGGAGTTGAAACTCGCTTTTCGATGTATGAATAGGACTCAATAAGCCCTTCCTGTGACGTTTTGTTGTAATAGGGTGTAACCATAAGTAGACCGTCAACACCAAAACGCTCCGCATCATTTGAGAGCATAACCGCGTGTTTTGTGTCGTTACTGCCCGTTCCTGCAATAACAGGTACACGTTTACCCACGGTTTCAACGGCTATACGTAAGGCTTCAATGTGCTCATCATAAACGAGAGTTGATTTTTCACCAGTTGTACCGCAAACTACAATTGCATCTGTACCGTTTTGTATTTGATACTCTAAAATTTCTTCGAAAAGAGAGAAATTGATTTTTAAATCGTCCCCGGTAAAGGGTGTAACAATAGCAACACCCGAACCTGTAAAGATAGGCTTTTTCAAAACAATCACCCCTGATGAAAATAGGAATTAATCCATATATCCTTCTGCGCAGAGGAGTTCTGCAAGAAGAACTGCGCCACCAGCAGCACCTCTTAATGTGTTGTGTGCAAGGCAAACGAATTTGTAGTCATACTGGGTATCCTCACGAAGTCTGCCGATGGAAACTGCCATACCGTTTTCAAGATTTCTGTGAAGCTTTGTCTGAGGACAGTTATCCTCTTCGAAGTAGTGAAGGAACTGCTTGGGTGCGGAGGGGAGTTCGAGCTCCTGTGCTCTGCCTTTGAAGTTCTTCCACATATCGATCATATCTTCTTTTGTGGGTTTGTTTTCAAATCTTACGAAAACTGCGCCCATATGGCCGTCAGAAACGGGAACGCGGATACACTGAGCTGTGAAGTGGGGCTCAGTGGCAGAAACGATTTCGTTTCCTTCAATTTTACCCCAGAGTTTAAGGGGTTCTTTTTCGCTCTTTTCTTCTTCGCCACCGATGAAGGGGATTACGTTATCAACCATTTCGGGCCATCTTTCGAAGGTTTTACCTGCGCCTGAGATAGCCTGATAAGTGCAAACAACAACGTCCTTTACGGTGTATTTGTCATGAAGGGGGAAAAGTGCGGGAACGTAGGACTGAAGTGAACAGTTGGATTTAACTGCAATAAAGCCACGTTTTGTGCCGAGACGTTCTCTCTGCGCTTTGATGATTTCGATGTGTTCGGGGTTAAGCTCCGGAACAACCATGGGAACGTCGGGGGTCATACGATGAGCACTATTGTTTGAAACAACGGGACATTCAGCCTTAGCATATTTTTCTTCAAGAAGTTTTGTTTCGTCCTTGCTGAGGTTAACTGCGCAGAAAACGAAGTCAACACTTGCAGCAATTTTTTCAATATCCTTCTCTGCATCAAGAACGGGCATATCAAGGTATTTTGCGGGTGTGGGTTCATCCATACACCAACGATCACCGAGAGCTTCTTTGTAACTCATACCTGCAGAACGTGAACTTGCGGCAAGAACAGTTACGTCGTACCAGGGGTGCTCTGCGAGTAAAAGAGCAAATCTCTGACCAACCATACCTGGTGCGCCGATGATACCAACTTTATACTTTTTCATAAGTGTACCTCCGTAATAAAAAACACTTGTATTTGGAATATAAATAGATTATAATATATCCACTTTTAACATTAGAATTTTATCATTATATATTAACTAAGTCAATTGTAATAATATATAATTTTTACTACACATTTAGGAAACAAAGGGAGAATTATGAACAAATCTGACTTTTTTTACCATTTGCCCGAGGAATTAATTGCTCAACATCCCCTAGAACCAAGGGACCATTCACGTATGATGGTTCTTTCAAAAAGCAATGATGAGATTTCTCACAAACACTTTTTTGATATCCTTGACTACTTCAACGAGGGCGATTGCCTTATTCTCAATAACACAAGGGTTCTACCTGCGAGAATTTACGGCACAAAGAAAAATACCGGCGCAAATGTTGAGTTTTTGCTTCTTAATCAGATAGAAACCGATTTATGGGAGACTCTTGCAGGACCCGGCAAACGCGCCAAGGAAGGTGCGGAGTTTACCTTCGGCGACGGTATACTTGAAGCAAATGTTCAGGAAGTTCTCGATAACGGCAACAGAATTGTTCGTTTCTCTTATGATAAAAGTGATAACATTTTCAATATTCTTGATAAAATTGGTCAGATGCCCTTGCCTCATTATATTACGGAGGAATTAGAGGATAAAGAGCGTTATCAGACAGTTTATTCAAAGGAGTTGGGCTCTGCTGCCGCACCTACCGCAGGACTTCATTTTACTGATGAAATTCTTGAAAAATTGAAATTGAAGGGTATTAGCATCGGTTACGTTACACTCCATGTTGGTCTTGGTACTTTCAGACCTGTAAAGGCGGATAAAATAGAGGACCATCATATGCACTCGGAGCACTACCATTTACCTAAAGAAACCGCAGATTTGATTAATGAAACCAAGAAAAGGGGTGGTAGGGTAATTGCCGTTGGTACTACGAGCTGCAGAACCCTTGAAAGTGCCGCCACCTTCTGTGGTGAAATCCGAGAGGACGATAGAAACACGGATATTTTCATTTATCCCGGTTACAAATTTAAGTGCATTGATGGTTTACTTACTAACTTCCATTTACCCGAAAGCACTCTGATTATGCTTGTAAGTGCATTTTACGGCTACGATAAAACAATGACCGCATACAAAGAAGCAGTTGATGAAAAGTACAGATTTTTCTCCTTTGGCGACTGTATGATTATTTTATAAAATGCAAAGTTTTAGTTTAAGTTAATTATGAGGTTATAAATATGTTCAAGTTATTAAAAACCGAGGGCAATGCCCGTAGGGGTGAATTTACAACAGTTCACGGTACTGTGCAGACACCTGCATTTCAGAACGTCGCTACTTGCGGTGCTATCAAAGGTGGTCTTTCTGCCTACGATTTGAAGGATATCGACTGTCAGGTTCAGCTGTGTAATACATATCATTTACACGTAAGACCCGGTGACAAGCTCATAAGAGAGCTTGGGGGTCTTCATAAGTTTACAGGCTGGAACGGTCCTATTCTTACTGATAGTGGCGGATTTCAGGTGTTCTCTTTAGCAGGTCTTCGCAAAATCAAAGAGGAAGGTGTTACCTTTAACTCACATATTGACGGCAAGAAAATTTTTATGGGTCCAGAGGAAAGTATGCAGATACAGTCAAATCTCGGTTCTACCATTGCCATGGCATTTGATGAATGCGTTAAAAACCCCGCAGAATATAAATATGCCAAGGAGTCCATTGCAAGAACCACACGTTGGCTCATTCGTTGTAAAAACGAGATGGAAAGACTCAATAACCTTCCTGATACACTTAACAAAAATCAGTTGCTTTTCGGTATAAATCAGGGTGCAACCTTCGACGATTTACGTGTTGAGCATATGAAAATTATTGCAGAACTTGACCTTGACGGTTATGCAATAGGCGGTCTTGCAGTAGGTGAGCCTAAAGAGGATATGTATCGTATTATATCAGCCGTCGAGCCCTTTGCACCTAAGGATAAAATTCGTTACCTTATGGGTGTTGGTACACCCGGTAATATTATTGAGGGCGTAAGTCGAGGTGTGGATTTATTTGACTGTGTCATGCCAAGCCGTAACGCTCGTCATGGTCATCTTTTCACCTGGAATGGTATAATCAACCTTAACAATGCAAAATACGCAAACGATGATACACCTATTGATAATCAGTGTAATTGTCCCACTTGTCAGAAGTTCTCGAGGGCTTATATGCATCATCTTTTCAAAGCCAAAGAGATTCTTGCAATGCGTTTAGCCGTTACTCATAACCTTTATTTTTATAATAATCTTATGAAACGTATCCGTGATGAACTTGACAATGGCACGTTTAATGACTTTAAGAACAAGTATGTTGATTTACTCGACACAAGAATATAAATAAACGATTAATTTTAAAAAAAGACTTGTATATTTATTAGTTAACAGTTATAATATACGGGTATGAAATTTTTGGAGGATTTTTGTTATGAATTTTATTTCATTAAGCTTTTTAGGTAATTTGCTTGGTATGGGCGGCGGCGCAGATGCAGCTGCTGATGCTTCAGGTAAACCCGGTGGTTCTTTTGGTGGTATCATTATGATTGTTGTCATGGCTGTTGCTATGTACTTCCTTATGATTCGTCCTCAGAAGAAAAAACAAAAAGAAGAACAGGAAATGCGTGATTCTATTCAGATTGGTGACGAAGTTACCACAATCGGCGGTATTATGGGTCGTGTTGTTACTGTTAAAGAAGATAGCATTGTTATCGAAACAGGTGCTGACAGAGTTAAAATGCGTTTCCAGCGTTGGGCTATCCAGACTAACGATACTGCAAATGCTCGTATGGAAGCAGAAAGAAAAGCTGCTGCTGAAGCTAAAAAAGCAAAAGGCGAACAGGATGCAATTGACGCTGCAGTAAATGGCAAAAAGAAAAAAATCAGCAAGAAAGTTAAGAATATTGCTGAAGAAAAGGTTGACGAAACAGTTAAAGAAACTGTTGACGAAACAAACGAATAATCGTTATATTTAAAATTAACTCCGCATATCTTATACAAAAAGATGTGCGGAGGATTTTTATGCCTAAAATTATAAAAACTAAAAAAATATCAAATAAAAATTACAATATTCCAACTTTATATGCTTTTTCGGTTATTAAAGGTTTACTAATTTTTCTTAACGGAATTACTATGTGCGCCTTTATGGTGCTTAAGACTCCCCAAAGTAACTTTTTCTTTTATTTAGTCTACCTTTTTGTAGCTTTGGGCGCTTTTGTGTGCGCTTATAACGCATCTAAAAACATTACGGGCAGGGGATTTATAAAGGGGCTTATTTCCTCGGGCGCTTATATGCTTGTAATTTTAATTATAAGCCTTATTTTAATGAAATTCAATGTATCCGTCAATATTCTCTTGCTTGTTCCTTTGTGCCTTTTACCGGGCTTTTTAGGCGGTAATTTAGCTGTAAAGTAAGAGGGGAATATCTATGTTTAAAAAAGGTGTAATTATCAAAACAAAGAGTGTAAGACCAAATATCAAGATAACTTTCGATTATAAACTGATAATATATTTCACACTCTTTTTATGCGGTGTGATAGTAGGTGTTCTCCTTATTAAAAATGCAGGGGATGACTTTAACCGTTTTTTTTCAGATTTACTTGTAAATCACGTTAATGCTAAGAAATGCAATAGTTTTTTTACTGATTTCTGCTTTGTTTTTCTGTGCCTTTTATTGTTATTTTTCATAAATTACCTGTGTTCACTGTCTGCGGTAGGATTTCCGTTTATATGGTTGATTCTTGTGGGTTTTGGTGTGTGTTGCGGTGCGGTAACGGGTGAATTTTTTATAAGTTTCGGTCTTAAAGGCTTGGGTTTCTGTCTGTTGGTTGATATTCCTTGTTATGCAATAACAACAGCAACATTGGTTTGTTGCTGTTGCGAAAGTACAAAGATATGTAACAATATTTTCTTTTATTTATTCGGAAATTACGGTTGTGACGGCGGTAGAAATCATTTACTTAAGGACTATACTTTGAAGTATATTATAATGTGCTTACCGCTGCTATTGGGGGCACTTGCTTCAACCGTCTGTTTCAAAATGTTCTCAGGTTTCTTCACCTTTGTCTAAAGGATTATCAAGGGCAATTTCAGGTCTTTTAGGTGCTTTTAAAGCACTTAAGGGATTAGCTGCAGCCGCATTTTTTAGTTGCTCATCCATAATATGGGTGTAAATCTGTGTAGTACTGAGGCTTTCGTGACCTAAAATTTCCTTAATAGCAAGTACGTCTACATCACCGTGTTGATACATAAGAGTTGCAGCAGTATGCCTTAATTTATGGGTGGAAAGTTCTCTGCCCGAAAGTCCCGCTTTTTCAAGTGTGTTTTTAACCACGAATTGTACAGTTTTGGGACTTATTCGGGTTTTTTGACGGCTTATAAACAACGCATCCTTATCTTTTACACCATCAACAGGGCGGTAGGGTAGGTAGGCGTTAATAGCATCTATACACGCATCGTTCAGATAGACGGTGCGTTCTTTGTTACCTTTACCTGTTACCACGAGGGTATTATTGCTACGGATATCCGAAAGATTTAACGAAACAAGCTCAGAAAGACGCATACCACAGTTTAAAAACAAAGTAATGATGCAGTAGTCACGTTCCTTAAACTTGCCGTCAACGGCATTTAAAAGGGCAATGCTTTCATCAAGAGTCAGGTATTTGGGCAACGTTTTTTTTATTTTGGGTGAGTCAAGCTCCTGTAAGGGGTTTTCATCAATGAGCTTTTTCTGTACGGTTAAAAATTTATAAAAATTCCTGAGAGTGGTGGCTTTTCTGGCACGTGTGCGTTCGTTGTTACCGCGGCTGTCTTTGCAGTAAACAAGGAACATATACGCATCACTCAATGAAACGGATGCGATTTCCTGTAAGGTAAAATCCTTAATTTCTATTTCATTGAAGGGAGTTTCCTTCGAAACCTTGCCACGGATAACCTTTAAAAAACGGAAAAAGGTCTGTAAATCCGTTGCATACTCCACAACAGTAAGATCGGACCTGTTCTTAATAACACTGTAATAGTTAAGAAAATCCACCACATAGGAAGGGAATATATAAATAAATTCATCTTTTTTCATATTTGACACCTTTCCTTTCCTATAGCTTCACTTATACAAAATAAAAATTTTGTATAAGTCGGGGTAGTGGATTTGAAGTAAAAATGGGGTTTTTGAGCAAATAAGGGCTTTTCTTTATATTACTAAATAATAAGCCTTTGATTACCCACGGCCATTAATATGGATTTAAGATAATGGTTAAGTATACTTAAATTGATTATGTAAGTTATCAATACTTAAATATACTTAAATTATTTATCTTTATACTTTTTCATTACTATTACAATTGCAGTTGTTACTACAATCATAGTTACTGCGTAACCGATTTTTGCAACTCTGTTGTTTTCAGGATTTTTCATAAATCATCTTCCTTTCCACATCGATTAGAAATTTTTAAAATGATACATTGTATTATTCAAAAAAACTGAGAGGATGAAATTTTTCGCTTTTTATGGGTTTAGTTGGGTTTTACTGGTTTTTTGCTTAGATTATATTAATAATACCACCAAAATCAGTCAAAGTCCGGTTTTTATTATATATCAGTGAAATATTATATTTTTGGCAAAATGTTTTGATTTTATGGAAATCAGGATGTGCGCTTATATCACCACTTACGTAAAGCTCATTATCCGATATCTTTGCGGTTGCACCACCGATAAATCCGTAATGTTCGTCCGAAAGACCTACAAACCCTTTTGTAATCTTTAAAACATCATATTGATAAATATTTAACAAAGAGGGAAGTCCATCATCTTCTGTTATTACTGCATTATCTGAAATGGCACAAATTGAGCATTTTGTGTAGCCCTGATTTGTGTGGATAATTTCAATATTATTTTCAATACAGAAACTCCTCAACTCCTCTTTAATATACTTCGCATTACAGAAAAGCCTTCTGTTGTCAAAAAACGCATTAAGACCTACATCATTGGGATATGGTGAGGTTATTTCACCAACAGAAATAACATTATAACCTGTTAATTTGCTATGTAACTCCCCTGCTACACTACTTTCAGCAAGTATTGTACCGTTACCACAGTTAAATGTAAGTATATCTGCATGGCCGGAAATCTCTTTATCAAGCTTTTCATTCTGGGGAACTGTAATGCAATTAATACCTAAATCTGTAAGCTCTTTGATTTCATTATAATAGCACTCACCGATAATACAATGCTTGATTCTTTTTTGAGGTAAAAGAGGTGTATTCATAATCACTCGGTAGCGCATTCAAAGGCTTCGCGGATATTACGCACACCGATAACCTCAATATCCTTAAAGTCTTTTTTATTAAGTCTTTTTATATTCTGTCTTGGTATAATGCAACGCTTAAAGCCAAGACGTTCGCATTCTCTTATACGTTGGTCACAGTTTGTAACTGTTCTGATTTCACCTGCAAGACCTATTTCACCGAAAACAATTGTGCTACTATCTATTACAGTATCTTTAAAGCTAGAAAGAATAGAAAGTGCAACAGCTAAATCACAGGCAGGTTCATCCACACGAAGACCACCTACAATATTAACGTAGCAGTCCATATTTCCAAGGAAATAACCCGCTCGTTTTTCAAGGATTGCTATGAGCATTGCCATTCGGTTGTAGTCAAAGCCAGCCGCCATTCTTCTGGGATTGCCGAATCCCGAGGCGGTTGCAAGACCCTGAACCTCTGCAAGAATGGGTCTGGAGCCCTCTATAAGACAAGTAACACAAGTACCCGATACGTTTAAGGGTCTGCCCGAAATCATGGCTAATGAAGGGCTTTCTATCTCAACAAGACCCGTTTCGGTCATTTCAAAAACACCGATTTCATTGGTAGAGCCGAATCTGTTTTTTGCGGCTCTTAAAATACGGTAAGTAAGGTTTCTTTCGCCCTCAAAATATAAAACTGTGTCAACTATATGCTCTAAAACTTTGGGACCCGCAATATTGCCATCTTTGTTAACGTGGCCTACAAGGATAATTGAAACGTCGTTGTTTTTAGCGGTGCGCATAAAAAGATTCGTACATTCCCGAACCTGAGTTACGCTACCGGCAGTGGACGATACAGAGGAAATATTCATTGTCTGTACCGAGTCAATCATAACAATATCAGGTTTCTGATTTTTTATATATTCGCAGACAATTTCAGCATCAGTTTCGCACATGATTGCAAGTTTTTCGTTGGTTACACCAAGTCGTTTTGCTCGCATTTTAATCTGATATGCAGACTCCTCACCTGAAACGTATAAAACAGAAAAACCACTTGCAAGTTTTTCGCAAATCTGTAAAAGAATTGTTGATTTACCGATACCCGGGTCACCGCACAAAAGTACGAGAGAGCCTTTAACAAGACCGCCCCCGAGAACACGGTTCAATTCCCCTACCCCTGTGTCATATCGCACCTCGCCCGATGAATTTATCTGTGACAAAGGAAGTGCTAAGCCTGAATAGGACGTAAGCCTATTTTTAGCGGTTTTATTCGCAGGGGTATCAATTATCTGTTCCTCGTTTAAAGTGTCCCATTCGCCACAAGAAGGGCACTTTCCATACCATTTGGCAGATTCATACCCACACTCGCTGCATATAAAAACAACTTTATTTTTAGCCATTTAAGTCATCCTTTACAGTAAACGTAATCTTGTATACCTGTTGCAATACTGTAAGCAATTTTACGTTGATAATTATCGGTTTTAAGAAGCTCAGTTTCATCATAATTTGAAAGAAAGCCACATTCCACAAGAACCGCAGGTTTTACCGCGTTGTAAATAAGATAAACGGATGTGCCACATTTCTTAATCTGTCGGTCATTTTCTGGTTGGAGAATTTCAGTAACGTTTTCCTGAATATTACGGGCAAGTTCTGAGCTTTCCTCAGAAAATTCGGGCGAGTAAAACACCTGTAATCCCCGGTATTTCGGAATATGATATTTGTTCTGATGAATGCTTATAAAAATAGCGTTATCAGTGTCGTTCATAAGCTTTAATCTGTTGTGAATATCAGAAGTTTTCTTTTGTCTTATGGTGTTAAGACCATCATCCTCAAGTGAAGAATCGTCACAACGGGTCATAACTGTTTCAAATCCTGAAAGTTCAAGATATTCCTGTAAATAACTACTGATTTTCAAATTAATATCCTTTTCAATTGTGCCGTCAGGTGCTACTGCGCCACCATCAAAACCACCGTGACCTGCATCAATTATAATAATAGGAATTCTTATTGATTTATCACCATTACCCGAAACTTTATCCGAAGAGTAAAAAAACGTGGTAGCATTAAAAATTAATGCACAAATTACAACGCAAATTAACGATATGTATAGTTTTTTCATTTAACCACCTATAAAATATATGTTTTTTAGGGGTTAAATAGATTTGAATTTTAAATAAAGTCCTCGCCGTTTTTCATTAAAAGTTTGTGTCGTGTAATACGCCATAATAAATCATCACGGTTTAACTTTTCGCTCAATAAATTACAGAAATTAACGGGACTTACTGTAAAATCATTACCTGCAGGCAAGTTAAATTTAAGACAAAAGTTGCCACCTTCAGTAACAATTTCGAAGTTTTTAAGATTTTCGGTAACGTTAATTGTTTTGAAACCGCCTTTTTTAACCTTTTTTTCGTAGGTTAAGACTTGGGTTTTAACAATTTCCTCGATTTTTTCACCCACACTATCAAGGTTTTCGCCAACAAGTTGTGCGGTATAATCTGCAGAAAAAATCTCAAGGGGTTTATTTTTAGGTTCGGTAATTTCAATAAAATCAATTCCGGATACTGTAACCCTGTTAAGCTCGTCAATAACCCTTTGTAAGGGGTAATTGACGTCGTTGAGTCTTATATCTAGGGGCTCGTACAAACCTTCAACACCCAAAGGTAATGAAAGACCAAAAACAAGGTGCGGATGAGGGTTAAAACCTTCTGTATACCACAGAGGAATATCTGTTCTGCGGAAAGCACGAACCATACATCTTGATAAATCAAGGTGAGATATATATTTTGCGGTGTCGGTTTTTTTAAACCATATTCTGACTGAGCGCATCACATTTACCTCCGTTTAACTTATTTGAACCACAACCTGCACACTGCTGACGGCAATGCTTTGTAGTTTCGGCATTTTTAGCCTTTTCATTCTCACAGATAAGGAATTGTTTTCTGATACCTGAGTTAATGTGGTCCCAGGGTAAAACCTCATCATAAGAACGACGACGATTTGCATAGAATTCGGTTGAAAGACCGCAGGTTTCAAAAGCGTTCATCCACGCATCAAAATTGAATTTATCGTCCCAACTGTCAAAGGTACAACCGTTTTTGTAAGCGGTTTCTATAACGTCTGAAAGTCGTCTGTCACCACGTGCGAAAACACCCTCAAGGAATGTTAAATCCGTATTGTGGAAACGGAATGTAATCTTCTTAGAAGTACACGTATCGAGGAGAAGTTTCTGCTTTCGTTTAAGTTCATCTCGTGTATCCTGGGGTTCCCACTGGAAAGGTGTACAGGGCTTGGGAACAAAGGATGATACACCCGCGCTTACGTTAACACCTTTGCCCTTGGGTTTGTCGGGGTTAGAGTAAAACTCCTCAACAACCTTTTGGGAAAGGACGTTAATACCCACAACGTCATCGTCAGTTTCCGTGGGTAAGCCTATCATAAAGTACAATTTAACTGCAGTCCAACCGCCAACAAAGGCTTTTCGGCAAGTATCGAGAATTTCTGTTTCTGAAATATTTTTATTAATTACGTCGCGAAGTCTTTGTGTACCTGCCTCTGCAGCAAAGGTAAGACCCGAACGTCTTACAAGAGCCAATTTTTCTTTAAGTTCATCGGAAAAATTATCAATTCTCAAGGAAGGCAGAGCTACATTAATTTTCTGTGGAACTGCCCAACCTAATAATTCTTCAAGTAATTCTGTGATTTTTGTGTAGTCGCTACTTGAAAGTGAGCAGAGTGATAATTCATCATAACCGCTAGTACACGCAAGTCTCCGACTTTGCTCACTAATGGTTTCAACACTCTTTTCACGAATGGGTCTGTACCAGAAACCCGCCTGACAGAAACGGCAACCACGTATACAACCTCTGAAAATTTCGTGAACTACTCTGTCGTGAACAACCTCAACGAAGGGAACGACGAATTTTTCTGGATAGAAGATATTGTCAAGGTCTGCCACTACCCTTTTGTTAACAACTTCGGGTGCACCATCTTTTGGGGTGATTTTTTCAATAGTGCCATCTTCGTTATATGTAACGTCGTACAACGCCGGTACATAAATACCTTCAATCTGTGCTGCTGCTTTTAAAAACTCGCTTCGTGATTTACCCTGTTTTTTGTACACATTAAGCAAATCAAGAAATTCGAGCATCATTTCCTCACCTTCACCGATTTCAAATACGTCAATGAAATCCGCGAGAGGTTCAGGGTTGCACACACAGGGTCCACCGGCTATAATAATGGGAACATCCAAGGAGTCCCCCCTGTCCTTACTACGTAAAGGAATTTTAGAGAGATTTAGCATATTGAGTACGTTTGTAAAGCATAATTCATATTGTAAAGTAAACCCAACAACGTCAAAATCTGTTAATTGGTCGCGACTTTCAAGGGCAAATAAAGGAATATCCCTTTCGCGCATAATTTTTTCCATATCAGTATCAGGTGCGAAAACTCTTTCGCACCAGAAATTATCCCTTGAGTTTATAAGACTATAAAGAATCTTCATTCCAAGGTGGGACATACCGATTTCATATGTATCAGGAAAACAGAATGCAAATCTAACATCCACGTTTTCTTTATTCTTAACAACTGAATTAAGTTCGCCGCCTGTGTATCTTGCAGGCTTTTGCACAAGGGGTAAAATCGACTCGATTTTTGTTTTAAGCATATATACAACTCCATATAAATATATATATTTATTTTACTATATACGTCTGTAATAATCAAGTAAAATAAAGCCGTGTCCACGATATTTTTCGGGAACACGGCTTATATAATTATTTTTGTTTTACGGACGTTCTTTTTGCCTTCAAAAATGAATTAACTTTCTTGAAAATCGGGATTTTTTCCTGGGTTTCACCTTCGTCGCATTTTTCTACCACAACCATAAATAGCGTGATTAACAATAAATATGGTACAGGACATAAAATACCGGGGTTGACAAGGGACATCATTTCAAGGCTTATGTAAGACAAGAACACGGTCATATTGAAAAGTGTAGCCTTTTTCCAGATAAGCATATTTCGTTTGATAAACTGATAAACGAAGGCAACAATTCCCAATATACCAAAACTTGCGGCAATCTGTATTGGCTCACAATGATACCAACACAAAGCACCTGCCTTGTTCTTGAAGATATCACGGTTACCCATATACCCGAGACCTGTTCCTAATATTGGGTGATTAAGGAAGTCTTCAACACCACGAGCGTAATGTCTTACCCGGGTTTCTGTATCCTCACCGCCTATAAGGAAGTCATTTAAAACGTTGAATAATCTTACAAACGTATTGTTAAGGAACTTGGTGATCTGTGGCAGGAAAATAAGCAGACCGAACACCACGCAAACACAGATAATAGCATATGCCAGCCTTCTGCGTCTGTCATAAAGAACAAACATAACTATGCACATTACAAGCTCAATGGCACCGAACACCATACCGCCCCTTGAACCTGATAAAAGCATTGCAAGGAAGAAAAGGAAACCTAGAACTATTGCGGTAGGTTTTTTATTACCCATTAAGAAGGTAAAGGGCATTGTTATCATAAGAATTGTTGAAATGTTATTACGCCATCTTATGAAGAAAATGCCACCCTTATCAATTGCAAGATTAATATTAATAAGGTAGTGAGCAATAACCATAAAGGTAGCAAACACGCCCACGAGTACCATAATACGAGTCAGTTGCTCGATAAGTGAATATTTTTTGGTAACATCTATCTTAGCGTAAAGGAAGCAATAAACAAGTACCATTCCGAATCCCATACCGAGCATATGGTAAATTGAAGAACCCGAAAAGTAGTCTTTGGCAGAAATAAACCCGAATCCACCCATAATAACCGCAAAAGAAACAAACATCATCGGTTTAAATTGCGAACCCTTAGCAGACAGCTTTTTGCGGTAAACAACAAGGTTGAATATAATAATCCCAATCAATGGAATTGCCAACCAAATTATGCTCATAAAGGCGTTAAGTGAGTTATAACACCGTATTGCAACCAGATAAGTAAACATCAATGGTATGAGCATAGCCAGTATGTCACCAGTAAATAAAAAACAAAAACCTGTGAAATAGGCTAAAATTACAGTACCGGCGATAGCAAATTCATGGTGAGAGTCCGAGCCACGTGCGTAAAAAGAATCAAGACAAGCGAAGATGGCCGCAACTAAAAACAGAATTGCAATCCATTTATCGCTGAAAAGAAAATCACGAACTTTATTAATTTTTCGTAATGATGACTCGGATTTAAATATATGTTCCATTTTAAAATACCACACAATAATCCATATTTACTTCCATTATAATCAAAAAAGACAAATATGCAAGAAAAATTACAAAACCTTAATAATTGTAACATTTTTTAACATTAGGTTTTAATCTGACAAAAAAATTCAAAATCATATATGCGCTTAGGAATATCAAAGTCACATTTCCTTTATAATGGAACAATATATAAACACTAATAAACGAAAAAACTGTCGTAACCATAATAGAAAATATAAGAACAACATATTCTGTTTTTTCACTTGTTATAAAATATTTCAATAAGAACATAAGTCCCCTGCCACCGTCAAAATTGTAATAAGGTAACAGATTTAAAATTCCGATAATTAAATTTACCTCTGCAAAAATAGTTAATTTATTATAAAACAGAAAGAAAAATAACCCTACAATTATGTTAAAAACCGGTGCAGAAAAACTGATGATTGATTCTTTAAAATCTGATAATAAATTATTATCGTTCCTTACAATATTGGCCCCAAATCCTGAAAGGATAATTTTTGAAATCCCCCCTGTAAAAATACATATGAAAATAATATGTATAATTTCGTGAATTAACGATGCAATGAGTGAATATAAGCAAATTTTCAGTTCTCCAACACACATTAGTATCAAAAAAACAGCAAAAAATGTGAAACTCAGGGTAATTTCTGTATTTTTAACTTTAAATTTCACTTATAGCCTCATTTAGAGCGGTTTCAGGGTCGTAGGATTTATTATTGATTCGTAATTCAAAGTGCAAATGTGGACCTGTTGAAGAACCTGTTGAGCCCATTTCGGCTATTTTCTGTCCTGACTTTACAATATCACCTTTTTTCACGAGTAATTTGTTGCAGTGACAGTAAACGGTCATAATCTCGTTATCATGAATAATTTTTAAGTAATATCCATTCCATTTGTCATAATCTGCAACAATTACAGTGCCGTCAAAGGCAGAATATATGGGTGTACCAATGTCATCCGCTATATCAACACCTGCATGAAAGCGTAATTCTCCATCAATGGGATGATTTCGCACGCCAAATGGTGATGTTATTTCACCTGTCGCAGGTAAAAACATTTTTTGACTGAGTGTATATGAATCAACCGAAACATTTTCGGGTATATCATCCTTTGATGAAACAGAGTAATCTGCGCCACCCTCTGCTTTAATCTGTGCCGAGAGTTTCTCTACATGGGGTTCAGTTGATTTTGTTTCGGTAACAATCTTTGTTGTTTGTGTAGTCTCAGGTGCTTGTTGTTTTATTTCCTCTGTTATTTCAGGCTCAGGCGCATTATTGAAAACCTCTGTATCGCTATCTTTTAGTTCAACAATAAAATTACGTTGCAGATTATCAAAATACGCACGCTTAATATTATCGAGAGCCCCTGAACCGGTAAATTTAATACCAAAGAATATGCCAAAACTTATGGCGCACACAAGAAATTGAAATA
The DNA here is from genome assembly GCA_045634165.1 of Acutalibacteraceae bacterium. Classification (GTDB taxonomy): domain Bacteria; phylum Bacillota; class Clostridia; order Oscillospirales; family Acutalibacteraceae; genus DTU089. Next base: position 52,385 of record JAZQZU010000050.1, read on the forward strand.
GTAAAGTGTGCAAAAGATAGTCCTCTTTGTTTTTATTCATAAAAAATCACCCACAAATATATATGTGGGTGAAGTTGAAATTATTCTTCTGTCTGCAAAACTTCCCATTGAGAATATAAATCCTCAAGCTCAATACGCGAGGTGTCAAGTAATTCAGTTAACCGTACTAATTCCTCATAATTTGCAGTAATCTCGGGGTTTGAAAGTAAATCCTCGGTTTCTTTGATAAGATTTTCTTTTTCCTCGATTTCTGCTTCAATTTTATTTATTTTGGTTTTACGTTTGCGCTCATTACTAGCCTTTTCTTTTTTTAACTTATATTCATTAATTACGGGCTTTTTGCGATTAACTACTACTTCTTCCTCTTTTTTCGCTTCCCTAAATTCAATATAAGTATCATAATTACCAGGAATATCCACCGCACCCTCGTGGGTAAGATGAACAATCTTAGTAGCTAGTTTATTAATGAAGTATCTGTCGTGAGAAACCACAAGTAAAGTTCCGTTGAAATCCGCAAGGGCATTTTCGAGCACTTCTCTTGAAATAATGTCAAGATGGTTTGTGGGCTCGTCAAGAATTAAGAAGTTTGGCTTTGCAAGCATAATTTTAAGAAGTGAAATCTTTGCTCTTTCGCCACCACTTAAATCGGAAACGGATTTAAACACATCCTCTCCTCTGAATAAAAACATTGCAAGGGCACTGCGTATGTCGGTTTCGTTCATAAAGGGATACATATCCCATACTTCATTGAGGACAGTCTTGTGTGAACTTAGTTTGTCAATATTCTGGTCAAAGTAACCGATTTTAACGTTTGAACCAAGTTGGAAAACACCATCGTCTGCAGTAACTTCTTTATTAATTATCTTTAAAAAAGTTGATTTACCGCAACCATTGGGTCCTAAAAGGAAAACACTGTCTTCGCGATAAACTGATAAATCAAAATTCCTGAATAAATCCTTGTCGGGAAAGCTTTTCTTAAGGTTTTTAACAACTAAAACCTCGTCCCCTGTTCTTATTTCAGTCTTAAAACTGAAATTAACACTTTTAAGCACTTTGTCTGGTACAACAAGGGTTTCTCTTAAACGTTCAATCTGCTTTTCCTTACTTGCAATTGTAATATAGTTTCGCTCCTGATTAAAGCGCTTCTGTTGCTCGATAATGCCCTCAATACGTTTGATTTCAGTCATTGTCTTTTCATACTCACGCTCAATAGTAAGTTCGCGTTCTGCTTTAAGTTTCTGAAAAACTGAGTAATTACCAACAGTATGAATAAGCTTCTGGTGTGATATTTCCATAGTTGAAGTAGTAACTTTATCAAGGAAATATCGGTCGTGGGACACAACGATAAATGCACCACGGTATTTTATAAGAAAATCCTCGAGCCATATGATTGAATCTGTATCAAGGTTGTTCGTAGGCTCGTCCAATAAAAGGAGGTTTGCATTGGATAAAAGAAGTTTACATAAAGAAAGCTTTGAGCGTTGACCACCACTTAAGGATGACACTTTTAAATTAAGGTCCTTTTCGGAAAAGCCAAGTCCAATCAAAGCAGACCTTGTCTTTGCTTTGTAAACAAGACCATCGCGATGTTCAAGTTCTTCTGTAAGACGTAACTGTCTTTCAATTGTAGCGATATCAGAATTGTGAAGAAGCTTTTCATTAATTATTTCAAGCTCCCTTTCCATTTCGATTACATCATTGAAAACAGTGAGAGCCTCGTCATAAAGAGTAATATTTTCATCACAGTCAAGGTACTGCTCCATATAACCTATACGCACGTCTTTGCCGCGAACGATACCACCCTCGTTAGGATCATATTTCCCTGTAATAAGGCGGAAAAGCGAGGTTTTGCCGGTGCCGTTTGCACCTATTAACCCCACTCTGTCAGTTTCCTCAAGCTTGAAAGCGGCGCCTTTGAACAAGACGCCGTCAAGAAAACCGAATGTTAAGTTTTGTGCCGTCAATAATGACATAAAACCACCTTATAATATTATAAAGTACTGAGCAATACCTTAAATTCACCTTTGAAGTTAATTTCGCCTGAAGAAGCAGGAATGAAAATGCTGTCTCCTGCTTTACAGGCAATTGATTCACCCTTTGCACTGAGTTCACCATTGCCACTTAAAACGAGAACGCTGAGGAACGACTCATCATTAACTGTCAATGAGTATGAATCTTTAACATCGATGCTATCCATTTTAAAAAACTCACAGGAGCAAAGAGCCTGTTCGGTTGCAGTGCCGTTTATAACAGGTGCGGAATCAGGGTCGCCGTTTCTAACAGGAGGAACTGTATTTGTAACGTCAAGTGCTTTTTCAACGTGGAGTTCACGGGGTTTGCCGTCCACAAGACGATTGTAGTCGTAAACGCGGTAGGTTGTGTTACAATTCTGCTGAACCTCTGCAAGTAAAATACCACTACCGATTGCGTGGAGTGTACCTGCGCTTATAAAGAACACATCACCTTTTTTTACTTTAACCTTATTTACGTAGTCAAGGAATGTGTTGTCTTCAATTGATTTTCTAAATTCGTCAGGTGTGAGTTCTTTATTGAAGCCGTAAATTAACTCTGCACCCTCATCGCAGTCAAGTATGTACCAAGCCTCTGTTTTGCCGTAGCTATTCTCGTGAATTTTTGCGTATTCATCATCGGGATGAACCTGAACGGACAAATCAGCCTTGGCATCAATAAATTTTATAAGTAAGGGGAACTCCTCGTAAGACTGACCTTTTGTGCCTAAAAGCTCTTTATTTTCTTTTACAAATTCTGTAAATGACTTACCTGCATTGTCACCGTTAACAATAATGTTATCGCCATCATTTCTTGCACAAAGCATCCAAGCTTCTGCAATATTATTAAGGTTGCTTTCGAAACCGTAGTCGTTTTTAAGTCTGTTACCGCCCCATACAATCTCTTTGAAAACGGGCTCTAATTTAATAAATATATTCATTTTTATTCCTCCGTGGGTGTTCTGTCAGCAGTGCTTTCGACTGCAACAACGCTTATTTCTTTCTTCTCAATAAAGGGTACCGAGGATGATTTTATATCAACTCTGTCATAGTACTCTTTAAATCTTATGGTAAATCTGATTTTACGTTTACACTTTTTACAAAGGAAAACAGCTCTGAATGACTGGTTAATAACCCTCCACTCCGAAACTCGTTCGCATTGTCCTGCGCACACGTCGCAAATACAGCGCATTTTTGATTTATCAATAAGCGGACTGTTAATATCCGTAATAACCTTGGGCTTAAAGGTAATTTTTGAGTAGAAAGAGGTATCGCAAACAAGCATATATGATGATAACATATGTTCATTATATATTTTTCTGAAAATATCTGCTGTCAAGAAACTGTCATCAAGAGCTCTGTGTAAAGAATAACTTTCTACGTCGATTTCTAACTTTTCCGCTGCAGCAGAAAGACCTATCTGATCGGCTTTAGAGATATTCATAAATGCCTGTGCATATTTCTGCAGGTTAACGTAGTTACGCAAAAACGGGATAAATGAAATACCGTTGAAGTACCTGAAATTTTCAATCAGAACGCGGATATCGGTATCACCCCAGGTAAGAATGACAGTATCATTTCCCGAGGACCATTTACGAAAAAGGGACATTGTCTGTGAAAATGGCGTACCTGTACTGATATCATCGTTAGTAATGTTCGTAAGCTCTTTTACTCTTGAATGAAGTTTTTTGCCCAACTGTGCTTTGATGAACATTGAAAAGGTGTCAATAACATTAAAATTTTCGTCAAGTTTGACCGCACCGATTTCAATAATTTCGTTAATAAAGCCCTTTTTCTTTTTACAATAGGCGTTATTCCATTCAAGGTCCATGATTATATAATTCATCGTGAACTCCTATATAAGACCACCTGCCACAAAGCAGATGGTCCAATTAACTTATTTTAAACCTTGTTCGTCGTAAAGGCAGGCTGCTTCAAGTAAAACTTTTGTACCGGCCTCGAGTGCCTCGGGAATAAGAAGTTCGGGAGTATCAAGGCGTGTGTGATAATATCTGGGCGGTGTGGGGTCCATAGCAGCAAAGCCTGTTGCTTTAATGCCCTTCTGAGTAAATGCTGCAGCATCACAAGCGCCAAGATAAATTGAAGAATAAGGGATATCAAAACCGCAGTTGAGAGCCGCCTGTTTAACAAGGGCTTTAGCCTGAGCATCGTGTTTCAGCGTACCGCTTAAGTCACGGTCATAAACCGCCATATACTCCATATCACGCATTGTATCGCAAGCAACAACAACTGTTTCAATCTCTTTGAGCTCTTTTTCGTGCTTTTTAGCGTAAGCCTTGGCACCTCTGAGACCTGCCTCCTCGGAGCCTGAAAGCATTACACAAACATCGGTGTTTTCAAAACGAACATCATTTTCTTCCATTAATTTAAGAACTGCCATAGAAGTAAGGCAACCCGAAAGGTTATCATTAGCACCGGGAACACTCTTTGTGTGACTCTGGAAGAAAAGGAAACCAACATAAGGGATAATAAACACGCATAAAACGATACCGAGAATTAAGAAGAAAATCTCGCTACCGGGTGTTGTAATCCCTTTAAGGTCAACAACAATGAACTTGACAAGTGAAGCAACGCAACAGATAACAAGACCAACAACAGCGGGAATCAAAAATAACTTCATACCCGTTCCGCCAAGCTTGTAGTTTAATGTCCATTCGTACTGTGAGTCAGCGTGACCGATAAAAATAATACGTTTTTTTGTTTCACCGGTTGCTTTTCTTGTAGCGAAAACATTATGTGAAGGATGACCTTTGAAAAGAGGGTCAATAAATTGTTTGTACATTAAAAACTCTAAAATAAGAGGGATAAAACCGAGAATGGTAAGAACAAAGCCAACAACAGGCTTAAAGAAAAACAAAACAGTTGCAATAATAGCCATTGCTACAGTAAAGGGAATAAATCCCATAAAAGCCTGACGATGAACTGTAAAGCCTTCGATTTCAACTTTGTCGGACCATTTCTTTAAATCTTCTGCCATAGATTCCTGTGCTTTTAACTCCTCGGGGCTACCGGGTGCACGAGGACCGATTTTATCACATATAAAGGTGATTTTATCAACCATATACTTTACTGTGGATTCAAAATCAATTTTAGCAGAATCAAATTTTGTTGAAATTGTTTTCATACACATCACTTCCTACTTTTCCAATGTTGCTAATATAACACATTGATTAAAATTTTACAACACTATATACTAAATTATATTGATTTTATTGCCAATATAAGTTAAAATGATTTAAAAATTACTCGGATGGTGACATTTATGCGCAATGATTCAAAAGTTCTTTTTTATAAATCTGCGGCAAAATCATGGCTTCAGGCTATGCCCTTGGGCAACGGCTTTTTAGGTGCTATGGTTTACGGCAGAACTGACAAAGAGACAATTTCAATGAACTCAGACTCTCTCTGGACAGGTTTTCCTCGTAAAACTATATTAAAAGATGATTGTAACGAGAAATTCCTTGAAGCAAGAGATTTAGTTCTTAAGGGTGAATACCGCAAAGGTCAGGATATTATTGAGGCAAACGTACTCGCAACCTGTTCGCAGGCTTATATGCCCCTTTGTGATATCAATATCAAATACAAACCCACTTTCCCCCGCAAAAATTATAGCAGAACATTGGACCTTGAAACAGGTGTAAATACCGTTGAATATTCACGCGGTAACTGTAACTTTACAAGAAAATCCTTTGTATCATCCCCTGTCGATGTATATATTGACAGAATTGTTGCTGATAACGGCAAAGCAATCAATTTTACAGTTTCACTTAAAACAAAGTTAAAAGGCGCTTCATTCATTGAAAATGGTGTGCTTATCCTCGACGGCAGATGTCCCTCAAACTCACCCGCTAATTTGCGTGACGTTGAATTTTACCGCAACGACCCCGAGTATTCAGATAACCCCGCAGAACAGGGTATGTACTTCCGTTGTGCACTTAAGGTTATCACAGACGGTAAAGTATCTGAAGATAAAAATACAATTACTGTATCAGAAGCAACCGAGGCAACAATTATTTTCTGTACAGAAAACTCATTTAACGGTTTTGACAAACATCCCGTGCTTGAAGGTAAAGAGTATAAAAATGCTTGTCTTGAACACCTTAACGAAGTTGTAAAAATCCCCTATGAAACCCTTGAAAAAGAGCATATTGATGATTTCTCATCATTTTTTAACAGAGTTTCTCTTGATATCGGATCTAATAATAAAGGTGATATACCTACCGACAAACGTCTTATTAAGCACGACAACGGCGCGGAAGATATCGCTCTTTACACCCTTATGTTTAACTTCGGCAGATATCTTGTGATTTCAGGATCTCGTACAGGTAGCCAGGCTACAAACCTTCAGGGTATTTGGAATGACAAGGTTGCTCCCCCGTGGAGTTCAAACTATACAGTTAACATCAATACAGAAATGAACTATTGGCCCGTACTTATGTGTAATCTCCAGGAGTTTAACCAACCCCTTATTCAGTTGATTTCTGATTTAACCGTAACAGGCGAAAAAACCGCTAAACATATCTACAATGCCCGTGGCTTCTGCGGACATCATAATGTAGATATCTGGCGTTACTCAGACCCCGCATCAGGCGATGCACAGTGGGGCTTCTGGCCTATGTCAGGCGTTTGGTTCTGCCAACATGTTTATAACCACTACTTATATACAAATGACGTTAAATATCTTGAAGAAACTGCATATCCCATTCTCAAAAAATGTATTCAGTTTGTACTTGATATGTTAGTTGAAAAAGACGGATATCTTATTATGTGCCCCTCAACTTCACCCGAAAATGAATTCCTTATTGACGGTGTTGCAATGAGCCTTAGCGAAACCACAACTATGACAATGGCACTTGTAAGAGAGGTTCTCACAAACACAGTTGAGGCAGCAGAAATACTCGGTAAAACCGACGAAGATATTGAAGCGGCAAAAAACGCAATCCCCCGACTTTTACCATATCAGACAGGTAGTCGCGGAGAACTTCTTGAATGGTATAAAGAACTTAAGGAACACGAACCCACCCACCGTCACAAATCCCACCTTTACGGTCTTCACCCCGGTTATCAGATTACACCCGATGAAACTCCTGACCTTGCAAAGGCTTGTATACGTTCACTTGAACTTCGTGGTGATAACGGCACAGGTTGGAGCCTTGGTTGGAAGATAAATATGTGGGCAAGACTCTGGGATGGCGATCACGCATTGAAACTTCTTGATATGCAGCTTCGTCCCGTACCCGCAGGTAAAAATCTTCGTTATCGCGGCGGTGGTACATACCCCAACCTTTTTGACGCTCATCCCCCCTTCCAGATTGACGGTAACTACGGTTGCACAAGCGGTATTGCAGAAATGCTTTTACAGTCTCGTCAGGGCAAAATTTTCCTTTTACCCGCATTACCCTCAAGTTGGAAAAACGGTAAGGTTACAGGTCTTAAGGCAATGGGCAACATCACAGTTGACATTGAATGGAAAGACGGCGAAATTGTTAACTATAAATTAGATGGCGATACAACAAACATCAAGGTTTATAACAAAGGCAAGTTAATAGACTAATCACAATCGGTCTTCTGGTATTTTTAGTACCAAAAGACCGATTTTTTATTATAAAATTATTGACTAACATATTTATTAGTAATATAATTACTTTTATATTTTTTATGTGGATGCATATTTTTCCATTCAGGAGGACTAAAAATGGAACGTTACTATCAACCCGAAATTGAAACCGCAAGTCAGGAACAAATCAAATCCTGGCAGAGCGAAAGACTTGTTAACCAAGTAAAACATATATGGGATAATGTACCTTACTATCGCAAAAAGATGGAAGAAAAAGGCGTTACTCCCGATGATATCAAAGGTATCGAGGACCTTCATAAACTCCCCTTTGTTACTAAGGACGATTTACGTGAGGGTTACCCTTATGGACTTCTTGCGGCACCCCTCAAGGACTGTGTGCGCATCCACTCAACATCCGGTACAACAGGAAAAAGAGTTATTGCATTCTACACTCAACACGATGTTGATTTATGGGAAGATTGCTGTGCAAGAGCACTTGTTGCTGCAGGTGCAACTGATGAGGACGTTTGTCACGATGCATACGGTTACGGTCTTTTCACCGGTGGTATGGGTCTTCATGGCGGTAGCCACAAGGTTGGTTGCCTTACTGTTCCCGCATCCTCAGGTAACACAGACCGTCAGATTATGTTTATTCAGGATTTACAGGCTTCAATTATTTGTTGTACTCCTTCTTACGCCTTGTACTTAGCCGAATCAATGAAGGAAATGGGTATCACCAAAGACCAACTTTCACTCAAAGCGGGTATCTTCGGCGCGGAAGCCTGGAGTGAAGAAATGCGACAGCAAATTCAGAACGAACTTGGTATTAAGGCTTATGACATCTATGGTCTTACTGAGCTTTCAGGTCCCGGTGTTGCTTTTGAATGCTCCGCACAGAGTGGTATGCACATTAATGAAGACCACTTTATTGCAGAAATCATTGACCCCGACACAGGTGAAGTTCTTCCCGAAGGCTCAAAGGGTGAACTTGTATTTAGTTCTATTACTAAAGAAGCTTTCCCCCTTCTTCGTTACAGAACTAAAGATATCTGTATGCTTACCCGTGAAAAGTGCTCCTGTGGAAGAACTTTCATTAAAATGTGTAAACCCATGGGCAGAAGCGATGACATGCTTATTATCCGCGGTGTTAACGTATTCCCCTCTCAGATTGAAACTGTTCTTATTAATCAGGGCTACTCTGCAAACTATCAAATTATTGTTGACCGCGTAAAGAACACTGATACTCTCGACGTTCAGGTTGAAATGACACCCGAAATGTTCACCGATAACGTTGGCGAAATCAACCGCAGACAAAAGGAAATTGTTGAGGGCTTACGTTCAATGCTCGGTATTTCCGCAAAAGTTACATTGGTTGCACCTAAGTCAATCGTAAGAAGCGAAGGTAAAGCCGTTCGTGTAATTGATAAACGTAAAATCTAACGGAGGTAATAATTATGAGTATTAAGCAGATTTCAGTTTTCGTTGAAAACAAACCCGGTGCAATGAGTGCTATGACGGCAGTTCTTGCAGAAAACAACATTAATATGCGTGCATTATCTCTTGCAGAAACTGCAGATTTCGGTATTGTAAGAATCATTGTTGACGATATCTACACCGCAACAACAGTTTTAAAAGATGCAGGTTACATTCACTCCGTTACAAATGTTTTAGGTGTTGCAATACCCAACGTACCCGGTGGTGTAAACAAAGTTCTTAACGTGCTTGAAAATGCAGGTATCAACATTGAATATATGTACGCTTTCCTCGGTAAGAAAGAGAAAAATCACGCTTATATGATTTTCAGAGTACAGGACGATGCCTTGGCAACAAAAGCACTTATGGAAAATAACATCCGTTCACTCAATCAACCCGACGTTGAAAACTTCTAAAAAACAACCGCTTATTCAAATCGAATAAGCGGTTAAAATTTTATCTTAAGTTGTATTGTTTTTTGATTTCGTTTGTAAATGCG
>JAZQZU010000051.1:0-11084 GCA_045634165.1 Acutalibacteraceae bacterium
GATGAAGCGAACAAAAAGCTCTGGGCGCAATAAGGAGTATTGCGAAGTGAATAACGAGCAAGACGACTATATTGCAACCGGTTGACCAAAAGCAACGCTTTTGGTGGTGGGTAGTTCTTTTGCGGAAAATCTTCAGTGGGATAGAACAATAAGCACCCACGGCAACTGATTTCTTTACCATCTTGAATTAATTTTCTTTTTATCGTATAATACTTATATATTTGTGCATTATCTGATTGAGGTGAGTGTTTTGATTTGTCAGAATTGTAATAAAAACGAAGCGAATATGCACATGAAACGTATTATTAATGGTCGTGCTGCTGAGGTTCATTTGTGTTCCGATTGCGCCCGTTCTTTAGGTTATGGCGAGGCTTTTTCAGGTTTTGGTCTTGGTTTGGGCGAGTTGTTCGGTGAACTTTTAGGTAAAAACGATGGTGCTTCTGTGGGTGCTTATTGTCCCGGTTGCGGTAAATATTTTGATGAAATTGTTTCCGACGGCAAAATGGGTTGTGCCGAATGCTACGGTGTATTTTACGATAAGCTTCTTCCGTCCTTACGTCGTATTCACGGTAAGGCAACCTATGTGGGCTCAAAACCTGCGTCGCAGAATGTAATTTCTCCCGAAGACCGTGTGGAAGAGTTGAAAAGCAGACTTTCGGATGCTATTGCTGAGCAGAATTTTGAACTTGCGGCACAGCTCCGCGATGAAATTATCGCTATTACAAATAAGGGAGGGGAAGACTGATGTGTGCTAAATGGTATCTTGGCACAGGTGCACAGAATGACGTTGTTATTAACACCAGTATTCACCTTGCCCGAAACATACGCTCTTTTCCTTTCCCCGGAAGACTTTCACTTCCCGATAAATTGAAGGTAGATGGCGTAATTAAAAATGCCGCCGACTTTATAGACGGCTACCATTTCAATTATTATGAAATGAAAACTCTGTCACAGTCCGAGGTGGTTTCCCTTGCAGAGCGTCATCTTGTAAGCCCTGAGTTTGCGTCATCACGTGACGGCAGAGCCTTGCTTTTAACTGAGGATGAAGCCGTAAGCATTATGCTTAACGAGGAAGACCATATCCGTTTACAGGTTATGTATGCGGGTTTTGCCCTTGACGATGCTTACAGAACTGCAAGTCAGATTGAAAAGGAACTTTCAGGAAAACTTGATTTCGCCTTTGATGATAAATTGGGCTACCTTACTCAGGACCCGACGGCTCTCGGTACGGGTATGAAAGCCTCGGTTGTTCTTCATCTTCCGGGTCTTGTTTCGACATCCCAGATAACAAAGCTTATTACAACTGTTTCAAAGTTAGGTCTGTCACTCAGGGGGTCTTACGGTGAGGGTGCCGCCGCAAAGGGCGATATGTTCCGACTCAGTAACACCATAACCCTCGGAATTTCTGAAAAAGCCGCTATTGAAAACCTTAAATCCATTGCTTTGCAGATAGCCGCTCAGGAAAGAGCCGCACGTGAGGAGCTTTTTAAAGCCCCTGTAACGGAGGATAGAATTTACAGAGCCTACGGTGTTTTAAAATATGCTCGTCTTATTGACACTAACGAGTTTATGGAGTTAATATCACTTGTAAGACTCGGTGCGGTTAAGGGTATTATAAATATGGATTGTTCACAGATTGAAGCCCTTATGATTCATATGCAACCTGCCACAATATCTCTTTCCGTTGACCGACCTCTTGACAGAATCGAACGTGATAAGTTGAGAGCGGCAATGGTACGAAAAGCATTAGTATAAATTATTAAAACTGTCGAGAAATCGGCAGTTTTTTGTTGATAATATAACTGAGTTGTGATAATATATCGTTTGTTATTTTGAATTTCGAGGTTTTTACAGTGCATAGCAATAATAAATCAAAATCCTTTGTGGCTTCAATGCTTCTTATTTTAGCGGCATTTATATGGGGTACAACCTTTGTTGCACAAAAAGAGGGGCTTGAGCAGATTGGTAACTTTACATTCCTTTCCTTAAGGTCCTGGCTTGCGGTAGTGGTGTTAACCCCCGTGTCACTGTTCATTTATAAGAGTAATAAAAAGAAATTCGGCGAGGGCGACCACGGTGAGAATAAAACCTTTTTCTCAAAAAGGCTTTTCTTAGGCGGTGTCCTCTGCGGTGCCTCCGTTTGTCTTGCATCTTTGGTGCAACAGTATGGCATAATGTTTGCGGGTGTTGGTAAATCAGGCTTTCTTACCACACTTTATATCCTGATGGTGCCTTTGATAGGGCTCATTTTTCGTAAAAAAGTGCAACCTATATTATGGGTCTGCATTGTGATTGCCACTGTAGGAATGTACTTTTTGTGTGTTACTCAGGTGGGCGGCATAAATATCGGAGATATTTTACTTATACTTTGTGCATTCCTTTTTGCAGTTCAGATAATGATTGTTGACCACTTCGTAAAAAAACTTGACGGTGTAAGGCTTTCTCTTATTCAGTTCGGTGTTGCAGCGGTTATTTCAACAGTTGGTATGTTCCTTTTTGAAGAACCCGACCCCGTAGCAATTGGTGATGCATGGTTTTCAATTTTCTATGCAGGTGTCCTGTCCTCGGGTGTGGCTTTTACCTTGCAGGTTGTAGCACAGAAAAATCTTAACCCCACAGTTGCAAGTCTTATTATGAGCCTTGAATCCGTGTTTGCCGCCTTGGCAGGTGCATTCTTTGGCGAAAGACTTACAGCCAACGAAATTTTCGGTTGTGCTCTCGTATTCCTTGCAATAATCCTCGCCCAGTTACCGGTTGAGAATTTATTTAATAAAGGAAGAAATAAATAAAAATATGCCCTGTACATTTTGTGTACAGGGCATTTAAAATTGCAAATATTAAAGTTTTTCTACAATTTCTTTTGTATCTCTTGCAATTGCAAGTTCTTCGTTTGTGGGAACGCAGAATGCTTTTACGGGGCAGCCGGGCTTTGTAAGCTCTTTTTCTTCGCCGCGTACTGCGTTTGCTTCTTCGTCAAGCTCAATACCGAGGTATGAAAGGTTCTTAAGAACATCTTCACGAAGGTCTGTACAGTTTTCACCGATACCGCCTGTGAATGCGATTACGTCAACACCGTCCATAGCAGCAACGTAGGAACCGATGCATTTACGAATCTGGTACCACTGCATATCACGTGCAAGTTTTGCTCTCTTGTTGCCTTCGCCTGCAGCTGCGCGAACTGCTCTGTCGTCAGAGTGAACGCCTGAAATACCGAGAACGCCACTCTTCTTGTTCATAATGGTATCCATTTCCTTAGGACTGAGGTTGTGCTTGTCCATAATGTATGTAACAACAGAGGGGTCAATAGCACCGCAACGTGTACCCATCATGAAACCGTCAAGGGGAGTAAGCCCCATACTTGTGTCAAGAACCTTACCGTCTTTGATAGCGGTGATTGAGCAACCGTTACCAAGGTGACAGGTGATAAGCTTGATATCCTTAAGGTCTTTGCCTACGATTTCAGCAGTTCTGTATGCAACAAAACGGTGTGAAGTACCATGAGCACCGTAACGACGGATATGATCATTTTCGTAGTATTCGTAGGGGATACCGAACATATATGATGTTTCGGGCATTGTGCTGTGGAATGCGTTATCGAAAACTGCAACCTGGGGAACAGATGCACCGAAAACTTCGTTACAGCATTCAATACCGATTACGTGTGCGGGGTTGTGAAGGGGAGCGAGTACGCTAAGGTCGTCGATAGCCTTAAGCACGCTGTCGTCAATAAGAACGCTCTCTGTGAAGATGTCACCACCCTGAACAACTCTGTGTCCGATAGCACCGATTTCTTCAAGACTGTCAATAACCTTGCAGTCACCTGAAACAAGGGCATCCTTAACAATGTTGAATGCAACCTTGTGGTCGGGGATATCAACATATTCGTCAAAGCTTCTGCCGTCGAAAGTTGAACCCTTTGTGTGGCTCATATCAGTAGCAATGGATTCACAAATACCTTTTGCAAGTACCTTTTCGCCCTCCATATCAAAAAGCTGATACTTTAAAGAGGAGCTACCGCAGTTAATTACGAGAATTTTCATCAATAAACCTCCAATAAAAAAACGTTTAATTCCTTTTGGGAAAATAAAACGCACATTAATTGTGTAAAATAATTACCAAGTAATAATTATACCACTAATATTTTGTTTTTCAAGTGTAAAAGTAAAATATATACTAGTAAATTAAGGAGGGTTACCGTGAATTACGGTGTTGTGGCTGAGTTTAATCCGTTCCATAACGGTCATAAGCATATTGTTGATACTTTAAAACCCAATGGCGAAAATACCGTTACCGCGGTAATGTCGGAAAGCTTTGTTCAACGTGGAGAGTGTGCTTGTATGTCACCCTACGAGCGTACAAAGGCGGCACTTTCTTGTGGTGTTGATTTAGTTCTTAGTTTACCGGTGCCTTACGCCACCGCCTCTGCGGAGCGTTTTGCCTTGGGCGGTGTTACGGTTTTAGGTTCATTGGGATGTATTGATGCTTTAGGCTTCGGTTCCGAATGTGGTGACGTAGAGTGTCTTACAAAATGCGCAAAAGCCATTACAACTGACGAATTCTCACCGTTACTTGAAAAGCGTTTGAGTGAGGGGCTTTCATTCCCTGATGCAAGACAACAGGCACTTTCTGATATGTACGGTGATGCTTTTGCAAAAGTTCTTTCTTCACCTAATGATTTGCTTGGCGTTGAGTATATCAAAGCCATTGAGAAAAAGAATTACTCAATTAAACCTGTGGCGATAAAAAGGGTGGGGGTTTCTCACGATTCGGAAGAAGTAAACGTTAATTTCTGTTCTGCTTCAGCAATTCGTTCCTTTTTGAAAAATGGTGAAGATTATAAAGATTTTATGCCCGAAGAATCTTTTAAAATATTGAATGATGCGGTTTCCTTTGGTAACGCACCTGCCGATTTCAGTAAATTGGAAAATGCAATCGTATACAAGCTTCGTACAATGAGTGTCGGGGATTTTAAAAACATTCCCGATGTGAGCGAGGGACTTGAATACAGATTCTTTGAAGCGGTGCGAAACTCAGTCGCTTTAAGTGAAATACTTGAAAAAGTCAAGACAAAGAGGTATACTCATTCAAGGCTCAGAAGAATTGTTCTTTGTGCTTTATTGGGTATAACTGATGAATACACAAACATTCCTGTACCTTATATAAGGGTGCTCGGGTTCAATGAAAAGGGTGCCGAGGTTTTAAAACAAGCTAAAAACACCGCAATATTACCCATTGTATCAAAATCGTCGGATTTTAAATATCTTGATGAAAATGCACAAAAGATTTTCGAACTTGAATGTAAGGCCAGAGATGTTTTTTCTCTGTGTTTACCCGTGCCACAGGTGTGCGGTAAAGAAATGACGGACAAACTTATAGTTTTATAAAGGATTTATTTATGGATTTAATCGTAATCGGCGGCGGTGCCGCAGGACTTATGGCGGCAGGTACAGCCGCACAAAGAGGGCTCAAAGTTACACTTATTGAGCGTAACGACAAATTAGCCCGAAAGGTTGCAATAACAGGTAAGGGTAGGTGCAACGTAACCAACTCCTGTCCGCTATTGAATGACCTTATTGCAAACGTGCCCGTAAACGGCAGATTCCTTTACGGAGCATTTTCAAGATTTACAACGGATGATACCATCGACTTTTTTGAGGGGATGGGTGTTCCCTTAAAAATTGAACGCGGAAACCGCGTTTTTCCTGTTTCTGACAGAGCCTTGGATATTGTAGATGCCCTTAATAAGTTTATTACCGTAAACGGTGTTAAAAGAAAACAGGGCAGAGTTACTGAGCTTATTATTGAAAATGGTGCAGTAAAGGGTTGCAGAACCGATGACGGCAGAGAATTTTTTGCCGAGAACGTGCTTATTGCAACGGGCGGTATTTCTTACCCTGCAACAGGCTCAACAGGTGATGGCTACACCCTTGCAAAGCAGGTGGGTCACACAATCACACCTCTTAAACCCTCACTCGTACCCCTTGAATGTCACGAGGGTTGGTGTACTGATGCTCAGGGACTTTCGCTTCGTAACGTAGAAATCAGGGTGGAGGATAATAAAACCTATAAAGAGGTTTACAAGGATTTCGGTGAAATGCTTTTCACACACTACGGTGTGTCGGGTCCTATGATTTTATCCGCTTCATCCCATATGCGTAACATGGAACGTGGCAGATACACAATCCATATTGACTTTAAACCTGCACTCAGTTATGAACAACTTGATAAACGCATTCAACGTGATTTGCTTGAGTGTTCAAATAAAAATCTTTATAACACACTTGCACTTATGTTGCCCCGTAAGATGATACCAATTATCGTTAAACTTTCGGGTCTTAACGGCAATATCAAGTCCAATCAAGTTACCAAAGAAATGCGTTCAATTTTAGTTGAAACACTTAAGGATATAAAACTTACCGTTACGGATTTCAGACCCATTGACGAGGCTATAGTTACCTCGGGCGGTGTCAGCGTTTCGGAAATTGACCCCAAAACTATGAAAAGTAAGCTTGTTGACGGTCTTTATTTCGCAGGCGAAGTTATAGACGTTGACGCATACACAGGCGGATTCAACTTGCAGATTGCCTTTTCAACAGGCCACCTTGCAGGAAATAGTATATAAATTGAGGAGAATTATTATGTCAATCAATATAGCAATCGACGGTCCTGCAGGTGCAGGTAAAAGTACAATAGCAAAAAAAGTATCAAAAGAGCTTGGATTTATTTATGTTGATACAGGTGCTCTTTACAGAACCGTAGGCCTTAATGTTTTAAGGCAGGGTAAAAACACAAAATCTGAAGAAGATGTTATACCTACACTTGATGGTGTTAAGGTTTCACTCCGTTTTATTGACGGTGAGCAGAGGGTTTTTCTCGGTGATGAGGATGTTTCCGAGGCTATAAGACAGAACGAGGTTTCTATGGCTGCATCCAACGTTTCTGCAATTCCGAAGGTTCGCGAATTCCTTTTCTCATTACAGAGAAATATTGCATCAGAAAATAACTGCATTATGGATGGTCGCGATATCGGTACGGTTGTTCTTCCCGATGCACAGATTAAGATTTACCTTACTGCTTCTGCCGAGGCAAGAGCCCAAAGAAGATATAAAGAACTTATCGAAAAGGGTCAGGAAGTAGTTTTTGACGAAATTCTCAAGGATATTGAACTTCGTGATTATCAGGATACTCACCGTGAAATTGCACCTCTCAAAAAAGCGGATGATGCAATTCTGGTTGATACTACAAACCTTGACCTTGAGGGTTCAATTGAATATATGCTCAAGGTTATAAAGGAGCGACTTTAATGGTTGAAATCACACTTGCTGAAAAAGCGGGTTTTTGTTTCGGCGTTGACCGTGCAATAAAACTTATTGAAAAACTTGCTTCCGAAGGACGTAAGGTTGCAACACTCGGTCCTATTATCCACAACTCCCAGGTTATTGAAGATCTGGCAAAAAGGGGAGTCAAGGTTGTTGAATCACCCTCGGAGGTTGAACCCGATGCAATCCTTGTTCTGCGTACACATGGTGTTACACAGGAGGTTCTCAGAGAGGTGGAGGAAAGCGGTTGTGAATTTATTGATGCCGCCTGTCCCTTCGTTAAGAAAATTCACAAAATTGTTCTTGATAATTCATCTGAAAATGTGGTCACTTTAATCGCAGGTGACGAAAATCACCCTGAGGTTAAGGGGATAAAAAGTTGTGCCAAGGGTGAGTCCTACGTAATCGGAAACGCAGAAAAAATCGACGAACTTCTCGCTGAACATCCTTCTTTTTCAGAAAAATCCTTGATTTTTGTTTCTCAAACTACTTTTAGCATAAAAGAATGGCAAAAAAGTGTAAAAAAAATAAATTTACTATGTACAAATGCGAAAATATTTGATACAATATGCAGTGCGACCGAAGAAAGGCAGAACGAGGCAGCCGAATTATCACGTAAAAGCGACGCTATGGTTATAGTTGGTGGCAGACATAGCTCCAATACCCGAAAGCTCCTTGGCGTGTGCGAGGTTAATTGTCCTGCGTTTCTTGTTGAAACTGCTTCAGAGCTTTATGGTATTCCTCTGAAGGGGTACAGCTCAATCGGTCTTACTGCGGGTGCATCTACTCCCGCCGGTATTATAAAGGAGGTACTTGAAACCATGTCCGAAATTGTAAACGAAAACAAAATGATTGAGGAGGAGAAAGTGCTGGACTCTGCAGCTACTGAAGAATTCGATTTTGCAGCAGCTTTAGAGGAATCACTCAACAGCATGAACAGCGACCAGAAGGTTGTTGGTACAGTATTGAGTGTATCCCCCACAGAGATACAGGTTGATATCGGCAGGAAGCAGACTGGCTATATTCCCTACAGTGAATATAGCAACGACCCCCATGCAGATCCTAAAGCTGAACTCAAAGTCGGCGATACACTTAACCTCATTATCATGAAAACAAACGACCAGGAAGGCGTTACAATGCTTTCCAAAAAGCGTTACGACGCTATTGCTGCTTGGGACGAAATAGTTAAAGCAGAAGGTACAGATACCATCCTTGAAGGTGTTGTTACCGAAATCGTTCGTGGCGGTGTTATTGTAGTATCAAATAATGCTCGTCTTTTCGTACCTGCATCTCTTGCAACAATGAGCCGTAACGACAAACTTGAAGACCTTCTCAAAACAACTGTTAAGTTCAAAGTTATTGAAGTTAACAAACAGAGAAGAAGAGCAGTAGGCTCTATCCGTGCCGTTCTCAAAGAAGAGAGAAAAGCCAACGAAGAAAAATTCTGGGCAGAAGTTCAGGAAGGTGAAGTTCGTAAGGGTGTTGTTAAATCCATTATGAAATTCGGTGCTTTCGTTGACATCGGCGGCGTCGACGGTATGATTCACGTTTCAGAACTTTCATGGAACAGAATCAAAGATCCTTCAGAAGTTGTTAGCGTAGGCGACGAGGTTGAGGTTACAATCAAATCTCTTAACCCCGAAAAGAAACAGATTGCTCTTGGTTATAAGAAACTTGAGGACAATCCTTGGGAAATCTTCAAGAGAACATATGCTGTTGATTCAGAAGTTGAAGTTGAAATCGCTAACTTCACAGATTTCGGTGCATTTGCTCACATTATGCCCGGTATCGATGGTCTTATTCACATTTCTCAGATTGCTAACAAGCATGTTTCTAAACCTGCAGACGTTCTTAAAATCGGCGACAAGGTAAATGTTAAGATTACTGACATCGACGATGAAAGAAAGAGAGTAAGCCTCTCAATCCGTGCACTTCTTCCCGAAGAAGTTGTTGAGGAAGCAGCTGAGGAAGTTACAGAAGAAGCAGCTGAATAATTCTTTTATGAATTAATACGGTTTAACCGTTACACAAATACAACCGTAGAAGGATTCGTCTTTCTACGGTTTTTGTTTAGAGATATTTTTGGAATGAGGTGAGAGTTTTGTACTGCGAAAAATGTCATAAGCAAAGTCCCGAAAATTTTATAAATTGCGCCTACTGCGGTGCCAAACTCGATTCACCTAAAAAGAAGGCACCTTCAAAATTTGTTAAAAAGCAGGGCTTCAAATTCAGTTTTTCTTTAAAATCCGTACTTGTAGCTTTGGTGAGTTTTGCCGTACTTCTTGTTATTGCCGCACTTTTAACTTCATCTTTCACTGCATCAAAACCTGAAAAAATTATTAAAAATTTCGTTAAAGCAACTCAGACGGAAGATGCAGATATGTATTATGCTCTTTTCGATGATAATATAAAAGAATATAAGTTAAATAATCGCTATTTTGCTGAGGATGAAACATTTAAACAGATGGTTCTTCCTATGGCAACAAGTCACGCGTTTTATACTAAAAAATGTGGTTATGGTTATAAATTGACGTATAGTGTAATTTCAAAAACAAGCCTTGACGAAAAAGAACTTGAAATGTTCGCGGAGGTTCTTGAGAGTAACTTCTCGTATGTTGAGTTTCCATCACAGGTGGAAATAATAAGTGTTGACGTAGTGGCATCGGGTGATAGGGGTACGTATACAAGTCGATACAATGACTTTTGGTGTATGAAAATCAAAGGCCGATGGTACAAGGTAGACAAAAATGTCTATACCGAATATATGAATATGGAAAATTAACTCCTTGATTTTTTGGAATCAGGGGTTTTTTTATGTCGAATTTAGAAATATTTTGTATTTTTCACAAAAAATACAGGTGATTATCAAAAAATATTTGACAAAATAACAAAAGCGTGATATCATAATATAAATTGTACAAGAATAATCTGGGGTGAGTATATTGAGTAAAAAATATTCTGAGTATGCTCTCCTAACTAACGAAGAACTTGTACATATATCCCAGAATGGCGATGAATACGCTTTTGATGTTCTTGCACGTCGTTTTCTCAATACCCGATATATTAACACAACCGCCGCTTATTTAGATTCGGACGATTTTGTTCAGGAGGGTATGTTTGGCTTTTTAAATGCAGTGAGAACTTACGATGCCCAAAAAGGCGTTCCTTTTGAAGCCTATGCATTTGTTTGTATGCGTAACAGTATTAACTCTGCCGCAAGTAACGCGTCGGGTGATATTCCTATTGATGATACTGCTGAGGCTTTACAGGGAATCGAAAGCACTGAGGACCCCTTGAAACAGATTATTACAACCGAAAGACTTAATGAGGTTCTTAACGCTTGTGAGGTATCTCTTTCTGAGGTTGAAAAAACAGTCGTATTTTTCAAGGCCGGTGGTATGTCCTATGCCGAAATCGGTGAGAAGCTGGGTATGGCACCTAAGTCTGTTGACAATGCAGTTCAACGTGCAAGGCGCAAATTAAAAGATGTGTTTTCCGAGTAATCGGTTCACATATATGTCCTCTTAGCTTAAAAGCAGAGCGTTGTTAGGTTGCGGGATTTATCCGAAACCTGCACCAAAGGTGGCGGTGCAATTCCGTTAGAGGGCACATTATTAACACAAGCGAGGTAGCAAAAATGTACGAAGACAAGACACTCATCTGTAAAGAGTGCGGCAACGAATTTATTTTCACAGCCGGTGAACACGAATTTTACGCTGAAAAAGGCTTAGTAAATGAGCCCAAGAGCTGCAAGGCATGCCGTGA
>JAZQZU010000052.1:0-37984 GCA_045634165.1 Acutalibacteraceae bacterium
AACAATTCTTCTGTTTGTTTCTTCAGGAAGGCACTCGTCCTTACAACGGTTACCTGCTTCCATATGGAAAATGGGAATATGAAGTCTTTTAGCAGGAATTGCAGAAAGGCAGGAGTTTGTGTCACCTAAAATAAGAAGTGCATCGGGTTTAATCTGTGCCATAAGTTTATATGAACAGTTAATAATATTACCAACTGTTGCGCCTAAGTCATCGCCAACTGCATCCATATAAACCTCGGGTGCATCAAGCTTTAAATCCTTGAAGAAAACACCGTTGAGGTTATAGTCGTAGTTCTGACCTGTGTGAGCAAGCACGGAGTCAAAATATTTACGGCATTTGTTGATAACCGCTGCAAGTCTTATAATCTCGGGACGTGTACCAACAATAATAAGAAGCTTTAATTTACCGTTATTTTTAAAAGAAACGTCTGAATAATCAAGTTTAATATCCATTATTCTACCACCTCAAAAAAAGTATCGGGTTTGTTGGGGTCAAACTGTTCATTTGCCCACATTACCGTAACCAAATCCTCTGTATCTGAAAGATTTATAATGTTATGGGTGTAACCTGGAAGCATATGAACTGCCTCGATTTTTTCACCGCTTACTTCAAAGTTAAGCACTTCATCAGACCCGATTTTTCGTTGCTGAATAAGACCTTTGCCCGAAACAACGATGAAAAACTCCCATTTTGTGTTATGCCAGTGTTGACCCTTTGTAATACCGGGTTTTGAAATATTAACGCTTACCTGACCGCATTTTTCAGTCTTAAGAAGCTCAGTAAAACTACCTCTGGGGTCAACGTTCATTTTCAAGGGGAAAGAAACCTTTTCTTTAGGAAGGTATGAGAGATATGTTGAATAAAGTTTCTTTGCGAATGAATTGTAGGGAATTTCGGGAATTACAAGTGTTGAGGGCTGATTTTTGAATTCTTCCAGTAAATCAACAATCTCGCCCAAGGTAACTTTATGTACTATGGGGCAATAACAGAATCTGCCGTCCTCTTTATCAACAGTATCAAGACCATCATACTCACAACGGTGAGCCTGACCCTTTAAAATATTGAACATTTCGTCAACAAGATCGTCGATATAAAGAAGCGTCAGTTCAATTGCTCTGTCATTGACCTGAATAGGTAAATCGTTTGCAATGTTGTTGCAGAATGTGGCAACCGCACTATTATAGTTGGGTCTGCACCATTTACCGAAAAGATTGGGGAAGCGGTACACATAGACAGTTGCGCCTGTTTCTTCAGAGTAATTGAAGAACAGGTCCTCCCCTGCTTTTTTGCTCTTACCATATTCACCCTCAGCATATCTGCCCACAAGGGTTGCCTGTAACGAGCTTGAAAGCATAAGGGGGCATTTATTGTTATATTTTTTAAGATTTTCTAATAATTCACTTGCGAAACCGAAGTTACCGTTCATAAAATCCTCGGTATTTTCGGGTCTGTTTACACCTGCAAGGTTAAAGACAAAATCTGCATCCTTACAGTACTCCTCAAGAAGATTTTTTTCGGTGTCGATGTCAAATTCATAAATGGTGATATCGCTGTCAATTCCTCTTGACTTGTCCTTACCCTCTGCTACATTTCTGAGTGCGGCGCAAAGATTTTTACCAACAAAACCTTTGGCTCCCGTAACAAGTATTTTCATATTATTTATTCTCCCAGGCTGCAAGCTCATCTCTGATATACTGAAGTGAAAGAAGTTTTTCTTTAACCTGTTCTACATTGAGAAGCTCGGTGTTGTTTGAGTTGAACTCAGTAAGGGGATTTCTTTCAACGTCGCCGTCTTTGAAGTATTTATCGTAGTTAAGTCCGCGGTTGTCACAGGGCACACGATAGAAATCACCCATATCAATTGCATTTGCACATTCTTCGTTTGTAAGAAGTGTTTCGTACATTTTTTCACCATGACGGATACCGATAACTTTAATATCCTGCTCGGCTTTAAAGAGTTCGTTAACCGCTTTAGCAAGAACCTCGATTGTACAAGCAGGGGCTTTCTGTACAAGGATGTCACCGGATACACCATTTTCGAATGCGAAAAGAACAAGGTCAACTGCCTCATCAAGTGACATAATAAAACGTGTCATTGAGGGCTCGGTAATTGTAAGGGGTTTGCCCGATTTAATCTGCTCAATCCAAAGGGGAATAACACTACCACGGCTACACATAACGTTACCGTAACGTGTGCAACAGATTTTTGTTTTGTCGGGGTCAACTGTACGGCTTTTTGCAACGATTACCTTTTCCATCATTGCCTTTGATGTACCCATTGCGTTTACGGGGTATGCCGCTTTATCTGTTGAAAGGCAGATTACGGATTTTACTCCTGCTTCAATAGCGGCAGTAAGCACGTTATCGGTACCGATTACGTTTGTTTTAACCGCTTCAAGAGGGAAAAATTCGCAAGAAGGAACCTGCTTAAGTGCTGCGGCGTGGAAAATATAATCAACACCGTGCATTGCATTTTTTACACTTGCAAGGTCACGGACATCACCGATGAAAAATTTGATTTTTTCTGCAACCTCGGGCATTTTAGCCTGAAATTCGTGACGCATATCATCCTGTTTCTTTTCATCACGTGAAACAACGCGGATTTCACCAATATCTGTTTCAAGGAAACGATTAAGCACAGCGTTACCGAATGAACCTGTACCGCCTGTAATCATAAGTGTTTTACCTGCAAAAACTGACATAATTTATTCCTCCATACGAATTTCTTTTTGAATTCGTTCATTTTTTTTGAAGTATTTTACCAGACTGAGTGGTTGGACAACGCAATAAATACCCATACATATTACATTGGATAAAACTACGCCGTCCCAAGAGCCCAACATTTTAACAAGAATATACGAAAGTGGTACTTTTAACACCGCACCAACTCCGAAACATATTGCCTGAACCTTTAATTCTCCCGTTCCGTTGGCAATGTTTGAAAGAACTCCATTCATAATCATTGCGCATCCTAAAAGAGCACACATAATACCGCTTAAAATACTTATATGGGGTAAAGAATCTGCACCCAACCATATTTTCATCAAGGGTTCCATAATTACTATGATTGCGAATTCGCCTAAACAGAAAACCCCGCCAAGAAGCATAAACTTTTTATAGGTAGATTTAATCCAACCAATATTATTCTCTGCTTTAGCCTTCGTTATTACTGACCAAAGAGGGGTAAGCGCTAAGGCAAACACGGTACTTGCCAAAGAAAACAATTTATAGTACGCCTGATAATCCACAACGTCGGCATTTCCCGATGTTTTTGTTATCAAAAATTCGTTTGTACTCATTATTATCATATAGGCTATCTGTATAAAGAAGAAAATACCGCCCAACGATAAAACTTTCTTACTATGTTCTTTTGAAAAGTATTTTATTCTCGGTATTGCAAATTTAAGTTTCTTTGCAAATACCAGAACACTTGCGACAATTAACGGAAGTGCTACTGCAACAGCATGTACAACCGCCATAACAATGATGTTTCTGTCGTTTGTTCCGCTTGGAATAAGCATTGCCGCCACAAGAATCATAACGTTGGTACACAGCGCTAAGAAATTATTAACCGATGATTTTTGCAAAGCGTACAAAACGGAGTTTATAAGCTTCAACCAGAACTGAAGCATAACTCCCACAAAAACAATAACGGCAGTTATGTATAAAGAACGTGGCGAAATCTCCGTCTTATCAATACTTAAAAGTGAATTCAAATCAAGCTTGAGTACAACAAGCGGGAATATTGCCGATAGAACTGCAACAATGACACCAATGGAAATATATGCTGATGATATATATTTCTTTATATCTCCTTTGTTATTCAAAGAAATTGCAGTTGAAAGGTGATTTCTTAAACCGTTGCCTATTCCTAAATCGAAATTCAGTATCCAGTTGAGAAGTGACAATATTGTGAACCATAATCCCAACACTTCATCATTATTGAAAAACTTTATGTATGATGGGAGTGTGTACAGTGTCACGAACAGAGCACAACCCTTTACAAGAAATGCACCTATAACATTTTTGTAAACAATTTTATCATTTTCGCCGGCATTGCGAATTTTCCCTAAAAGCTTTTTAATCATCACGCAACGCCCTCTGTAAATATTCTTTTGATTTTTCCTTGTACTCTTTATAGTCGTTTATTTTACTGTAATCTATGACCTTATCAAGTGTTTCTTCAAGATTTGTTTCGTCGGTAATTATCCGACTTGTAAGACCGCGGATTTCCAATAAATCCGTTATTCGTTCATTAGTATGTTCTCCGGGGAGAATTGTAAAAAACTGTTTTTCAAAAATAGTGGAAAATGCCGTAGCATGAAATGAGGAAGATAAAACGATTTTTGCGTTCTTTATGTAGCTTAACATTTCATCGGGGCCTAAATCTTTTATAAACTTGTCACAGGTACATTTCTTAGAAAAGCCCGAACAAAGTATAACTTTAAGGTTGTATTTTTTTGAAAGATATTGGATACAGTCCTCCAACAATTTTGAAGGTGTAACCAGATAAACCATCATATAATCAGGTTCATTTACGGGTTTTATAAATCTATTGTAATCGGAAGCCTCAAGCAAGAAAACCGGGTCCACACACCAGGTAGCGTTTATTCCTACGCTCTCAAGAAGTGAAACTGTGCTTGGCTCTCGTACAGAAACCGATGAAAATGCTTTTAGTTTCTCACCCAATTTCTGAAGCTGGTCTCTTTCAAATGCTTTTTGACCCATACTTGTAGCATAAGAAATTTTCTTACCGTTTACAAAAGTAAGTTTATATGCATCGTCGTTACCACAGGTATAAAAAACATTCCAAAGCTGGTCGCCACCTGCTATATAAACATCCCCGTCAAAATTATGCTCTTTTAGTTCTTCTAAAGTTTTGAATCTTTCGCCGGTCAATGAAAGATTTTTTTCTATAAATGCTCTGAATTTTTTGGTTCGGGTCACGTAACTCTTATAGTTCAGCACTCGACCCAATGTTGAAATAAGGCTTTTATTTGTATAATAATCAGGGGTATAGTCTATAATCTTTGTGTCGGGAAAGCCGTTTTCCCTCAGATACCTGCATAGACCGTAACTCTGAAAAACGGAGCCAAAATTAGGTATGCCGTGAATGGTGATTATTCTGATTTTCATATTCTCCGCCTTTCTTTGTAATTTAACCTATGAATTTTTTTAAATACTTTTTCAATCCCTTAGGGATATGTCTTTTTATAAATGGTACTACGTAAGAAAACGTACATTCTTCCTTAGCGGTAGCCTCATAACCATTTTGTCTTATTTTTTTGTATATGCTTTTTCTTGTTTCAGGCATTTTGGATGTTTTCGAAAGATTCCCGTTACCTTTAATAGCCGAATTCAAGTCTGTTTCAAATAAAATGGTTCTGTCCTTTATTTCATTTAGGATATTTTCCGCCTTTGCAGTATTAACAAGAACCACGGATGCGCCTTTTTCGTAATCCATTTCAGGGACTATATCAGGAATATTCCAATAGTCACCTATTGTAAAATCCCCCACCCTTTTATGGGTTGCATATTTACAGGAATAGCAACACATACGGCTCACGTTATTTTTAAAGTAGTACAGATTATAATAACTGTCCCTGAAAGGAGAAATTACGCAGGTTTTGTCAGCATCTGCTTTTTTATAAGTAAGCGTACCCTCGGAACGCCAACCATTGTGCTTTTTATTTCGGAATTTTAAGTCGATTACTTTACCTTTTTGCTTTTCTACTGTTTTTATATATTCATCCAATAATAAGGGTGACGGAACACCGTGACAAATTAAATCAACAGTAACAAGGTTTTCGTAATCTTTTCCAAGATAATGCTTTAATCCATCCACCTGACATGGTGTGCCCGTGAAAAGCACCCTCTGACCGTTTTTAAGACGTGATTTTATCTGCGGATATGTGTCAGACGTATCGCTCTGAACATATTTTGAGCCCCTCATTTTTGGGATTACCGATACATCCTCGGTAACAATGTGAGTTGCCTTAAAGTCATCATCAAATACGCATCCTGAGACTGCCCCACCCTTTTCAAGAGTATAATCGGCAATAAGAGAAAAGGCGCCACCCGAGGAGCTTTGTGAAAGGACGTCCTCGTTTTTGTACTGTATTGCATAAACAGAACAGGGCTCAACACCGCTAAAAACATTATCATAAGGACACGCGTTTTTACAAAGACCGCACTTTACACACAAATCTTCATTTAAAACTGGGTACAAAAATCCTTCTTCATCGGGTTTAAGCATAATGGCACTATGAGAGCAAATTTTCTCACAGGCTCTGCACCCGTAACATTTAGTTGAATCTTTGGTTATAAAATATTGTGTCATATTAAACTCAATCCTTGGATAAAATCTTTTCAGTAAATGCCTTAGGTGTGTTTAATTCAAATACGTTTTCAACATCTTTGAAAGCGACTCTTTTTCTTGCATTCTCTTTAATAAACTCTTGTATTTTCTGAGCATTCTCATCCGCAGAAGCTTTACCACTGAGTAAAAGAGCCAAAGGATATTTTTTCAGATATTTTTTGGATGGTTCATTCTTGATATCATAGGTACTGATAATAGGCTTCCCGTAAGACATATATTCAAAAATCTTACTGGGTACCATAGTAGGAATAAGGTTTCCTATATTTATCAATACATCGGCTTGTACAATTTTTTCTAAAAGGTCATCGTGATTTATGAAATCAGTAAAAATTAACCTTTCTCCGTAAAGGGTTTTAAGATTATTAAACTTGTCTTTACATGTAACGTTACCGACAAATTCACAAGTAATGTTATCGTCTTTGATTTTTTCCAATGCCGAAATGAAAGTTTCGGGATTTCTTACGTTACTTGCCAAAGAACCTACAAAAAGAAGCTTTATTGTAGAATCTTCTTTGTTTTCACAGCAGATTTGTTCAGGTTCGCTTAGCATTGGTATATCAAGGAAAACAAACTTATGGCTGAACCTGTAATTGTATTTCATCTGATGTTCTTCGCTTGACTTCATAAGAACAATTTTATCTGCTTTTTCAAAGACTTTTTCTTCAATTCTTAATCCTCGGATTATTGTTCTCTCCTCAGAGAATTGTTTGGGACCATAACCACCCGATAATGAATCCAGGAAGTACGGAAAATACTTCACTTCGGGGAATTTCTTTTTAATAAAGTATCCGCTGAGAAGCGCGTCAACAGGTGTATATACCGAAACAACCGCATCAAACTGCTCGGATTCCATGAGTTTTTTTGCTCGTTTATAAAATCTGTAACAATATAACGGTGAAATTATTGGCCACGTAGGTGACATAACAATAAACTTCAGCTTATTTACAACATAAGCAATTTTTCTGATAATTTCGCTATAAGGTGTGTTGGTATTTCTATCACACCACTGAATTACTCTGTCAAACAAACGGTGCTTAATACGATAAACCTTTGCACCGTCTATTACATCTTCCTTCTTCTCTCCGGCATAGTCGTTTATTACGCAACTTACGTCGTAACCTTTGCTTATGCACTCGTCTACTACTTTTTTACAACTGACACCGTTAGCAGAATATCTCGGATGATACATTCCCAAGATAAATAAAATCTTTTTACACTTGAAGTTATCCTCATCAAACTCTGTAAAGACTTCATTTTGTCTGTACTTTGCCCTGTTTGTCTCTCTGATGAACAATTCTGCTTCATCTTCGACGATTTCTTCGCAAGACATAGATTGACGCAATCTCTCCCTTGAATAATCCGATATGTTGTGTCGGTTAACTACCTTTTGTGGAGCGGATGACTTTTCGCTATCTCTTACACAGAGAATTATGCTTATATACCAGAAAAGCATATAGTTATAGAAAATGCTTGTTCCGAATAAGGCAATAAAGAAAATAAAGCATATAACCTTACCCTTGTTACCCCAGGCTCTCCTGTAAAGTTCGTAGAACATCAAACACACAGATGCGAAGCCGAACATACCGCAACCATAAATTATGTATGCGGCACCTGCCAAAAACTCATCTTCGGGAACAACTCCGTAGCCATAGCCTAAAACAAGATGAATTCCTTCCATTGTTTTAAGATAACTGTATGAACCGAATCTTGCACCTACGGCATTCTCGTTAAACAATCTGTCAACAGCAGTTTTTATAACACTTACCTCGCTGTACATAACAATAGCGACAATAATTGCAATTGCCATAAACACAACAATCAGCGATTTTCTCTTTGTTCCTCTTATAAAGTAGGCAACATAAACCACCGCAAGGTACAACATACCCTGAGCAGAGGTACTCAATAACATACCCACGGTAAAAATAACAACGTAGAAAATACGTTCTTTGCGTGATATGTTTTTTGAAAAGAGGGAAAGTGCCAAAGGAACTACCATAAATTGGCAGAAGTTAGCAGGTTCAAGGAATAAAGAACAGGGACGGAAACTATAAGAATATATAGCCTCGTAATCCAATTCCAGATACTCTTGTAAATAAACAGTAAGTCCGGGGATTCTGCCGAGAATAACGGTACCTGTACCATAAAACATTCCGTACTGGAAGAAAAGAAAAGCACATACCCCGATAGCGGTAATAAATATTGCTTTCTCAAAATACTTGGTTTTGAAAAATGCTTTTCCGTTTATAACTGCACAAAGCAAATAGAATATGAGTTTTATCAATCTTAAAGCGTATGCGGGTATTGCTAAGCTCGACATACTTTGGAAAAATACCATATTCAAAATAAACGCAAATACCGTAAAGCCGACAAAGGCGCCTATTGATAAAACTCTGAAATCCAGTTTGAATGGTCTCATTATCCCCAAAACGAGGAAAAACATTAAAATTACGTCACCAATTGTAAATTTATAAAACGCTTTATAAATGCAAAGGAGCGGATAAACTGCCAAAAAAACAGAAAAAAGTTTCTGAAGCACAGTTCTTATGTTTTTGGTTTTATTTTTTTCTGCCATTGACATTTTACCTTCTCCTTTCTAAATATTTTTTATTGTTTTACAACCGGTTTCATACTCAGTCATAAAACGATTAACTTCATTGTTGCAGTTTTGGTTGAATTTTTCTTTCCCGAGGGAAATATAGTAGTTGTAAATATCATCTGTAAATGACTCTTTGTATGGGTCGCACTCAAAACCGATACTATGATTTGTCGCGGTCTCGCCCATAAACGAGCCTTTCATACAAATCTGGGGTATTCTGAAAATTGCACCATCATAATACTTGTTGCCCATTGCCAACATCATATTGGCGTCCTTGTAAATGTTGTGAATGATATCCGTATTTTTCACAAACTCATAACGGTCTTCCGGCTTATATTCTCCGTGAAAAAACACATTTTTTATATCATTATCAGAAACGTATTTTTTAAGATTTTTGGCAACTTGTTGCTCACGTCCGTAATAATGCAACTCAAAGCGGTTATCCTCCGCTATTTTTCTGATTATTTCAAGGTTAATTTCTTCGTGGCGGATAAAACCCCAGAAAGCAATTCTTATTTTTTCTGAAGTTACGCCATATTTTTCCTTATCATCCCTGTGATTTAATGAATCAACCAGCACGTTGTGGGATGTGAAAATTTTTGTTTTGTGTTCTTCCGGCAGAAAAACACGGAAGGCATCGCTACTTACAAAGGTACAGTAAGAATTTTCCACAAGTCCGCCAATGATTTTTTTATAAGGCGGAAAACCTTCGTACGTTGAATCCCGATAATCAAATATGTATTTGTTCTTAAAACGCTTTTTTAAGATATCGTATGTTAAAACACCCGGAAGCGAGTGAAGAATAAAAACAAAGTCGAACTTTTCCTTTTTAATAGTGTCTTTTGCAAATTTTCTGAACTTTTTAAATCCTGCTATTTTAGATATTTTTGCAACGTCATCTTCCTGATAATTTTTAAACTCATGTAAAGTAACGCCTTCAAGAAAATCCAGATTTTCTTCTTGTAAATCACGATTCCAATAAATTATATGAACATCGTTTTTTTCCCTGTCGATATTATCAAGATAAAAATTTAAATAAGGCATATATTTGATTTTGGCAAAACCAATAATTAAAATTTTCATTTTCTCACCTTATTCATTTCCTTCAAAAGTGTTTCTACAAAAACATCTTTTCTGAAATATC
Source organism: Acutalibacteraceae bacterium (assembly GCA_045634165.1). Lineage (GTDB taxonomy): Bacteria > Bacillota > Clostridia > Oscillospirales > Acutalibacteraceae > DTU089. The sequence continues at coordinate 10,121 of JAZQZU010000052.1, forward strand.
GGGTGTAATATCCGTAGGAATTTTCTCCGAGCTTTTGCTTGTCACTCTTCAAAAACTCTTTTATACACTCTGCAAATTTCTCATAATCTTCCGCAGGTGCCACAAAACCGCACTCGGCACTCAATATTGTCTGAGCTGTTTCACCATCAACTGCACCTAAAATTGGTTTTCCTGCAGCCATATATGTCTGCACTTTTCCGGGAAGTGTTTTTGAAATAACCGGGTCCCCGGTAAGGGTAACCAACATAGCATCACTGTTTCTGTATATCTCGGGCATTTCTTCCACGGGCTTTCTTCCGTGAAAAATAACGTTGGTTAAGCCTTTTTCTTCAGCGAGTTTTTTCAAATCCTCAAGCTTACTGCCGTCACCCACTATATTAAATCGGATGTTTTCATTTTTCAGGATTTCTGCGGCGTATATTATTGTTTCAACGCTTTGAGCAGACCCGATATTACCCGCAAAGGTCAAATCTACAGTATCTTTTTCAGTAGTTTTTTCGGGTTTGAAAACGCTATCTGCATATTGGGGTAAATAGGTAATTTCATCATCTATTGAAAAACTCTCTCTCAGATGCTCGGCAAACATTCTTGAGGATACTAAAATCTTGTCACAGGATTTATAAATGCGTGATGAAACCTTTTCAAAATACTTAAATATTAAGCTATCTTTTTTTACACCGCCCGATGTCAGACTGTCAGGCCATAAATCCAGGCAATATAAAAGCAATTTTTTGTTATGTTTTTTCTTGTACTTTATGGCAGCATTGGTCATAAGCACGGGTGATAACTGATACACAAAAACTACATCATAATCCTTTTTGATTTTTGAAACGTAAAGCGAAGATGCAAAAGAATATGTGTAATAGTTAACAGTTCGCCAGATAAAGCCTGTTTTTCTTCCAATGGTAAAAACTCTGTGCACGTTGACACCGTTTATTACTTCGTCTTTGTGCTCACCATTTTTGTAGCCTTCGTAAATTTCACCCATGGGGTAATTGGGGAAAGAGGTAACAACGTCCACCTCATGCCCTTCTCCCACCAATGCTTCACAGACATCGTGAACCTTGAAGGGTTCGGGATAATAATATTGACATATAACTAAAATTTTCATACCCGCCCTCCTTGGTTTTAATTTTTTAGTTTATGCGTGAACTTCTTCTTTTTCTTCTTTCTTTTCCTCAACCTCGTCCTTGAAAGCAACGTTCTGAGGATTGAATGTGGGAACAAGCTCTTTAACAATATCTACAATTTCGCGGCCTGTTGCACCTTCCATAATTTCGCGCATATAGTCAATGCGATTGAAAAGTCTATCAGAATCAAAATCCATAGGTCTTGCTATGTAGATAAGATTGTTCTGAGTTTTCTGGATACCTTCTTCACTGATAAGAAGTTCCTCGTAAAGCTTTTCACCGTCACGAAGTCCCGTGTATTTGATTTCAATATCAACACCGGGTACGTGACCTGAAAGTCTGATAAGATTTTCTGCAAGTTCGCGGATTTTAACGGGTGAACCCATATCAAGAATGAAGATTTCACCGCCGTTAGCATAAGCCCCCGCCTGAAGAACAAGGGAAACCGCCTCGGGAATAAGCATAAAGTAACGGATAATGTCGGGGTGTGTAACAGTAACGGGACCGCCTTTTTCAATCTGCTCTTTGAAAAGAGGAATAACACTACCGTTTGAACCTAAAACGTTACCGAAACGAACTGCAACGTACTCTGTCTTGGAACTTTTGTTGAATGACTGAACAATCATTTCACAAATACGCTTTGTTGCACCCATAACGTTTGTGGGGTTAACCGCCTTGTCCGTTGAAATCATAACGAAACGTTTAACACCATATTTGTCCGCAGTTTTTGCAAGGTTGAATGTACCGAAAACGTTGTTCTTAACTGCTTCCTTGGGGCTATCCTCCATAAGGGGAACGTGCTTATGAGCAGCTGCGTGGTAAACGAAGTCAGGTTTATATTGTTCAAAAATTTCGCAAAGTCGTTTTTCGTCACGGATTGAACCGATAAGAACTTTAAGGTCAACTTGCGGATAATTTCTGCGAATTTCCTGTTGGATTTCGTAAGCACCGTTTTCCGCAATATCAAAAATGATAATTGTTTTAGCAACACCACTTGCGGCAACCTGACGTACAAGCTCACTACCTATTGAGCCACCGCCACCTGAAACGAAAACTGTCTGATCTTTAAGTAATTCAAAAACTTTTGTAAGGTCAGGTTTGATCTGGTCTCTGCCTAAAAGGTCGGTATAGTCAACCTTACGGAGTTTTGCACTGAGGCTTTCATTCTGATTTACCGTTGTAATTGCAGGAACTGTTTTGAGAAGACAACCTGTTTCACTGCAGATACGAAGAATATCTTTTCTGTTTTCTTTATCTGCGGAGTTTGCCGCAAAGAAAATCTCGTCAATATCAAGTTCTTTGGCAAGGTCGATAATTTTTTCTCTGCCACCATAAATTTTAATGCCGTTAAGATATGCGCCGTGTTTACGCTTGTTGTCGTCAATCAATGCAACAACATTGTATCTGTTCTGGATTTTTGTGCTACTATGGAATTCCTGAATAAGTCTGATTGCAGTACCACCCGCACCGATAATCATAACGTTTTTCTTCTTACCCTCGACACGAACCTCTTTCTGAGCAAGATGTTTTCTCCACGCACGGTATCCGAAAAGTATAAGAACACGTGAGAAAACTACGGATGAAGCAAACAAACATGAATAAATAAACATCCAGGTAAAGAATGAACGTGTCTGCTTTGCTCCCACTGATGGAATCAGCCAGATATAGAAGAAGGGTATTACAGTAATTATTTTTGAAATAATAAATGCGTACGCCATCTTAACATAGTCTGTAACAACCATATACTGCCACATTCTGTTATAAATCTTAAAGATGAGGAACATTACTGCAGTCGAAACCAGGTCAACCGCCATAATAAAGATAATGTTATTATCAAACCAATCTTTTAGCATTGTTGTGGCATCGAATTTTAAAATCATAGCCACATAGCAAGAGATTACCATACCCAAAATATCTGCAAGCACAAGCAAAATTCTCATATGCTTTTTAACAAACATTACGGCACTTTCAATCGTCTTCAAAATAAAACCTCATTTCCTTTTATTTATGTATTTTCTACTATTTTTTTATTGTTGCGTACGAGGGTGCAATACAACAATTATACATAGTACATTTTATCACCATACAAACTTTTTTGCAATACAATAATCCTACAAAATTTTTACTATATATATGTTTTATATAACAATATACGGAAATTTCTTGTCAAAAAAGAAAACTTGTATTAAATAATAGGTTGTGTTACAATATTTTTTGTAAAAAGCAAAGGGGTGATAATCTTGAAAAACTGGATGCGAAACTTATCAGATAATATTAAAATCAGCGAAATAAATCTTCCCGGTACTCACAATTCCTGCACAAAAAAGGTGCAATTCAGTTATCTTTCAAAATGTCACAACCTTAGTATTTACGAGCAACTGAATATAGGTGTGCGCTATCTTGATATACGTGTTGAAATGAATGCAGATAAATTAAAAACCGTGCACAGTATAGCTGACTGCTACACTCCGCACGGCAAAAAGAAAAAACTTTTGCTTGACTACGTGTTGGATGACTGTAAAAAGTTTTTAACAGAAAATCCCACAGAAACCTTAATCCTTTGCATAAAGCGTGATGATGGCCCTTCATCCGAAGAAACCTTCGATTTACTTTTTAAAAATTATATAAAAAATGACCCCGTGTGGTTTACTGAAAACAGAACTCCAATTTTAGGTGAAGTAAGAGGTAAGCTTGTATTTTTCAACAGATGCCACGTGGATTTCAGTAATAAAAATTACACGGACAAAAACACGGGACTAAGGCTTTCAAACTGGCCCGATTTACCAAAAAATGCAGAATGCTTTCTGGCAGAAGCCCCTGTTTTCAACCTTGATAATACCAAAACAGACACCTATTTTCTTCAGGATATGTATAAGCTCTACCCTAAAGAAAAATGGCATAAAGCGGTACTTCCTCTGGTTGAAAAACCTTTTGATAAGGAAGGCTTGTTTTTAAACTATTTTTCTGCCGCAAACTTTATTCACAGTCCCAGAACATATGCAAGATATATCCTGAAAAAATTCGAAAAAATTACTTTACAGAACAACAAAAAATATGGTTGGTTAATTTTTGATTTCCCTACAAAAGACCTTTGTGAAAAAGTGATTTTAACCAATTTCAAGAAATAAAAAAAGCAGGACAATGTCCTGCTTTTTCTTATTGTTCTGTAAGCACCAATGTTCCGTTTTCGCTGATTTTATATATTCTATCGCAGTATTGAAGCATACTAGGTCGATGGGTCGTAATAATACACGCTCTTAACGGGTTTGACTCCATTAGGTTTTTAAGAACTCTGCACTCGGTTTCTGCGTCAAGGGCGGAGGTTGCTTCGTCCATAACAAGGACGTAAGCCTCGCGAAGTACCGCACGTGCTATGGAAATACGTTGCACCTGACCCTCGGAGAAATTGACACCCCGTTCACCAATGGGTGTGTTGATACCCAAGGGAAGTTCGCTCACAAAATTCCAAGCATCGGCAATTTTAAGAGCGTCTGTGATTTCCTCGTCGGTAGCATCCCCTTTTACAAGGCGCAGATTATCTGCTATTGTGCCTGAAAATACCGTATTTCCCTGAGGCACATAGGAACAAAAACGGCGTGTACTGTCGGAAATTTTTATAGCCTGATTACCCGCACTCATTCCGATACTACCCGAGTCGGGCTCAACAAGTCCTAAAACAAGCCTGAGTAACGTTGTTTTACCCTCACCCGAAGGACCGATAAGTGCAATTGTTTCACCGGGTGAAACTTCAAAACTTGCATCGTTTATAACTGATTTATCTCCGTCTTTGTAAGTGTAGGTAATGTTATCAGCAGTAATTTTCACACCTGTTTTTTTCGCCGTTTCCATCATAGAAATGGCTTTTTCTTTATCCTCGTCCTTTTCGGAAGATAAAGAGGTAACCTCCATAATACGACCCGCCGCGGTTGCTATTGAAATAGCACTGGGCACTAAGGCAACAAGGGTAGTAAATGAAGAAGTAAGACTTCCCGAAATTTGTAAAAACAAGGTCATTGTACCGTAGGTAATAGCCCCCTGCCACAAGCGGTAAACACCCCAACCATAGCAGGAATATGACACAAGAAGTCCGATTATTGACATACAAATGGACAAAATTATGGAAAACTTATCGTAATCCAACTTAACCTTTCGGTAGCTTTCAAGAAGAATTTTGAAATTGTGAGTATATTTCCTGGTCAGGTCAAACGCCTTTATAGTCTGTAAATTTTGCATTGATTCTTCGCCGTAAGACAGAATTTTACCATTCATTTGACGGCTTTCAATACTGAATTTACGCATCATTCTGGTTGTAACTTTTGACGAGAGCAAAAAGAACGGTGCACTCATAAGAGCAAAAATTACCATTACAGGGTCATAATAAAGAACGATAACAAGGCAACCTATAAATTGAGCAACTCTTGTGAAAACACTAGGAACAAAGGTGATTATACTGTTTGAAACCATGTTTGCGTCACCCTCAAGGCGGTTTATAAGGTCACCCGAGTGATATTTATTTATATCCTCCCATTTTGAAAAAACGATATTCTCATAAATATTGCTTCGTATCTTTGTGTTTATTCTAGTACCCACAATGGTGGTAATTCTTGACGTAGCGGCATTTACTAAAATCTGTGTAACTGCCATACCGATTACCATTGCGGCACTTGTTATAATCTGTTCACTGTCCTTACTCGGTGAAACCACGGCATCAATAAGATATTTGGATGCAACACTTGAACCGAGCCCCATAGCAATACCAAACACACCCACAACTATGTAAAGAAATACTTCTTTTTTATAGTTGAGAATGTATTTTAAAAGCCATTTCCACTCGGCTGCCATGCTTTTAAACATTGAGCCTTTTTCTCCGATTTTTCTCATTCTTTATCTTCTTTCTTGATTTTTGCCGACGGTTTTTCGACATAACTTAAGATTTATTATACAATGTTTACGGTAAAAAGACAATACTTTTAACAACAAAACGACTCTGTGTAATTTCCTCTTGCAATTATTTGATTTTTGTGTTACCATTAGTTAGAACATTTGTTCTAAAGTAGGTGTATTTTTACGGAAAAATATGTATTAATCTATTTTCTATTGATATCTCTGATAACAGTCATATTTACCGTTTATGACAAAAAGGCGGCTAAAAAATTTCCAAAAAACCGCATACCCGAGAAGGTGCTTTTTGCCCTTGCCGTAGTGGGTGGAAGTGTTGCGGAATTTCTTACAATGCTTAAAATCCGTCATAAGACAAAACATAAGAAATTTATGGTAGGTTTACCCATAATTTTCGCTTTACAAGTTGCTATAATTATCGTAATTCTGAAGTTTTTTGTACTGTAAATAAAGTGTTGATTTTTTAAAGGCAGGTGATACCGTGGCAGACCGTAATACACGAGTGCAATTTTTAAAAGGCGTAGGTGAAGCACGGGCGAAAACCCTCGCAAAGCAAGGGATTTTCAGCGTTGACGACGTTTTAAGAAACTATCCTCGCGCATATGAAGATTGGAACAATATCATCACTATCAAAAACGCTCAGATAGGTGAAAACGTGTGCCTTAAAGCGGTTGTTGCGGAGAATCCTCAGGTGGTGCGTATAAACGGCGGTAAAATCCTCGTGAAAACTGCCATTGCCGACGGCACAGACTATATGCATATAGTTTTTTTCAATAATAAATACGTAAAAGACCAGCTTAAAGAGGACGAAGAATATCTGTTCTTCGGAAAAATAACCGAGGATAAATACCACGCAAAAACTATGCTTTCACCAAGGTTTGAAAAGTCCCCTGAAAGACAACGTATACGACCTATTTACAAGGCAACGTCTGCTCTTCCTTCAAAGACCACCGAGCGCATTACGGAGGCGGCAATTAAACAGACTGAGGGTCAATTACAGGAATTTATACCCTCTTATATAGTTGAAAAATATAAGCTTATGGGCTTTGGGGATGCTATACGCAACGTGCATTTCCCCGATAGTGAAAAGGCGTTGAACCTTGCTAAAAGACGACTGATTTTTGAGGAACTTTTGCTTCTTCAGATGGGTCTTTTAGGTGAAAAATCCTCGGGTATATGCCGAATAGCACCCCCTTTGGGTAAAGATTTTACGGACGATTTTTATAAAACCTTACCATTTGAACCTACAAATGCCCAAAAACGAGCAATTGCAGAAGCGGTTGAGGATATGAAGAAACCAAAGGCTATGAACAGACTTCTGCAGGGTGACGTTGGCTCGGGTAAAACTGCCGTTGCGGCGGCAATTATGTACAATTGTATGCGAAACGGTTACCAGAGTGCACTTATGGCACCTACGGAGGTTCTTGCAAATCAGCATTATAAAACTCTTAGAAATTTCTTCGGTGACGAGGTTAAAATCGAACTTCTTACAGGCTCTGTCACCGCTGCTAACAAAAGACAGATACGTTCACGCCTTGAAAGTGGCGAAAGCTTTATTGTTGTGGGTACTCACGCCATAATTCAAAGTGACGTTATTTTTAAAAATCTCGGACTTGTAATAACCGACGAGCAACATCGTTTTGGTGTGTCGCAAAGAGCGGATTTATCCGCAAAGGGTGAAAATCCCCATACCCTTGTTATGTCTGCAACACCAATTCCCCGAACTTTGGCTATGATGATATACGGTGACCTTGATATTTCCGTACTAGACGAGCTTCCAAAAGGCAGACAACCTATTAAAACCTTCTGCGTACCTACAAGCTACCACGAAAGGATTTACAAATTCCTTAGGAAAAACATTGCCGAAGGACATCAGTGCTACATTGTATGCCCCCTTGTGGAGGAAACGGAAAGCGACCTTGTTCCTGCTACGGAATATTACGATTACCTGAAAAGCACCTATTTTGCAGACTATACTCTTGGTCTTTTACACGGACAGATGAAACCCAAGCAAAAAGACGAAGTTATGGGTCGTTTTTATCGAGGGGAAATTGATTTACTCATTTCCACCGTTGTTATTGAGGTTGGCGTTGACGTACCCAATGCATCGGTTATGGTAATTGAAAATGCAGAGCGTTTCGGTCTTTCTCAGCTTCATCAGTTAAGAGGACGAATCGGCAGAGGCTCTGTTGAAAGCACCTGTGTGCTTTTATCCGATGCACAAAATGACGAGGCAAAAGAACGTTTTGACATTATGTGCAAAACCACCGACGGTTTTGAGATTGCTAAAAAAGACCTTGAATTACGCGGTCCGGGTGACTTTTTCGGCTCACGTCAGCACGGTCTTCCCGATATGCGTGTTGCAAACCTTATGACGGACACACGCATTCTTTACGAGGCACAAAAAACCGCCAAGGAAATCATTGACGGCACGGTAAAAATAAGCAATGATGAAAGAAAAGCCTTACAGACGGAGGTTGATAAGCTTTTCCACAGAGTAAGCAGAAATTAAAACATAAAAATACCGCTTGACTTAAACTGTCAAGCGGTTAATTATTTATTCAGTTACAACGCCCTTCTTGAGAATAACGTTAGCATAAAGTGCCATTTCACTTGTAGCAATAATTGCATAAGCGGTTTTTGCTCTGTCGTAGAAAGCAAATCTTTCCATTTCTGACATCTGAGTTTCTCCATTGTGCTTATTAACAATTTCCTGATACTCTGCCCAGATTGTGGGTGTGGGGTCGTCCTTTGTAGTCTGCATAAGCATTACGGGGCTATCAACGTAAGTATCAAGGGGCATAAGCTTTAATATTGCATCAAGAAGCTCGGGAACGTTGTGACCGTCGCAACGGATAAGTCTCTGTGCGTTAGATGCGGCGGGAAAATTGCCGTCACCAATAACGATTTCGTCACCGTGACCCATTTCGTCAAGAATTTTAAGAAGTTCGGGTGAAATAATGTTGGGAATTCCTTTTAACATAAGTAAACACTCCTTGTGTATTATTTTTTTAATTGTCTTATATCTTCGCCCATAAACTCAATAACTTCAAAAGAGTTAAGTCTTGAAACAACCCTTTGTCCGTAACGTTTTTCAAGCTCATCGACGGAGAGATTTGATATTATAATCATAGGTTTGCCTGAAAGAATGGCATTATTTATAAGTTCATTTATAGTTGCCTTTGAAAACTCAGTAGTAAATTCTGCGCCTAAATCATCAATAATCATAAGGTCGCATTTTTCAATTTCTTCTTCAAGGCTATCGGCACTTCTGCCAAAGCGCTCTTTTTCAAGTTGTTTTGTAACAGCGGACGCGGTGTTGTAATAAACACTGTAACCCTTTTGTGTTACTTTATTGAGCACTGCAAGGGCAAGGTGCGTTTTTCCGAGCCCCGTACCACCGCTAAAGAAAAAGCTATTTGTATATGGAGTGAAATTCTCGGAGTATGCCTTGAGCATTTCAAAACATCCGCGCATATACTCACGGGGTGAAAAACCGTACTGAGGGTCCTTGATTTCACTGTAATACTTAATGTCAAAAGTATCAAAAGTAGAGCGTGCAAGCATGGGACTGCAGGAAAGCTCCCCTATTGACAATTGTTGCAAAAGTTGAAGGTGGCAACTGCAGAGTTTACCATTATGAAAGCCCGAATCGTTACAGATTTTACAAGAATAGGGTATATCGAGATAATCCTCCGGGTACCCTGCTTCTTTTATAAGCTGGCGTTTAGCCTCCTGTGCCTGTAAATTTCTTCTGGCAATTTCACTGATATCCGCCTTTTTACCCTCTGCGCCCACACTTTTTATAACCTCAAGTGCGGCATTCTTCATCTCATTTTCAATATCAATAAGCTGAGGGTTTTTGGCAATAAACTCTTTTCGGCGCATGGACGCAAGTTTTTCTGCTCTGTCGCGACGATTTTTAAGTTCATTTTCGGCTCTTAAGTAAATTATTTCGGAAAATTTCATTCATTCTCCTCCTTTGAGGCATAGCGTTTAGCCCAATCAAGGACACTGCTTCTGCCGACCTTTTCGGTGTCATAAGATTTTTTAACTTCCTTAGGCACGGATTTCTTTTGTTGCTCCTGTACCTGAGAGGGGTCTTTGAACCCTGAATTTGCCCATTTTTTGAGTAATTTATTGGCATCGGACAAAACGTCGTTACTTTCCTCAAGCGCAAACTTTATAAGCTCACCCGAGCAATCCCATTCCCCTGACCATTGATACAGGTATTTGGAAATACGGGGTGAGGGAACGTCACTTGTAAAGCCTGTCCTGCCCTTTAATTCGTTGTAAACTTTTTTGACTTTTTCAAGTAAAAGCAGTTCTTCTTCTACTTCTTCAAGGGTAAAGATACCTCTTTTTGCCCAATCCTCTGCTCTGCTTTTAATAGCGGCGGAGGATGTTTTATTCTCACACTTCTGGTGCTGCAAGAGGGTTATTATAACCTCGGGCGGGAAACCAAAATAGTCGTAAATCATTACAAGAAGTGCCTGTGTATCGTAACCGAAAGTACCGAGAATAGCCTGAGCCTCGTTACATATAAGAGTTAACTCAGGTTCTTCTGAAAGACGAAGGGCAATTTCCCTCTGAGTGGGTCTTTTAACAGGTAAACTGCGAAGATTTACCTTTTGTTTTTTGATTTCAACAGGTGTTTCTTCCGTTATTTCCAGAGTTTTAGCATTACCCACGGCAGTTTTTGCGGCTACTTCGTCAATTTTTTCATCAATTGCAATAATTCCGTTGCTTTCCCAATAATCAAGACAGTCATCAACGTCCTCAACCGCAAGACCCGTACACATTGAAATCTGATTTGCGTCTACGACACCATCGGGATTTCTTAAAATAAAAAGCAAAACCTTAAAGCTTGCAGCAGGTGCAAGCTTTAAGAATTTATCTATTACATCAGTAGGAACGGCAACTGCGCCGTTAATATAATCACATTTAAGTTTAATCATTTTATTCGGGGAATTTAGCAATAACGCCTACGGACCTGCCGCTTACGTATTGGGAAATACCTTTCATATCAATATCTTTTGAAAGTGTGCGACCGGCAATGATATAGCCCTCTTTCTCTGCAAGGCAGATTGCACTTGCACTTTCATTCTGTGTACCACCAAAGGAACGTGCCCAGGTGAGATTACCATACTTATCAAATGAAGCGATAACCATATCATCACCACCACGGGTTGTAATACCCTTAAGGTCACGGGATGAGGAGTTGGATTTACCTACGGCAATATATGTTCCGTCCTCTTTTTCAACAACTGCTACAAGGTCATCATCATACTGACCTCTGAATGGTTTTACAAACTCCCTCTTAAGGTCATTATCAAACTTAACAATATATGCATCGTCACCGCCTCGTGAAGCTACGTCATCAACGAACATACTGTCCACATTGCCTGAATCTGAGGAGTTGGATTTACCTACTACCACGACACCACCGTTTTTACAAGCGGTAATGCCCTTAAATGATTCTATTCTCCTACCGGAAATGGGGGCAACACCAACATATTCACCATTTGCGCTGAATTTTACAACACCGCCGTCGGATGAGCCGAGACCCTCAAACAAATTACCGGAATAGAAGTTACCTACAGCAAAAAGATTACCATCGGTGCCTTCAACAACACCGTTGAAATAGTCCTTGTCACCGCCTACGATATTTTTCCACACAAGATTACCATCGGAATCGTATTTTACAATACAAGCGGCGGACTCTAATTCATTTTTGTCGAAACCATCTGCATCAAAGTCATTGTTACCTACTGTACCGACTACTACAATGCCGCCGTCAGAGGTCTTTGTACCGCCGTTGAAGAGGTCAACGGTTGATGAACCGAAAACTTTACACCAGATTTCGTTACCGTCTTTGTCAAATTTAAAGACTGCGCCGTCATAATAGCCTTTACCGTTCACACCACCCACGTTTTTACCGTAACCGATAGCATAGAACGTGCCGTCATCGTTTGTAATAATATCCATAATCTGCAAAGTGCCACGTCTGTGACCGATAGCCTTCTGCCATTTGATATTACCTGATTTGTCATACTTAACCAATACGGTATAGGGTGCAGCATAGCCAAGGCTTTCATATTCCTTGAACTGACCGTCCTTGGAGTTTGTAATGTTTGCGGCAATGTAGTTGCCATCTTTATCTGTTTCAATACTTGAGAAATAATCTTCAGCCGTACCACCGAGAGAGGCTTTCCAATCAATAGCGGCGGGTTCAACCTGAACAGGGTTACTTGTAAGTTCAACTATTGTTGTAAAAACGTTACCCGCATTATCAACGGCAGTATTACCCTGACCGTCGGTAACCGCAATAGCAGTAGTGCCTAAAACAACCTTGTCGTCCTCTGCTTTGTTGGGATCCTGATTTATGATCTCCTGTTTTGTAACTTCTTCGCCCTTACTGTTTGTAACCGGTTCTCCTTCTTCGTCTGTAACCTTTACGTTAACGGTTACTTTCTCCTCCTTATAAACGATGGTTGTAACAACCTCACCTTGTACATCGGTTACAGTTGAACCTTTGGTATCTGTAACAATAACATATTCTGTTTCTGCAACGTAAGTTACGGGTACACCGCTTTCATCGGTAACCGCAACGCCATTATTATCGGTAACAACAAATACACCCGGGTCTTTTCTGCTTTCTTCTTCGTTTTGGTTTTTATCTTTGAGGTTTTTGAAAGCTATACCACAAACAACACCTAATACAACCACAACTGCACAGGCAATGGGAATAATAATCGCAAGAGCTTTCTTTGACTTATTATCGGGTGTCTTGGGTTTGTTTGGAGTAGCCTCAACCTTTACTTCTTTTTTGACCGCGGGAGGTGGTGCTACCACTTTGCTTTCTTTGTTGGGTGTTATTTTTTTGTTCTCGTCCATTTATATAACCTCCGTATAGAGTTGTTTATAATATTCTACGTATGAAAATTAAATACAGTCACACACGTTATATATTATCACAGTATTTATGATTTTTCAATCTTAAAAAAATAATATAACATATTACATAAAAAACAGGCTTGTCTATTATCTAATATCAATAATTTTTGCATTTTACTCAAAAAAATCATTGAAACGGCGAAAAATATGTGATAAAATACCAAACATAGCACCCTATATACTATTTTATTTTTACAGGTGTACTATTCTTTTGGCAAAATCCATAGCGGTTTCCCGCTATCAGGGAGGAATTTTTTTGAAATCATACACTCAGGACAACATCCGCAACGTAGTTATTGCAGGTCATGGTAGCCGAGGAAAAACAACCCTCGCAGAAGCAATGCTTTACCTTGCAGGTGCATCAGACAGACTCGGTAAGGTTGTAGACGGCAACACCGTTCTCGACTTTGACGCAGAAGAAAAAAAGAGAAAGGTTTCCGTTTCTTCAGCAGTTGCTAACTTTGAATGGAGAAACAGAAAAGTTAATATAATCGACACTCCCGGTCTTTTTGACTTTGAAGGCGCAAGAAGCGAAGGTATCCGCGCGGCAGAAACCGCAATTATCGTTCTTTCATCAGGTCACGCTGTTGACGTTGGCGCAGAAAAAGCTTTACGTGTTGCAGGCAGAAACCAGATGGCAAAATTCATCGCAGTTTCAAAATGTGACGGTGAAGACCGCGACTTCTACAAGACTCTTAATGCTTTAAAAGAAAAATACGGTACAGCTATCTGCCCCGTTGTTATTCCTTACATAGTTGGCGGCAAGGTTGATTGCTACGTTAACTTCCTTCAGAATAAGGCATTCAAATACGACAACGGCAAAGCAACAGAGGTTGCTATCCCTGCCGATGCTATTATCGATGATATTCACGCCGCTTTCACAGAAGCAGTTGCTTCAGGTGATGACGAGCTTATGATGAAATTCTTTGAAGGCGAAGAATTCACTCACGACGAAATCGTTTTCGGTCTTTCACAGGGCGTTAAAGACGGTACAGTTGTTCCCGTATACGCTTGTTCGGGTCTTACAACAGATGCTGTTGACCTTCTTATGAACGGTATTACAAAACTCGCTCCCGCACCCAAGGGCGAAGGCGATATTGAATGTGACGAAAACAAACCTCTTGCAGCTATATGCTTTAAGACAGTTTCCGACCCCTTCGTTGGTAAAATGTCATTCTTCAAGGTTGTTTCAGGTAAAATCACTCCTGCTACAAAAGCTTACAACGCGCGTACCGAAGAAGAAGAAAAAATGGGTAAAATCGTTTTCGTTAAGGGCGCAAAACAGGAAGAAGCAACTGAAATCGTTGCAGGTGACATCGGTGTTGTTACAAAGCTTGCAGGCTTCAAAACAGGTGACACAATGTGCGATGCTAAGAATCCCGTTGAACTTGCAGGAGTTGACTATCCCAACGCTTGTTACTCAATGGCAGTAAACGTTGTTAAAAAGGGCGAAGAAGATAAGGTTGCTTCAGGTCTTAACAAGCTTGCTGAAGAAGACGGTTGCATGATTTTCTATACAAACAAAGAAACAAAGGAACAGGTTGTATCAGGTCTTGGTGACCAGCACCTTGAAACCATAGTTTCCAAGCTTAAAAACAAATACGGTGTTGAAGTTGAACTTACCGCGCCCCGTGTTGCTTACAGAGAAACAATCCGCAAGGTTGTTGATAAACAAGGACGTCATAAGAAACAGTCCGGTGGTCATGGCCAGTTCGGTGACGTATTCATTCGTTTTGAACCCTACTCAGGAGAAGAAGAATTTGTATTTACCTCCGACGAAGTTGTTGGTGGCGCAGTTCCCAAGAACTTCTTCCCCGCAGTTGAAAAAGGCTTACGCGAATGTGTAGCAGGCGGTCTTATTGCAGGTTACCCCATGGTTGGTATCAAAGCTTGTCTTCACGACGGTTCTTACCACCCTGTTGACTCCTCTGAAATGGCATTCAAGATGGCAGCTCGAGTAGCTTTCAAAGCTGCTATTCCCGAGGCAAAGCCCACAATTCTTGAGCCCATCGGCACACTCAGAGCTTACATCCCCGATGATAACCTTGGTGATATCCTCGGTGACGTTAACAAACGTCGCGGTAGAGTTTTAGGTATGGGCCCCGCAGAGGAAACCAAAACTCAGGAGCTTGTTGCAGAAGTTCCCATGGCGGAAATGGCAGACTTCGCTATTGCACTCCGTTCAGTAACTGCAGGACGTGGCTACTTCACACTTGAATTTGCAAGATACGAAGATGCTCCCGCAAACATCGCAGAAAAAGTTATTGCAGATGCAAAGCTTGACGATGATGAAGACTAATTAATAACATGAAACCGTCCGACCAAAAGGTCGGGCGGTTTTTTAATGCAAAACATATCACTTAAACCGTTGATTCAAATATCACTGGTGCAACGCACCATTGTTTCACGTGAAACACTCAAAAATCCCTTTCATTTTCCCCTTGAACAATGTCTCATATTATGATATAATTACTTTATGTGTAAACAAATCTCAATTAAGGAGAACGACTATGGATTTAAAACAAAAAGCCGCAGACGGTGTTTCCAAGCTTAAAACCTATTGGAAAACACCCATGGCAGGGCGTTTCATGCCCTTCAAAGAAATTGCCGCTTACTCGGGCGGCGGTATCGGTGCCTATATGATTATTACTATGGGTACTGCTTGTCTGCTGTCAGCAAATAATACTTTGCTTTCAAGCGTGTTGGGTATTGCACCCATGGATATGTACATTATGTACGTTATTGCTGTACTTTCCAACATTCCTCTTACAGCAGTTCGTGCTAATATTATTGATAACACGCGAAATAAAGCCGGTAAATACCGTCCTTATATAGTTACCATGGCTATACCTGCCGCTATTATCTGTGTCACTATGGTTTGGTTCCCGTATGGTATTTTCGGTACAATTTTTGGCGACGCAGAAATTTTAGGTAAATCTACTGCATATATTGCTAAATGTGCCGTAGTAATGCTCCTCAACCTATTCCTTCATTTCTTTTACTATTTCTTCTATGATGGTTACGAAAATCTTATTCACGTACTTTCTCCCAACTCTCAAGAGAGAGCTGACGTTTCTTCTGTTAAGAGTATCGTTTATTCCTTTGCTCCAACAGTAGTAAACCTTTTCACTCCTCTCATTGCGCAACACATATTTAAATCCAACTCAACTGATATTCGAGTTTACAGATTACTTTACCCGATTCTTGCAATCCTTGGAATCCTTCTTTGTATTATCGTTTACAAGCACACCGAAGAAAAAATCGTTCAGGCAAAATCCCACGTTGTACAGATTAAATTTATCGATGCTCTTAGAGCCGTTGCAAAGAATAAATATTTCTGGATTATCTCCCTTGCCGGCTGGATTGGTTTCCTTGAAAGTGCCTATGGTAATATTATGAGTTGGCTCTATAACTATGGCGGAGCTTGTTCGGGCACAACATTTGGTATTATTCAGACAGTTTATGGTAACGCTTCTCTCTGGGGAATGCTTGCAGCACCCTTCTGTATCCGTAAATGGGGCAAAAAATCCGTTCTCGTAGTTACAAACATCTTTAACATTTTATTTATTCTCGCTATGTTACTGTTTACAGGCGAAATTACATATAATGTTACAATTTTCCTTGTTTTGTCATGCTTGTGGCTTAACGCCCTTATGGGTTCTTTTGCTCATATTCTCAATCCTTCAATTCAAGCAGACATTCGTGACTACCAACAGTATAAAACAGGTGAACGTATTGACGGTATGTTCTCTGCGGTAAATACGATAGGTACTGTTTTGGCTCTCGCAACTTCTTCTGTTCTTCCTTTCATTTACAAACAAAAAGGTATCACCGAAGAAAATGCTTTGAATGTTACTTCGAATCCCGAAATTCTCAACAGAATAATAAATCTTGGTAATGGAAAAACAACAACAGTAGGTAATATTTTGGCTCAGCAGGCAGCAGAAGGACAGAACAACTACGCAAACCCCTACTCTGCACTTTATGACCTTGATATTCTGTTAGACATTGTTAGCGTTCTTATCGTTATTGCTGCTGTTGGTGCATTAATGAATGTTATTCCCTTCTTCTGGTATGACTTCAACGAAAGAAAACAGAAAGCAGTTGTTCGTATTCTTCAAATTCGTGCTATGTTTGAAGACTACGGTAACGGCGTTTTAAATGACAAAAACTTAGTAGAAACAGTTGAACTTATCCGCAAATCCAAGGAAATGGTTGTTGCAGAACCCAAAATTCTTGATAAGAAAACATACAAATCCTTAAAGGACAAAGGAGCAAGAAAAGCCGCTAAAAAGCAATATCTTGCAGACAAAGAGTTCAACGAAGAAATTGAAATCGCTAAACTTGTTTGTGAGGAATTAGATAAATTTAACACTATTCCCTTCCAGAAACAGATTGAAGAAAGCAAAGTGATTTACGACAAAGGTCTTGAAGGTCTTCTTGAAATGACCATTGACGAAGAAAAAGCAAACCTTAAAAAAATAAAGGCTTTACCCAAGAGCACTAAGGACGAAAAAGAAACTCGCAAAGCTCTTATCGAAATTACAAGACAAAAAATTTATGCTTGCAAGGCTATTCAGAAAAACTTCGGTAACGGTGAGGATTTCTCACATCCCGATTACTCTCTTTTACAGAAGAGCTACGATAAAGAGGATATGATTGAAAAACGCCTTAACTTCTTTACCGCAGAATTAAGAAAAGCCAAGAAAAACCACAACGACAAAAAGATTAAAGAAATTAATCGTAAAATTACTGCATTAAAAGCAGAGCTCAAAGAAACTGCCGAAGCTTCCAAGGTTATCTCCAATGCACAGGCAAACTTTAACAGAGCTGCAAAGCCCTTCCTTGATGCTGAAAAGCTTCTTATACAGAAAGAAAACTATTCACACCTTGATGAAATCGAATTGCTTTACAAGGATGCAAAAATCCGTAACGATAAAGCAATTGAAAAAGAGCGTGTAGAAAGAGAAAGAAAAGCAGCAGCTGAAAAAGCTGAAAACGAAAGAATTAAAGCACAAAAGGCTGCCGCAAAGAAAGCTAAAAAAGAAGCTAAAGAAAAAGCAAAAGCAAGTAAATAATTTAAAAGCCGTCTGACCAAAAGTCAGGCGGTTTTTTAAAATGCAAAATTCAAAATACAGAATCCAAAATTAAAGGGCATATAATTGCCGACCGCAGGTCCCAAAATTCCTAATTAATCTTGTTTCACGTGGAACAAAATTTGCGTTCTCCGACACTTGTTGCATATTTTGTTGTTTTCCTGTCGTATTTTAGAAATTTTGTAGCAAAATTCTTCAAAGTTTTCAGTTTATTCACAGATTATTAATTATTAGACTTTCATTCTGTGTTATACTTTCGGTGTACTTGGAAAGGGAGCCGCACCCGAGTACTTGTACTTAGTTTCTGTTTTCAGAAACTAACCCTCCTCAAGTAAACCCTTGACACAGAGTGTTATACTTTGTGTCGGAAATGCACCGACTGTCCCCTCAGTTGGTGCATTTTCCGTTTATAACCTTCTAAATGAATAATTCCGTCATTTAAGTCAATAATTAAAGCAACAAATAAAAGGAGTTTTAATTATGGACGAAAAAAAGGAAAACCTCTCTCCACAGCCCGAAGAACAACCCACGAAAAAATCATTAAAAGAAATTCTATTCATTAAAAGCCTCAAACCTAAATTGCCGAAAATGAACGGAATTAAAGTTGCTTATGCATTCGCAATTCTTTTAGCTATTGGCGGTGCTCTTAGTGCAAGGCTTACGGCAAACAAAGCTATCAACGATATTAACGTCACATTTCCCGAGGATAACTTTACATTACCCACCGCAACCCTGAGTTATACTGAAAACGAAGAGCCTGATTTTGAGGTACGTCAGAATTTAACGGATGTTCCCGATGAAAGATTTGATACCGAGCCCGAAACGGAAGAAACGACCCTTCTCGAAACTACCGAAAAACCCAACGAATATGCAAAACCCTTCACGGATAGCTTTGTATTACCTGTGGGCAGTGACATCAGTAAGGATTATAATCCCAATACACCTGTTTACAATCCCACAATGGGTGACTGGCGAACCCACGCCGCCATTGACTTTTCAGGTGATAGCGGTGCTCAGGTAAAATCTATTGCCACAGGTAAAGTTACAAAAATTTATGACGATGCTCTGTATGGTACGGTAGTGGAAATTTCCCACGGAAATGAAGTAGTTGCAAGATATTGCGGAATCAACAAGGAAACCCTTGAAATAAAAGAAAACAGTTCTGTCAAAGCAGGTTCACTTATCGGATATTTAGGTGAAATCCCTTGCGAGAAAGATGAAATAAGTCATTTGCATTTTGAAATTATTTATAAAGGAAACAACACAGACCCCCTTGAAGTTATGGGAAGATAAAAACCGCCTACGGGCGGTTTTTTTAGTGAGGAGTTAGGAGTGAGGAGTTTCGAGGTAAAGCCGATTGTATTCACGTTTCGCTTTGCGAAACATATCGCATACAAGGTATATCGCATTATCGTTCTATCCAACTGAAGAATAACCGCAAGAGAACTACCCACCACCCCGCCTACGGCACAGGGATGATAAGGCTTCGCATTGCAACAACTTATTTACAATCGGCGCTTGCGGCCCGAAACTTGCCACTTGCAACTTGCCACTTTTCCAATCGGCGCAACGCGCTCGTCAATTTTGCTTTTTGCATTTTGAAATTTACATTTTTTGAAAACCACAGATTCTATATCTATATCCGTAACTTTATCCTTCTCTATATCTTTATCTGTATCCTTATCTATATCTATATCTATATCTATTTCTATATCTATATCTATATCGGCTGCCATCGCTACCGATCGCTACCGATCGCATGCGATCGCATGCGGTCGCTTAATTTGTAATAATTATATTGCACTACTAAGTTATAAATAAAATTTATGATACGCTATCGCTTTTCACCAAATGTCAGTTGGTATGTTTATGAATAAATCACAAAAAAGCCCCGTCAGGTTGACAAAGGGGAAGAAACAAGAATATAATGTCCTTATCTTATATGGAAAAGGATGTTTTTTATGCAAAACAGAAGAAAACGCAGATTTTTTGCTGTTCTGGTTATGTGCATATTTATGTTCACGGTTGGTACAATTTGTTCCTTCGCAGGAAACGATGCCCCCGCAGCCGTTGAAGCACCCGCACAGACAGACACAAACTTCACCGTAGTTTACGACACAGAAGACCCTGACAGTGCCGTTGAATACGATTTAACAGATGGCGATTCGGCTTTGGCTTACGTTGAAAGCTACGCAGACAACCTTGAAGCAGACAAAGAGAACTTTAAAGCTCACACTGATACTGCTATTAATAAGGTTCGCGAAACAATTCCTACATACGCAACTTTTGCGGCTTTGCTTGCTCCCATTATCGCAATTGTACTTGCACTTATAACTAAAGAGGTTTACTCCTCTCTTGTTATCGGTATAATTGTTGGTGGTGCTATTTACGCAGGCGGTAACTTTGAGGGTACACTTACTCACGTTGTACAGGACGGCTTTATTGCAAGTATCTCTGACTCCTGGAACGTAGGTATTATCATATTCCTTATTCTCTTAGGTGCAATTGTTGCTATGATGAACAAAGCAGGTGGTTCCGCCGCATTCGGCAGATGGGCTGCTTCACACATCAAATCAAGAATTGGTGCACAGCTTGCCACAATCGGTCTTGGTGTTCTTATTTTCATAGACGACTATTTCAACTGCCTTACAGTTGGTTCAGTTATGCGCCCCGTTACAGACGCTAACAAAATTTCACGTGCAAAACTTTCATACCTCATTGACGCTACTGCTGCACCCATTTGTATTATTGCCCCCATTTCATCATGGGCAGCTGCAGTTGCAGGTTTCGCAAGAGGTGCAGGTGCAGAAAGCGGTATCAAGCTCTTTATTGATGCTATCCCCTACAACTTCTACGCACTTCTTACTATCGTTATGATGATATTCCTTGCTATCACAGGTCTTAACTATGGTCCTATGAAAAAGCACGAGGAAAATGCAGAGAAAAACGGCGACCTTTTCACAAGCGGTACAAAACAGGCTATTGAAGAAATGACGGTTAATGAAAAAGGTAAGGTTATTGACCTTATTTTCCCCATTATCGTTCTTATTGTCAGCTGTGTTATCGGTATGATTTACACAGGTGGTTTCTTCTCAGGCACTAACTTTGTTGATGCATTCTCAGGCAGTGATGCTTCTGTAGGTCTTGCATTGGGTGGTTTTGTTTCAGTAATTATTATCATTATTTACTTCCTTATCAGACGTGTTCTTAAGTTCAAAGACCTTATGGAATGTGTACCCGAAGGCTTCAAAGCTATGGTTCCTGCAATTATGATTCTTGCTTGCGCTTGGACCCTTAAGGCTATGACCGATTCTCTCGGTGCTAAAATCTTCATTTCTCAGCTCGTTGAAGGTAGTGCAGGTGCTCTTCAGTCATTCCTTCCCGCTATTATCTTCCTTGTTGCAGTTGGTCTTTCATTTGCTACAGGTACATCATGGGGTACATTCGGTATCCTTATCCCCATCGTACTCAGTGTTTTCTCTGCAGATAACCCCCTTACAATCGTTTCTATTTCCGCTTGTATGGCAGGTGCTGTTTGCGGTGACCACTGCTCACCCATTTCGGATACAACAATTATGGCATCCGCAGGTGCCCAGTGTGACCATATTAACCACGTTTCAACTCAGTTGCCCTATGCATTAACTGTTGCAGGTGTTTCTGCTGTAAGCTATGTTATAGCAGGTTTCATCCCCAGTTGGTATATTGCTCTTCCCATTTCATTGGTTCTTATGATTGGTACATTGGTTGTTATCACATTGGTTACTAAAAAGAAAAAAGCATAAAATATAAAACCGCTTGACCGAAAGGTCAGGCGGTTTTTTATAATGCAAAATTGAGGGGCACTTCGTGCCGATTTTTAATAATAATTTATATTTTCTTAACTAATCTTCTGTAACTTATGATATAATGTAAAAAAGAATATTTCACAGGAGATTCTATGGATAAAAGTAGAAAAGATATAATTATAAGTAATCTTAAAAAATTTAAAATAACTAATTTTCTTATGCTTACGGTGGCGGGTATTATTAATGCCGTAGGTGTTACAATGTTCCTTAGCCCTGTTAAGCTTTATGATAGCGGTATTTCGGGAACTTCAATGTTATTGGCAAAGGTAACCCCCGAATTTTTTACTCTTTCAATTTTTCTTTTAGTATTAAATATACCCCTTTTCCTTTACGGACTTAAAAAACAGGGTGTTCATTTTACGGTTTACGCCATTTACACGGTTGGTATATATTCTCTCTCTGCCTGGCTTATTACGGATATTTTACCCATAGATGTTAACATAGCCTCGCCCCTTGCAGGTACGGACCTTTTATTATGCGCACTTTTTGGTGGTGCAATTTCAGGTATCGGTAGCGGTATTGCCATCCGTTTTGGCGGTGCTATGGATGGTATTGAAGTTATGGCGGTAGTTTTTGCTAAAAAAATCGGCGTCACCGTTGGTAGCTTCGTGATGGTTTATAACATTATTTTGTACGTTATCTGCGGTATTGTATTAAAAAGCTGGATTTTGCCCCTTTACTCAATTGTGGCATACGGTGCGGCACTTAAAACCGTTGACTATATCGTTGAAGGCTTTGACAGAGCAAAATGTGCTATGATAGTTACTACCAAACCCGAAGATATTTGCTATATACTCTCGGAAGTTTTTGAAAGCGGTTCAACTAAAATCGAAGTCCGTGGCGGATACTCAAACAGAGAAAAAACTATGGTTTACTTTATTGTAAACAGGTTTCAGGTTGCAAAATTAAAAGAAATAGTACATGAGGTTGACCCCGGTGCATACATCACCATAAGCGAAGTAGCAGACGTATTTACCTCAGAACATCAGGATAAAAGGGAATAAACAAAATCGTCTGACTTTTGAAGTCAGACGATTTTCTCTTATTTCATTGTATTTTTAAGGAAATCAACTGCGGCACGGATGTCAACTTCAGGTTTCTCGCCAACTTCACGTTCAATAGTAAGGAAACCATTGTAGCCGATTTCTTCAAGGGCTGCAAGGTAATTGGGCCAATTTACGCTACCTTCACCAAGGGGAACCTCAAGGAATGAATCGTCAGTAACAATAACGTCCTTTTTAATTCCGTAAACGATTTCGGGGTCACGGTAGAAAATCTGCTTACCATCCTTAGCGTGTGTATGAACGATGTATTTTTTAAGGTTATGTACTGCACCTACGGGGTCATCACCTGTTACCATTACAAGGTTAGCAGGGTCAAGGTTAACACCAACTCCTGTTGAATTAAGACTATCAAGGAAGCCTTTGAGAACTGCACTTGTTTCGGGACCTGTTTCAACGGCAAAGTGTGCATCAATTGAATCTGCATACTCTGCAAGTTCGTGACAAGCATCCTGCATAATTTTGTATCTGTCGTGGTTGGGGTCGGAGGGAACAACACCGATATGGGTTGTAACAATATCTGTTTCAAGCTCTTTAGCAAGGTCGAGGATTCTCTTGGATTTTTCCACTCTTGCCTCGTTAAGGTCCTTGTGGATAAATCCGCCGCCGCCTAAGTCACCGCAAAGAGCAGAAATAACAAGACCATTTGATTTTACAAGGTCAAGAAATTCCTTTCTTTTTGCACCAACAAGGTTTTCGGGAGCCATTTCACCGCTTGTAGCGTAAACCTGAATACCCTGTGCACCGCATTCAGCAGCTTTTTTAACTGATGTAGGAATATCAGTTCTGAAAGAGTTGATTATAATACCGATAGGAAACTGTTTCATAATAATACCTCTTGTTTTTTTATTTTTAAGATTCAAACGAATCATAATAAACTTATTTTCTGCCCTTAATCTTATCCCAATATTCTTTTGCGGCTTGTTCCTGTTTATTATCGCCGTAAAAATAATACTGTTTGTTCTTAAGCACATCGGGTAAATACTGTTGCTCTACCCAACGATTGGGATAATCGTGGGGGTACATATAAAATTGACCTTTAACAGCCGCGTCGTCACCGTCATAATGCATATTCTGAAGTTGACGGGGTATAGGACCGCTTTTTCCCTTTTTAAGGTCGTCCATCGCCTCAATAACCGCATTATGAGCAGTATTGGACTTAGGTGAGTTACAAACTAAAATAACCGCATCTGCAAGGGGAAGTCGGGCTTCGGGCATACCAACCTGTAAGGCAATATCCGTTGCCGCCTTGACAATGGGTAAAATCATAGGATAGGCTAGACCAACATCCTCAGCCGCACACACAAGAAGTCTCCTTATGGCGGAAGTCATATCCCCTGCTTCAAGAAGTCGTGAAAGGTAATGAATTGCCGCGTCGGGGTCGGAGCCTCGCATTGATTTCTGGAAAGCGGATAAAATATCGTAATGCTCGTCACCCTCTCGGTCGTACTTCATAGCACTTTTTTGCGTGAGTGATTGGGCGCTTTCCAGAGTGATAACTCTTTTTTCGCCTTCTTGGGGCTTTTTTGCGGCTAAAACGCAGAGTTCCACCGCATTAAGGGATTTACGTACATCACCGCCACAAGCGTTTGCTATGTGCTTTGTAACACCCGTTTCAACGTCAAAAATTTCGTTCTTCTCTTCTTCAAGAAGTTTAAATCCTCTTATAACCGCATTTTCAACCTCATCGGGTGAAACATATTTGAACTCAAATACGGAAGAACGACTTAAAATTGCACTGTAAACGTAAAAATAGGGGTTTTCCGTGGTGGAGGCTATAAGAGTTATGGAGCCATCCTCTATGTACTCTAAAAGAGTCTGTTGCTGCTTTTTATTGAAATACTGAATCTCATCAAGGTATAAAAGAATGCCGTTGGGTGCAGTGAATGAATTCAAATCATTCACAATATCTCTTATATCCTGAGTACCTGCGGTGGTACAATTGAGTTTTCGAAGAGTACGGTCGGCTTTCTTGGCTATCATTCGGGCGAGGGTAGTTTTACCCGTTCCCGAAGGGCCGTAAAATATCATATTTGGAAGTTCACCCGACTCGATGATATTTCTCAGTGGCATATTTTCACCTATAAGGTGCTTCTGCCCCACTATATCATCAAGTGTTACGGGTCTTATTCTGTCTGCAAGGGGTGTATGCATTATATCACCTGAATAAACTTATTTCTAATATTCCCGCAATTACTGCTAAAACTATGGGGAACGTACCGTATTTTTTATAGAGATAAATTTTTAATTTATCCCCCTCAAGACCTTTTTTCTCCGCATTATCAATGTTTTTGCAAAGCTTTTTAAGGTAAAATTTGTTACCTAAAATACCCATAACTACCTTAGGAGCATAGCGTACTGCATAGGCAAGTATGGAAAGGTACATAGGTGCAGAAAAACTTTCTATTGCATTAACCAGACGCTTTTGTGCATCGGTTAATTCATCTTCATTTTCTTCACTCAATAACCATTCATAATCAGAATATGATTCAGGGTTTTCGAGTATTTCTTCACTACACTCATTAACGGCAGCTAAAAAATCTGTATTGGCATAAATATTATAAAAACTAAGACCGAAAAACAGTAAATATCCTGCAAAAATCAATGCAGAAATCTTGTACATTTTGCGGTATAAAGACCAGGCAAACGGAAACAAAAATGCCATACAGTTAAAGGATAATCCTTTTTTTAAAGAACTAATAACAGTAAATCTTGGCATATAATAATTCTGATTTTTGCCCACTGCAGCCTCAAAAAGTGAGGAATGTTTTCCCTCAATCAAATGGTCCTGAGCAGAACTGAATTTTATAAAACCGGGAATTTCGTTTCCGTTGATTTTAAAGGGATTTTCGGAATTTTGTTCCTTATTTTCTTCCTCACTTAAGTGGGGATTTTTTTCTGTATTTTTATCCTCGGGATTTTTATATTTTTCGGCTACGGCAGTGTCTGTTCCGTGTAAGCTTTCATTAAAACATTTACCCGTAATTTTGTAGCATTCACGGTGGTGGGGAGTACCACATTCGGGGCATACTACCACGTCGTCATTTTCAGTAAAAGTATTGTTACAAACAGGGCAATGAAATTTAGTAAAATCCATTTTTAATCTCTTTTCTTTTTTATGGATATTCTTACAAAAAAAGGATATCCGAATTCATTTTAAATTTTACAGTATTACTATATAAAATGCAATACGAAAAACTATTAATTTTTTGAAAATTTTGAACATTTTTTGTCAGTTATTTTGGGTTTTAGGTTGAAATGCTTATATATATATGTTATACTTTAATGGAATATATATAGTTATTTTTATATACATTATAGATGTAAAATTTTGGGGTGAATTTATTGGATAATATCTACTCTTTATGGGAGGAAATTTTAACTGAACTTACAAGCTCCGTTTCCTCTGCAATAATGACAAAGTGGATTAAAACTTTAGTTCCTGTTTCCTTTGATGACGATTGCCTCGTGCTTGAAACAGCAACGGAATTTACAAGGGGCATTGTAAAACGTTTCATTCCCCAGATACAGACCGCAGCGGAAAATGTACTGGGCTTTGAAATCAAAGTTAATTTAACTGTGGATAAAAAATCAGTTCAGACTCAGGAAAAACCTGAAAGTAAAAATATTGTTTCCACTATAGGTGAAGTTCAGGGCGAAACCGCTTCAAGAAACTTTGAACCCACATTCTCAAACTTCATTGTTGGTAACACAAACCAGTTTGCCTACGTTGCGGCGGTGGCGGTTACAAATAATCCCGGTAGCGTACATAACCCCCTTTTCATTTACGGTGAATCGGGTCTTGGTAAAACCCATCTTTTAAAGGCAATACGTGCCGAGCTTAAAAGAACCCGTCCCAATATGAATATCCTTTACACAAGCGGTGAAAATTTCCTTAATGAAATGATTAACCACATGGGTGAAAAGAATATGGGTGAATTTCATAACAAATACAGAAATGCCGATATCTTACTTATGGACGATATTCAATTCATCGGTAAAACAAGCGTCGCTCAGGAAGAATTCTTCTACACCTTCGAGGCTCTTATAAATCAGGGCAAACAGATTGTTCTTACATCTGACCGTCCTCCCAAAGATATTCCTACACTTGAGGAAAGATTAAGAAGCCGTTTTGTTCAAGGTTTATTGGCAGACATTCAACCGCCCATGCTTGAAACACGAATTGCTATTATCCGTCGTAAAGCTCAGGCATTTGAAATGAATATTGCCGATGACGTGGTTGAATTTATTGCAGAAAGACTTAAAAACAACGTCCGCCAGATTGAAGGCGTAGTTAATAAATTATACGCGGTTTATTCAATTGACGGTAACCCTCCCACAATAGGCGTGGCAAACGACATCATAAAAGACATTATTTACTACGCACAGCCCACTGAGGTTACCATTAATAACATCATTGATAAGGTTGCCGCTTCATTCGGTGTTACACCCGAAGATATACGTTCCGAAAAGAAAAAGGCTGAAATTTCCAACGCCAGACAATTCGCAATGTATATTATGCGTGAGGTTACAAACCTTACTTATGAAGAAATTGGTGCTCAGTTCGGTGGTAAAAAACACTCAACCGTTATTTACTCAATTGAAGCATCCGAAAGTAAAATGGAGGACAACCCCCAGCTTAAAACAACCGTCTACGATATTATGAAAAGTATTAAGGACGAAAAAAATGAGTAAGCAAAGTGAATAATCACGGCATATAGAATATTGGAGTTTTAGTCAACCTTTTTCAAAAGGTTGTGGGGTCAAGGGGCAAAGCCCTTTGGCGCATTCCGCAGAATGCGAAATTCTTTTATTTAAAGCGCAGGAAGGTAGTTAAAACAGTCCGGGGTGACTGTTTTAACGTAGGAAACCCTCG
>JAZQZU010000053.1:0-58571 GCA_045634165.1 Acutalibacteraceae bacterium
AGAAACAGTTCCGTTACCCTTAACTGTTGCAAGCTTGGACCAACCGCCCCATTTTTTAGCTTTGGCATCATAAGCTTTGCGATATACGATATAACTATCTGCACCACTTGTTTTGCCCCAGGTAAATTTAACTCCGCTTGCAGTGTTCTGAACCTTGCTGAGTTTGGGTGTTGCAGGTTTGAGCTGAGGGATTTTTGCAGTTTTAAGAACTTTACCACACTTGGTACACTCCTGATGTTTTGAACCGGCAGCATTTACTGTGGCTTTTTTATCAATAATCCAGTCACCTGATACATGGTCATTAGTTCCATAATGCATTTTAGCATTGGTCAAATTCAGGTTATCTTCACCAATACTTACTTTCAACCATTTTGTCTTTGTACCGCCATAAAAAACATATTTTAACTTACGGCAACCTTCAAAAGCGCAATCACCTATACTTGTTACACTCTCAGGAATTGTTATTGAAGTAAGGCTATAGCAAGAGGAAAACGCCCCGTAAGCTATACTTTTTACGCCCTTCTTTATTTCAATCTTAGTGTTGTCAATTGAACTTATAAGGTGATTACCTATGTATAATATGTTATTTTCCCAATTTTTATTGTTATAGGCATACGCACAATAAGTAAATGCTTTTTCTCCTATACTTGTAACGCTGTCAGGCAACGAAATTGACACAAGCTTTTCGCAGTTATTAAAAGCATACGCGCCTATACTGGTTACACTTTTGCCGACTGTAGCTGAAACAAGTTCAATGCAATCATTGAAAGCGTAATCACCTATACTCTTTACACTGTCAGGAATTTTTATTGCCGTAAGACTTGTGCAACAATAGAAAGCCCAATCGCCTACACCCTTTACGCTATTGGGAATTTTAATTGATATAAGGTTTGCACAATTTTGAAAAGAAGAGTCTGCAATAGTCAAGGTACCATCTTTTATTGCATAACTACCCGCGAGAGTTTCTTTGGCTTTAATAAGATGATTGCCTATATACAATACATCGTTTTCCCAGTTTGTTTCGTCTTTATAATAAGGGGTGTTGTAAAAAGCGTTTTTACCTATACTTGTTACACTGTCAGAAATCGTAATTGACGAAAGGTTTATAAAACGTTCAAAAGCAGAAGAACCTATGCTCTTCACCCCATTGGCAATAACCAATCTTTTTATTTCTATGGAAACACCGCTCCATGGTGTAACTGTTATTTCATCCACATCAGCAAGGCCATAATCATCCATATAACCCGTACCACTTATAGTTAGCGTATCTTTGCCATCAAATTCCCATACGAGGTTTTCACCACAGGTACCACTGTATACAGCCTTGGTTTTGACCACAAAAAGGTTATCAAAATCAATTCCACTAAGACCGGCTATCAAAGAACTAAAAACAATCGTAAGCGCAAGAACTAATGATAAACTGCTTTTCAAATACTTTTTCATACTCTACCTCCTAAAAAACAAAAAAGTGTATAGCAATGAAGCTATACACTGACTAGACTATCGCCCATTGCCTTCTTTGGTTTTATTATAACACTATTGTGTGGGAATGTCAAAAACAATCGTCCCTCGGTGGTTTGCCACTCTACGCGAAGCCTTTTTATTTTGCTTAAGCAAAATATATCGAATTGCGTAGCAATATATGAGTTCATCATAAGATTAACCTACCGATAGCCCATATGCCTTACGGCTAGATATGTACATTGCACTCGATATATTTTTGTTAAACAAGAACATAATAAGCTTTACCCTAATTCTCTTATCTTTTAAAATAAATGCAGAACGCTCCCGCCTTTCGGCAGGGGTGTTCCGCTGTGGATGTGGGGTGTGAAAGAGAAAGATATGGCTTGTGTAACAGGGGGGCTGTTACACTATATAAACTCCTTTCGGAGAATATATCAAACTGCTTGTGTTGTAACTGTGGAAACCGCCGCTTCGTCAGGTTTTGAAATTCTTATTACATATTCAAAATACTCGTCGGTTTCGCTTTTGGCGGTATCCGCTTCTATACCCGCTTTTCGGATAACGTCAACGGCGTGATTTAATGTATTTATAAAAATGCGCATATCCTTGTAAACACGCATCTGAGGTTTCTTTTTTGCTTTTTTGCGTCGGAGCACATCGTTTATAAGTCTTTCAGACTCCGTAACTGTCAGGTGTCTTTCGATTATTATGTCAAGCACCCTACCCCTTGTGGTGTTATCGGGTAACGAGAGTAATGCTCTGGCGTGGCGCTCTGTTAAACCTGCATAAGAGATTTTGTCCCTTAGCTCTTCGGGCAAACGCAGAAGTCTTAATTTATTTGAAAGAGTTGACTGTGCCTTACCTAATTTTTTTGAAATTTCTTCCTGAGAAAGCCCGTACTCAGTCATAAGCCTTTCAATAGCAACTGCCTCTTCAAAAAAATCAAGGTTTTGTCTTTGTACGTTTTCGATTATGGCAAATAATGCAGATTGCTCGTCCGAAACGTCCATAACTACACAGGGAAGCTTTGACATACCCACCATTCGTGCCGCCCTTAACCGACGCTCTCCCGAAATAAGCTCGTACTTTCCGTCGGCTCTTTTTCGTACGTTTATGGGCTGTAGCATTCCGTTTGTACGAACCGAAATCGCAAGACCCTCAAGCTCGTTATAATCAAACCTGACTCGGGGTTGGTTAGGATTTGGTAAAATATTTTCGTGGGGTAAAAGCTGAATCTGGCAATTCGCTTTGTTCTTAGATGATGTTTTAATCATTGGTTGTCCTTTCCGTAAATAGGTTTAAACTTCATCCACAAAGCCTGTCTTGTTTCCCTCTCTGTGACTACACTATACCACCCGAAAAGAAAAAAATAAAGCATTTTCGGTCGGGGGAAATCGACCGAAAATGCTCGTATTCGGGAAAATCATAAAGGTTTTTTGGCGATTTGTGCCGATACTCTCGGAAACTTTGACGGAATATGCGAAATCTTTTTCACATTTATTATGGCTCTTTTGTCGCCACCGGGCAAAATAAACTCATTTATGCCCTCAATTTTACCGCCCAAGGTCTTTAAAGATGCCTTTGCACCATCAATTTCATCAACTGCGGAGGCACCTTTTAATGAAAGGAATGCTCCTCCAACTTTTACAAAGGGCAAGGTATATTCAAGAAGCACTCTCAACTCAGCTACGGCTCTTGCAGTTGCAAAATCGTATTTTTCGCGGAATTCGGGCTTTTTACCCGCATCCTCGGCTCTCATATGAACCACCTTTGCGTTTTCCACACCCATTTCCTCGCGGATATTTTCAACGGCTTTGAGTTTCTTGCCTGTGGAGTCAAGGAGTGTTACCTGCACATCGGGGTAAGCCGCCGCAATAACAAGACCGGGGAAACCCGCACCTGTTCCAACGTCGATTACCCTGTCACCATTCTTAAACTGCGCCGCCTTTGAAACTAAAAGGCAATCCAGAAAATGCTTAAGAGCAATACCCTCATCGTCAGTAATAGCGGTAAGGTTTATCTTATCGTTCCACTCCTTGAGAAGTCGGGCATAAATCTCTAATTTTCCCCCAAGGTCTGGGGTTATTTCAATACCGTAATCTTCAGCATTGTTTTTTAAAATTTCAATAACGGACATATTAACCTCTGTAAAGTCTGAGAATTTCTTTTATAGGACCTGTGTAGGTTTCTGCAAGGGGCGGAAGTGACTTTTCATTTTTAAGGAAGTCAGTAAATATCATACCCTTGTAGTCGTTTGCCATCTGATATTTTGCGATAGTTTCTGTAAGTTCCTGCTTTTTGTCTCTATTCTGAAGATAATCTGCATCACTGAGCACAATTTCAACTGAATCTGTGGGGGCAATTGAAAGGGTAAAGCAAAGTGTTCCGCCACATTTTTTAACGTCTGCCTTACAGCTTCTGTCGTTAACCTTAAGATTGATTTCGGCACCAACAACGTCTTTGAAGTAAATGTTATACTTTCTCTTTTCAGGTACGACACTTACGTCACCCTCACCGGGAGCAATGTTGAAAGTAACTGTTGAACCATCCTCTTTAACGGTAAATTCAGTTTTAAGTAATGCGCCATCCATATATGAAAGGGATTCACCATCATCCTCATAAAGAGTGAATGTATTATTGCCTCTATAAACCCAGAGTTCCATTTCCTCGGGGTTGGAGCAATCATTGTCTCTATCGTTAACGCTCAAGGGAATAATTGCACCCGCTTTTGCAAGTACGGGAATATTCTCAATATCACGATACATTTTTACAAACTGATTACCGCTGTAAATTCTGCCTGTGAAAATATCGGTAAACCTTCCCTCGGGAATCCATACACTTACACCCGCCATATTGTTGTCGGTGGATGTGTGCTCTGTAATGGGAGCAACAATAAGCTCAGTACCGAAGAAGAATTCATTTTTACATTCGTAGGCTTTCTTCTCCTCGGGGTATGCGTAATACATAGGCTCACAAATAGCACGGCACTCGGTATGAGTACGGTAGTTCATTGTGTAGATATAGGGAAGAAGTTTATGACGCAAACGGAGATTCCTCTTTGCAATTCTTTCGATGGGTCCGCTGTAGTTCCAAGGCTCTTTACCCATAAATTCGTTGTTTGTTGAATGAAGTCGCATAATGGGACTGAATACACCCAACTGTAACCAACGGATATAAAGCTCGTCGTCCTTTTTACCCATACAGTGACCACCGATATCGTGGCTCCACCAAGGATAGCCGATATTTGACGCAGTTGCGGTAAATCCGGGTTGGAAATCAAGACTTGACCAAGTCTGGGTAGTGTCACCACTGAAGCCCAAGGGATAACGCTGACTACCTGCACCGCAGAATCTTGAAAGAATAAGGGGTCTGTTGTTATTTTTAGCATTATCAAGGAAATGATAATGGTTAAGAGCCCATAAGGGGTCAAGGCCGGGAGTTTTGGTTTTTGTGCCCTGCTGCCAGTCAATCCACCAGAAATCAACACCCATTTTCTCAAAGGGGTGATGAAGAATCTTAAAGTAATTCTCTGTAAATTTCTTATCAGTTATATCGAACTCTACAGGTTGCTTTTTAGCGGGATCCTGACCCATAGCCTTACACATATCCTCGTACTGGTCCTCGAACCAACGAACACCCATTGAGGGGTGAAGATTAAATGTAACCTTGTATTTATCGTCCTTTAATTTCTTAAGGAAACCTGCAGGATCGGGGAACAAATCGGTATTGAATGAATAACCCGTCCAACCCGTTGACCACACGTCATAAACATATTCCATAAAATTCTTATGACTTGTCATCTTGTGGCTTTCCTTACCGAATTT
The DNA here is from genome assembly GCA_045634165.1 of Acutalibacteraceae bacterium. Lineage (GTDB taxonomy): Bacteria > Bacillota > Clostridia > Oscillospirales > Acutalibacteraceae > DTU089. Next base: position 5,289 of record JAZQZU010000053.1, read on the forward strand.
GGATTTAATGTCAACCCAGTGCCAGTCCATATCAACTGTAGCAACGGTAATGGGAATTTCCTCGTCCTTGAATCTGTCCATAAGTGAAAGATATTCGTCCTGTGAGTAGGCTTTGTATCTACTCCACCAGTTGGAAAGAGCATATCTGGGAATAAGGGGCACCTTACCTGTAAGCTTATATAAATCCTGAGTAGCACCTATATAGTTGTTGCCGTAAGCGAAATAATATTTGTCGCTTTCTTTGTGCTTTCTGGGAACAATTGTACCGTCCTGTTTAAGTACAAGGGTATCGCTATCATCAAGAATTGCTACGCCGTTTTTGGAAATAACACCGTCACCCAAAACAGGAAGACCTGCAGTAATATCCAATGTACGGCAAGTTCCCTTAAGGTTACCAGCGGTGTAGTTTGTAACAACTCTGCCGTCACGAAGCTTAACACGAATCATCTTATGGGCTTTGAATGAGTAAAGGAAGTTAGCCTTTGTTGTTTTAATTTCAACTGTGTCCGATGACTCGTTAACTTTAAACTCGGGTTTATTAAAATCGCGGAACCATACACTCTGTGTAGGCTCGTCACAGAACTTACCGTGACGCTGTACCTCAACACGTAAAAGACAGGGTGTAAGAACAGTAAGTCTTACATCACCACGCACCAACATATGGGTCTTATGGGCAACGGGCGAACACTGAGGTTTAAATCTATCATAAAACTGTTCCATAAAATACTCCTTTGGGGTATATTTTGTTTCATATTCTTTCTATTATATAATACATCTATATGACCTCAAAGTCAATAAACTGATTAATTAAATATGACAAATATCCGTTCACAATTTGTGCATATTTACATTGGCTTTTCGTTGACAAATCAACGGCTATTTGTTAAAATTATTCTTTGTGAAAGGGTTGGTGTTATGGATTTGCAGAAAAAAATCGGTTTTGACAACGATATGTATATCGCCAAACAATCCGAACAAATTATGAAGCGTGTTGCCGACTTCGGCGGCAGACTTTATCTTGAATTCGGCGGTAAGCTTTTTGACGACTATCACGCATCACGCGTACTCCCCGGCTTCAAGCCCGACAGTAAACTTCAGTTACTTCTTAACCTTAAGGAACACGCTGAGGTTGTTATTGTTATATCTGCAGGTGACATTGAAAACAACAAAATACGCCGTGATTTAGGTATCCCCTACGACAGTGACGTGCTCCGTCTTATGGATGCCTTTGCAAGTGCTGACCTTTACGTCGGAAGCGTTGTTATTACCCAATTCGACGGACAACCCACCGCCCTTAAATTCAAAGAAAAACTGGAAAACTTAGGTATAAAAGTCTTTATGCACTACCCCATCGACGGCTATCCCTACAACGTTAAAAAAATTGTCAGTGATGAGGGCTTCGGCAAAAACGACTATATCGAAACATCAAAACCCTTGGTTGTTATTACTGCCCCGGGTCCCGGTAGCGGTAAGATGGCAACCTGTCTTTCACAGCTTTATCACGATAATGCGCGCGGTGTAAAAGCCGGTTATGCTAAATTCGAAACATTCCCTATCTGGAATCTTCCCCTTAAACATCCCGTTAATCTTGCTTATGAAGCGGCAACTGCTGACCTTAATGACGTTAATATGATTGACCCCTATCACCTTGAGGCTTACGGTATCACAACTGTTAACTACAATCGTGACGTTGAGGTTTTCCCCGTTCTTAACGCAATGTTTGAAAAAATCGAGGGTCTAAGCCCCTACAAATCGCCCACGGATATGGGTGTTAATATGGCAGGTTACTGTGTTACAGATGATGCGGTTTGTTGTAAAGCCTCCCATGAGGAAATTGTTCGCCGTTATTTCAATACACTTTGCGACAAAAAAATGGGTCACAAAAATGATGCCGCCATTGCAAAAATTGAAAGCCTTATGAATCAGGCGGGTATTTCTGTAGATAGTGCCCGACCCACAGTTAAAGCCGCCCTCACAAAGAGCGAGGAAACAGGCAACAGACCTGCCGTTGCAATTGAACTTCCTAATGGTGAAATTGTTACAGGTAAAACAAGTGACCTTTTAGGCTCTGCTTCTGCCGCATTACTCAACGCGCTTAAAGCAGTTGCAGAAATTGATAGTGAATTACTGCTTATCCAACGTGAGGTTATTGAACCCATTCAGTCACTTAAGACAAGTATTTTAGGTAACCATAACCCCCGACTTCATACGGACGAAGTGCTTATTGCTCTTACAATGAGTGCGGTTACAAGTGAGAATGCTAAAAAAGCTTTTGACTCCTTACATCTTTTAAAAGGTAGCGAAGCTCACGCAACGGTTATTCTCTCGCAGGTTGACCTTGACACTTTCAGAAAATTGGGCATCAACATCACTTGCGAACCCCAACACGAAAGCAAAAAGCTTTATCATAAATAAAATTGACCCGACACTTTTGGAGTGTCGGGTTTTTTATTGTAAAAACAGGTAATCTGTGGTATAATCCTCACATCAGTTCAAGGAAACAGGTGAAAATCCTGTACGAGCCCGTCGCCGTAAGGTGCAAAACGGCATTTTTCTTGCCCTTATGAGTGAGCGTGTTCGAGCCAAATATGGTTTAATACAGTCACTTTTCCCCGTAACATCGTTAAAACTCTTGAAATACGGCAGTATTCCTGCGAGTTTTGCCTTGTTACAGAAAAAATTGCCAAGTATTAAACTTCACAGAACCTTAAATGTTTGAGTTTGCGTACATTTTAGATTTTATTTGGCGAAGTTATACTATCGTATATCGAGACAAAAAAATATAAAAGGTGCGTGAAATCGGACATTTAAGGCATATTGGGTTCGAACACACTCACTCCACCGCAAAAGGGGGACAAACCATTGGATTTTTCCGAGAAGGTGAAAAATGTGCACCAAGTCGAAATACTTGCTGATAGAGTCATCTTTACAACTGCGAGTGCCGGTGTGTGATTTCACATAAAGATGAAATAATATAACAATAGGAGAATATTTATGAAATTGACAAGTATTAAAAAAGCCTTGTCACTACTCCTTTGCGTTGTGCTTATTGCGGTTATAGCACTTTTTGCAACAGGCTGTGGTGCCGAGAAACCCGAAACACCCCCTGTTTCAACCGATACAGTTGAAACAACACCCCTTAAAATGGGTCAGGGCGAAAAACAATTTACCTTTAAAGTTACCGACCCGGAAGGTACAGTATCTGTTTTTGAAATAAATACAGATAAAGCCACCGTAGGTGAGGCACTTATGGAGCTTGACCTTATTCAAGGTGAGGACGGACCTTACGGACTTTACGTTAAAACCGTAAACGGAATTACCGTTGATTATGACAAAGACGGTAAATATTGGGCATTCTATGTAAACGGAGAATATGCTTCCGCAGGTGTGGAATTAACCGAAATTAAGGCAGACACAGTCTATGAGTTCAAAGCAGAATAAAAAGAAAACCACCGCAAAAGAAATTGCAATTTTCGGTATGTTGGGTGCAGTTATGTATGCCTCAAAAGTAATTATGGATGCCATACCCAACATTCATCTTATATGCATTTTTGTTATTGCAATGACCGTGGTATACCGAAAAAAAGCCCTGTATCCCCTTTATATATTCGTAGTGCTTACAGGTCTTTTAAACGGATTCGGAATATGGTGGATACCATATTTGTATATATGGACCATACCTTGGGCAGTTACAATGCTTTTGCCGAAAAATATGTCACCGAAAAAATCCCTTATTGTGTATATGGCTATATGCTCGGCTCACGGATTTTTATACGGAGTCCTTTATGCACCGTTTCAAGCCCTGGCTTTCGGTTTATCATTGAAAGGTACTCTTGCCTGGATAACTGCGGGACTTCCTTTTGATGCAATCCACGGTGTAAGCAATTTCTTCTTAGGAACGTTGATTTTACCCTTATCAAGGCTTTTGCGAAAACTGTCACAATAAATTTTTACAGGTGGAAACTATGAAGAAAATCGAAACACGCACCATAATAAAAATTGCCCTTGCGGTGTTTGCTCTGTATTTAGGCATACACTATTGGTCAAATATTTCAGGTGTTTTCACTAAAATCTTAGGTGCGGCAACACCCTTGCTTTTAGGCTTTGTTATAGCATACCTACTCAATATTCTTATGAGTTTCTTTGAACGGCATTATTTCCCCCGTACAAAAAAGAAATGGATATCAAAAACACGCACTCCTGTCAGTTTACTTCTGGCAATCGTAACCTTGTCCGCTTTCGTTGCGGTTATTATGGTGCTCATAATCCCCCAACTTATTTCCTGTATAAAGCTCCTCATTACCCAGATACCCTCTTTCATAGAAACTCTTATTCTGTTCCTTGAAAAACACGAAATAAATTCATCCGCTATTCTTGAAAAATTAACGTCAATTGACTGGCAATCTCGTGTGAGCCAATTAATCGAAAAGGTTATTTCAGGTTTCGGTAGTATTTTTGACGTAGTGGTATCAACAGTTTCAACTGTTGTTTCAGGTGTTGCGGCAGTTGTAATTGCATTGATTTTTGCAATCTATCTGTTATTAAGCAAGAAAAAACTTTCATCACAGGCAAATCGGGTTATGACAAGATTTTTGAAGCCTGAGTTGTACAACAAGACAAGACATGTACTTGATGTTCTTAATGACAGTTTCCACCGTTTTATTGTAGGTCAATGTACCGAAGCGGTTATTCTGGGTGTTTTATGTACCGTGGGTATGTTTATTTTAAGACTTCCTTATGCTCCTATGATTGGTGCAGTTATCGGTTTTTCCGCCCTCGTGCCCGTTGTCGGCGCATTTATTGGTGGCGGTATCGGCGCATTCCTTATTCTTACGGAGTCCCCTACAAAAGCTCTTATTTTCCTTATCTTCCTCATTATTCTTCAGCAAATTGAAGGAAATGTTATTTACCCAAAGGTAGTTGGTTCATCAATGGGTCTTCCTGCTATATGGGTTCTTGTGGCAGTTGTAGTGGGTGGCGGTGTGTTTGGTATACCGGGTATGATAATCGGCGTTCCTCTTACAGGAGCTATTTATAAACTCTTAAAAGAGTATTTGAACGCACCACCCAAAAATAAAACACCTGAAAAAGGCGAAACAACAGAATAAAAAAGAAAGTCCTTTGGTTCGTAACCAAAGGGCTTTTGTTTATATATTTCGTCTCCAATGAAATAAGTATTGCTGTGCTATTCCTTGTGTTCCATCCATACATTGAGGTAAACCGTGGGGGTAAAGTTCCTCTAAAATTCGTTTAACCCACACATCCACAGGAAAGGCCTCCACTCTGCCAAAACCGTAAAGGAGTGCGCATTGGGCAACCTTTTCGCCAACACCTTTAATTTTAAGAAGCTCGGCTTTTGCTTCAGGCAGCGGTAGAGTTTTTATTTTCTCAATATCCACCTCACCCGAGGAAACTTTCTGTGCCGCATCTATTATATATTTTGCTCTGAAACCCGCTCTTAAGGGCGCTAAATCTTCCACAGTAAGTGTACTGAGTTTTTGAGCCGAGGGAAAAGAATAGGCACCACCCACATCTTCGCCGAAGTTTTCGCAAAGCCTTTCTATAATACCCTTAATACGAGGAATGTTGTTATTGGCAGAAATTATGAACGAGCAGATTGCCTCCCACTCATCCTGTTTTAATATTCTTATACCGGGATATTGAGCACAGGCAGTTTTGATATTTTCTTCAGTATAACCTGCTACTATATCTTTATAATTTCTTTTCAAATCAAAATAACTACTCCAGATGTTTTCAAAATCCCGGGGCGTAGTATCGAAAAATGTTATTATATTCTCATTTTGACTTACACATAATTTTTTAGAAAAGGCAACACCATTCCAGTAACCCTTTTCATCCTGTTTCCACCTGAACGCCTGTCCGCAGTCAAGGCACAACCCCAAATCCAGGTCATCATCCAGGGTTAAAACCACGTTACCATTCTCATATTTTTGTGTCATTTTTTATCACCAAAAATACAATAAACTATTTTTCTTAATTAGTAAAGATTTTTTGTCAACCTATTTTTTGGAAAAATAACTTTTTCTACATTTTCAACAGTATTTTGCGTGTTTTTATATACTTTTTTCCTTTGTTCGTTTTAACCAACGAACATTTATTTTTTGCGTTTTTTCTATTCTCCATTTTGTATAATTCAAAGAATTTATCAACAAATCGTATATTTTGAACAATAAGCATTTTTTGTCAATCAAATTATAGAAAATGTCGAAAACCGCGGTGTATAGCCTGTTCAAGGGGTCAGTTGTCAACATTTTGAACAGTGTTTTGAACATTTTTGTGCAAAAATCTATTATACAAATTGTATAATTTTGGAATTGTCAATTTTACCAATCCGGTAAAAATTATTAATTTACAAAAAGGAATTTACCAAAAATCAATTGTCATAATGACCAAAAAAACCATAATTTTTTCTAAAGCATAAAAATAAGTAAAACTGTATAAATTTCTGTTAATTTACACAACATAAAATACAGAAAAAGAACTTTCAAGGAGGATTTTTTTATGCTTAAAGGTGTTAACAAGCAGGTGCTTGAAATCTCTGAAACGGATAATGGTTTTTTTGAAAAGGCGATATTTTTTGTAAAACCCGAATATAGCGGTATGTCCGAGGGCAGATTACGTGAGAGTGCACGAAAAGAAATGGAAAATGCGGGCAAACCACCTATCTCAAGAGGATATACTTCCGAAAAGAGAAAAATCATTTTAACCTTGTGCGGTTGCTTTGCTGTAGGGGTAATAACAGGAGTAATTTTCCGTTCATTATTTTAAAACCCATTTGCCTTTTGGGTACGTATGTGATAAAATCACTATATTATCCATAGAGGAGTTAGTTATGCGTTACAAATATATTTTCTGGGATTTTAATGGTACGGTAATAGACGACGTTGGAAATGCCCTGGCCTGTGTAAACGACCTTCTTACCCGTAAAAACCGCCCACACATAACCTTAAGTGAATATTATAATTACGTGGAAACTCCCATTGTTGGTTTCTATCACCATATCCTCCCGCCTGAGGAAATTGATTTTGATGAAATTTCCCGCGATTATCACAGGGATTATGCCCGTCACATTAATCAAACACACCTTGCTGAGGGCGTTTCTGACCTTTTGCACACCTTAAAAAATAAAGGTGTGTCCCAATACATAGTAACAGCAAACCAAAAGGACGAAGTTATTGATCTTTTAAAGAAATTTGATATATACGACTGTTTTGATGCTGTTTTAGGCGCGGACAACACCCTTGCAGAAAGCAAAATTCACCGAGCTAAAGCCTTTTATGATAAACTGGATATTAACCCTAATCTTGCACTTTTTGTGGGCGACACACTCCACGACCTTGAAACTGCCAACGCCTTAGGCATTGATTGTGTTTTGGTTGACTATGGTCATCAGGGTAAAAAACTTTTAAGTGAGCACAAAGCTTTTTCCGTCCCCTCAATAAAAGAAGTGGAACGCATTATTTTGGATGAACGCATTGTGGATTTTCACACTCATTCCACCTGTTCTGACGGCACAATGACACCGAGTGAACTTGTTTTATACGCCGAAAAGAAGGGTTTAAGCGCATTCGCCCTTACGGACCACGATAGTGTTGACGGCATAAAAGAGGCTATGGCTCAGGCAGAAAAATGCAACATTGAGTTTATTCCCGGCATTGAGTTTTCTGCTGCAGAGAACACGGAAACTCATATTATCGGGCTTTTCATAGACCCTGAAAACGACGTTTTGTTGAGCACCATAAAAAAATTAAAAGACTCTCGTCGCAGACGAATGGAGGATATTTGCTCCAAATTACGGAAGCTGGGATTAAATATCACCCACGACGAGGCTTTAGAAATTGCAGGGGGTAATTTTGTAGGCAGAGCCCACATTGCAAAGCTTATGGTAAAAAAAGGCTATTGCGAAACCATAAAGGAATGCTTTGATAAATATATTGGTCTCGGAAAACCCGCATATTCCGAAAAAAACGAGCTTACCGCCGTTGAAGCGGTAAAATCAATACGCGCTTCAGGCGGACTTGCCTTTCTTGCCCACCTTAACCAGACAGGTTATGATCTGGAAAAGACAGAATCTCTTTTGCTGACCCTTAAAGAGGCCGGACTTACCGGCATTGAAGGTTATTATCCCGAATATGATAAAAATGATATCAGCAATTACAGAGCCCTGGCAGAAAAACTGGGTCTTGCTTTGTCGGGCGGCTCTGATTTCCACGGTTCAATGAAGCCCCATATTGAAATAGGTGTGGGTAAGGGTGATTTAAGAATTCCGTATTTTATTTACGAAAACTTAAAAAACGTCAATAAAAACGATTAAAAACCAAATTTTGGTGAAAAATATATCCGTAGAGTTTTACACTCTGCGGATATTTTTTCGGAGGTTTTTATGAACACCAATATTCGTTTACAAGCAAAATATCTTTTATCAAGAAACAATTTTCGTCTTTTTGCAATAAGTTTTGCGAGTTTCTGTTTGCGGTGGGGACGGTTAATTTTAACCGTTGCTGGGTTATTTATCTTTCTCAAATCATCATTATTTGAAAAACTTACGTCACAATACGGAGTTAAAGAGGTTTCCTTTGTCTGCGTTATAATTTACGTGTGGTTTTTCTTTTTAACCGCTTTAGTTTCTGCAGGGATTAAAATGGGGGAACAGTTTATTTATTTTACCCGATCCCAAGGCTCAAAGGGTTCTTTGCGCTTACTTTTTAAATACGCAACACCAAAAAAAGCCTTCCGCGCACTTAAATTTTATACCACCGTTAATTTTTATAAAACCATTTGGCTTATATATTTCCTTTTCCCCTGCGCTCTTTGTGTAATTTGCGATATTTATGTTTATAGTGCCTACGATCTGTCCTCGGTTATGCACATTATCCTCTCCGTAAGTATCAGTTTATTGCTTTCCATATCAATTGTGATGTGGCGTGCCGCTGTTGCCAGATACTCTGCCGCACCCTATTATTTCTGCCTTAACCCACAGATGAAAGTTAAAGACGCAATAAAAAAAAGTATCCGTTTTACAGACGGCTTTCTTACCGAATGCGTTTTACTCGAATACTCTTTTCTTGGTTGGATATTAAGTTGTCTGCTTGTTATTCCTCTTTTTTATGTCATACCTTACGTGAAACTTTCAAGATGTGTTTTTGTAAGTGAAATGTTATTGGAAAAGCCGAGAACAAAAGAGACCTTCGGAGCAATCACATATTTAAGCCAACATATAAATTAACGCCATTACAAGGAGTTCGTCTGCACCTTCTTCAGATAAAAGAAGTATAAGTGCAAGAAGAAGTGCCTTATCTTCATCCATATTCAAATCGCCGAAAGGGTTTTCGTTTCTCGATTCCTTTTTCGGTGATTTGTTTTTTTTGATTTCTTTTGGGGTTTCTGTTTCTTTATCCTTGTGCGATGAGTTTGCGGCATAGTGCTTAAGATTTTCCAGATAGTCTTTGGGCATACTTACCCTGCGGGGCTCATCCCGTGTAATTTCGGATGGGGGATCTTGTTCTTTTTTATCCCTTTCTTCCAAGCCTACGGTTTTTCGGGCTCGTTTTTGCATTTCCTCCACTCTTTTTATAGCATCGTTCTGCATTTTCATCATTTCGTTGTACGTGTAATCCGCCATTTACATAATCCCCCTTTCCCTTAAGAGGGGCAACACGGACATAAGTTTAACGAGTTTCATTGCTTCGTCGGCTTTGCTCTGCCTTTCTTTTGATAAAAGAGGTTTCAGGGCATTTATAAATTCCACCCTCTCATCCTGTGAGTTGAATGCATTGAAAACAGGTGCAAGTTGGGAAAGTTGAGATAAATCGGGCATACCAAGACCTGAAAGTCCCTCGGAAAATGGCATTTTGTTCTCACTTTTGCTTTCTGTTTTTTCTTTTTGAGGCTCGTTATTCCCCTGATTTCCAAAAAAACCTGAGGCCGCTTGTTTTATATTCTCAATATCCTGCGGGGACAAGGAATTAAGAATTGCATTTATATCAAAATCAGCCATTGTTTTTGCCCCCGAAAAACTTTTTGAATATCATTTTTGCCGCATCACTGTTTAAAACGGCTTTTGTTTTTTCGGGGTCGGAAAGCAGCTCCTTTACCGCTTTTGCCTGACTTTCAGAAAGGTTGTTGTTTATAAAGTCATCCACCTGCTCTTTACTGATTTCCCCCGAATTTTCGGATAAGGGTGCTTTTTTCATAAGCTCATTCATATCAAATTTTGCATTTTCGTTTTTGTCCATTGAAATCGCCGCCTTTAACATATATAATCTATATAATATATTGTTCTTGGGCGGTGATTATTCTTGAGGTTAGTTGTAGTTTCGGACTCCCACGGAGCCTGGGGAAATTTATTTGAAGCTATTAGCCGCGAATCTTCTGCAGACGCAGTTTATTTTTTAGGTGACGGATACAGAGAGTACGATGAACTGAATTGTGCTTATTCTGACAAAAAATTCTTCATAGGTGTAAGGGGCAACTGTGATTTTTCCTGCGATTTACCCGAGAAAGACATACGCACCTTGGACAATGCCAAAATTTATGCTACGCACGGTTATGTGGAAAAGGTGAAATTCGGGCTTTTTGACCTTGAGGAAAGGGCAAAAAACGAGAATTGTAATCTTGTGCTTTTCGGTCATACCCATCAACCTTTAAAACAATACAAAGACGGTATCCATTACTTTAACCCCGGTAGTGTGCGTGAAGGGTTCTACGGAGTGGTGGATATCACAAAAAATGGCATTATGTGTGTTAATAAAAACCTTGTAACTTATTGACAGGTCTTGAAAAATTGCCTATAATTTCATTATTATAAAAGAAAGTAGTGATACTATGCCAGAGTTCAATAATAGTTCGCTCGGCTTATACCTTATAGCCGGTGCAATTATTCTTTTTGTTCTCGTTCAGTCCTTGTTCTTCCTCGTAAAAGCCTGGAAGCACGGTAAAGAATTGGGCATCGACAAAAAGAAACTTAAAAACGCTGTTACATCAAGTGCTTTATTCACACTTCCCTCGGCACTTTCCGTACTTGCTACGGTTATTGCTCTCGCCCCTGCCTTGGGTCTTGTTATCCCCTGGGTTCGTCTTTCTGTTATCGGTAACATTACATACGAAACCTTTGCGGCAACACAGGCAATCGAAGCTTTCGGCATCACATCGGGAATCAGTGAAAAAATCACAGACCCCGCAGTATATGCAGGTGTTGCATGGGTTATGACAATAGGTATTTGTTTCTCCCTCGTTGTTCTTCCCTTTGCTGCAAAACCCTTACACAAAAAATTTCTTAAACTCAACCAGAAATCTGACAAAGAACAGGTTGCGGAAGAAACAACCGTCCAGACAGAAGAAACCGCAAAACCCAAAAAGAAAAGAGGTATTGCAGGTTTCATCGACTACGTTACTCCCGCTCTTTTCATCGGTCTTATTGGTGCGTTTGTTTCAAACTCCATTTTAGGATCCGGTAAACCTGATGAACTTCTTGACGGTGCAGGTGTCCTTTCGGTATTAACCCTTGTAACCTCAATCGTTGTTTCAATTGTTCTTGAATTGGTTTCAAACAAATTCAAACTTACCTGGCTCGAACCTTTCGTTATGCCCATCGGTATGATTGCAGGTATGGTTGTTGCCGTTGTTGCATACAACTACTTACCCGCTATTTTACCCGACGTAACATTCAGCATTGGCGAAAGAGTAATTAACTTAAAAGACATTGCGTCACTTGAATGGAGGGGTTAAATATGGCAAATAAAACTAAAAAGCAAAAGTCATATTTTGACAAAGTCCATGGTTGGGGTAGAATTTCTACCATCTCCGCCCTCTGTGTTCTTTTAATGTTCCCTATGGCAATCACCCTTTATCTTGGTGTTGTGCCTGATAAAACTTTCTTATCCTTTGTTTTCAGCGGTTTACTTAAGGTTGTACCTATGTATTGGGCAATTGCTGTTGTAGAGGTTATCTTCTACACTCCCATGCTTGGTGCCGGCGGTACTTACCTCAGCTTCGTAACAGGTAATATCGTTAACCTCAAACTTCCCTGTGCCATCAGTGCTATGGAAAACGCAAAGGTAAAAGCAACCTCAGAAGAGGGCGACGTTATTTCTACTATTGCAATTGCTACATCTGCAATTGTTACAACAATTGTTCTTGCAATCGGTATTATTGCTTTCGCTCCTTTCCTTGATTCTTTTACAAACAATCCGCTCCTTATGCCCGCATTCAAACAGGTTATTCCCGCTCTTTTCGGTGCTCTCGGTGCAGGTTATTTTGTTAAGCATTGGAAGATTTCCTTCGCACCTATTCTTCTTATGCTCCTTATTCTTGTGTTTGTTCCCAACATCGGTGCCTCAACACTTATTTTCCCCGGTATCATCGGTGCCGTATTGTTCGCATTCATTATGTACAAAGTCGGCTTCCTTGATAAGAAAGAAAAGAAAGCAAAATAATTCAAAAAAATTAATGCAGTTGCAAATTGCAACTGCATTTTTTTATTTATTAAGATATTTATCTGCTTTAAGAATCATTACCTGAGTTTTTGAATCTTTAATTTCACCATTCATTACCATTTCAACCGCTTTTTTTAGAGGGATTTTAATAGTATTTATAAATTCATCCTCATCAAGATGTTGCTCACCTTCCTGCAGGTCTGTGGCAAGGTACATATAAATAACCTCGTCAATAAGCGCCGGTGTGGTATAAAGCTCACCCATAGGAACAACATTTTTTGCACTGAGGCCTGTTTCTTCTGAAAGCTCCCTGAGAGCAGCTTCAAGATGGTCCTCACCTTTTTCCAACTTACCCGCGGGAATTTCAAGGGTAACTTTATTAAAAGCATACCTGAACTGATTTACAAAAATAATCTGACCATCATCTGTAATAGGTATTACACAAACTGCACCGGGGTGACGGATAACCTCTCTTACACCCTTATTGCCATTGGGTAAAAGAATTTCATCCTTAAAAAGATGTATAGCCACACCATCAAAAATTTCGGTTGATGATAATTTTGTTTCTTCTAATTTCATAAAACTCACACCTCTTATATATTTTCCTCTGTCATTATATGTTTAAACGAACGATATTGCAAGTTTCGACTTTAAATAGTATAATTTAGCAGAGGTGATTTTAATGTTTATTTATATTATCCGCCACGGAGAAACATATGGTAATCTTAATGGCGACGGCTTTACCGAAACTGACCTTACACCAAACGGGGAAAACCAGGTTGCCCTTTTAGGCGAAAGATTTAAAAATGAAAAGATAGATAAAATATATACAAGTCCCCTTATAAGAGCAGTAAAAACCACAAAGGCAATTAAGAATCACCACAAAGACGTTCCTGTTATAATTGACTGTTCACTTCTTGAAAAGGGTACCGACCCTGAGTATACAGGTTTAGTTGACGCTGATTTACTGAGTGTTATACCCGATGCCCTTATCCTTCCCCGAAAATCTTTGGGAAAAGAAACTGATGACATCGCATACAACAGGGCAAAGAAAATCATCGAAAAAATCAAGGCAGAAAATAATTTTGACTCAACCGTTGTCCTTGTGGCACACGGTACTTTCAATTCATATTTAGTCCTTGCGGCACTTGACTTTCCATTTAAAGAGAATTTTAATTTTTCTCACCTTAATACGGGTGTTACTTTGGTTAATTACACAAAAGAAGATGGCGTAATCAAAACCAAATTAAAATTCCTCAATGACACAAGTCATTTAAAATCATAAATCTTTTTTCAGCATTTCAAGATATGCTTCAAATTGCTCCGGAGTAGGTTTAAAATCAGGCTGTGAGCAACAGGGCATATCGGGAGCCTTGCCGTCACTTCTCGGAATTGGTGTAAGGTAATCGTTTTCATATTTCACGCAATCCTCTTCATTGCGAAAATCGGGTATATCGTAAGGTATACCCTTTTCTAATGCACTACGGTGACTTAAAATCGCAACGGAAGAACAGGTAGTAGCAAAATACTCGTCAAATTGGGGTTTTCTGTTTTCGCGGATACAATCAAAAAACTCTTTAATTACAAAGAAATCTCCGCCACCGTGACCTGCTTTTTCCGCAAGTTCTTTATCCTCAACGTTCCATTGGGGCTCATAGAAATTTTCTTCTTCATAGCCCTCGGGTTTTTCCCAATGATTAAAACGGAGCATAACCTTGTCGCCCATACCCCTTAAATTTTCAATCTGACCCTTGGTTCCGCATACGCGATATGAATTTTCGTGAGCGCCGAAAGCCGCACAACCTGTTACTCGGAAAACAGAGTTATCGTCATTGAGACAGGTGATAATTGTTGCTCTGTCACCCACAAGTGAACCTACGTGTTTATATTCGTTGAAAGGCTCAAAAACGGGCATTGCCGAAACTCTTACGGGGAAAGAGCCTGTAATGTACATAAGTGGTGCCAGAGAATGAGTAATATAATATGAACGAGGCAGGAAATTACGCCAATGATTGGGGTAGGGACGTAACGGCTTATGCTCTGCCTCATTATCCATATTAAAGGGGTGATTATACTCGCCCTCAGCAAAAAGCACCTTACCTAAAACACCGCTATCGTAAACCTTACGCATTTCCTGATTAAAAATCATATAGGGGTAGTTTTCGGAGAGCATATAAATACCCTTACTCTTTTTCGCGGCTCGTACTAACTGTACGCCCTCCGCCATAGTGCCGTTGCTTACGCACTCGGACAGAACGTTCAGGTCCTTTTCAAGGCAACGCACCGCATATTTTGCGTGTTCGTGAAAGTAGTTGGCTATAACAACCGCGTCCATATCGTGATTTATAAATTCTTCAAAATCCGTATACATAGCAGGCTTATTTTTCATTTCTGCCGCCACTTCTTCCATCGCCTCACGCCTACAGTCACACAGAGCAACAACTTCACCATTGTTGTTGATAATATTATCAATAAATGTGCCTCCGCGACCCGTACCGAATATACCGATTTTTATAGATTTCATAAAATCACCTTCAGGCATTTTCTTTTAATTATATCACCGAAAAATTTTCAATTCAATTGTTTAATATGTAATAAGTTTATTGAACAGATTTGTATTTTGTGATAACATATATTTATATAATTTATACTTTTTGGAGTAACTATGAAAAACACAAATAAATCCGGTAATGCAAAACTTATAAAACGCTTTTTACCCTACTACAAACCCCATTATAAAACATTATTTCTCGACCTTTTCTGTGCCGCGTTAACTACCGTGTGCGAATTGGTTTTACCTATATTTGTCCGTTATATTACGGACACGGCTATTGAAAATATCGCTCTGCTTACTGCTAAGACCATTCTTACAATGGGCGGTATTTACATAGTTTTGCGCATAATTGATGCTCTTGCCAACTATTATATGGCATCGGTAGGTCATATTATGGGCACAAAGATGGAAACGGATATGCGCCGTGATATGTTCGAGCATTTACACAAGCTACCCTATTCCTACTACGACGAAACAAAAGTGGGTACGATTATGTCCCGTTTCACAAGTGACCTTTTTGACGTCACGGAGTTTGCTCACCATTGTCCTGAGGAATTTTTTATTGCAGGGGTTAAAATTCTTGTTTCATTCATAATTCTTGCAAGAATGGATATTATCCTGACACTTATAATGTTTGCAGTTATTCCCTTAATGGCGGTATGCCTTAAATATTTTAAAACACGTATGAAGGACAGTATGCGCGAAAGCCGTGTTACACTTGGTGAATTAAACGCACAGATTGAAGACAGTCTATTGGGTGTAAGGGTTGTTAAATCCTTTGCCAACGAAAATATTGAGGAAAAGAAATTCAAATCAGGAAACGAAAAATTCCTCAGTATAAAATCCGTAATGTATAAATTTATGGGCTCATACAGTTCTGTTAACAGGGTTTTTGAGGGCATAATGTATATTGTAGTAGCAGTAATCGGTGCATTTTTCTTGCTCAATGAAAGAATTAAGGCTCCCGACTACGTTGCATACCTTATGTACGCATCAATGCTTCTTACGGCAATACGAAAATTAGTTGACTTCGTTGAGCAATTCCAACGAGGTATGACGGGTATTGAGCGTTTTGCGGATATTATGGATATCGACCCCGCCATTAAAGACAAGGAAAATGCAATTCCCCTTGAAGTTACCGAGGGCAGAATTGATTTTGACAACGTAACCTTTAAATATTCCGAAGAAACAGAGGAAATATTAAACCACATAAATCTTAACATCGGCAGTGGTGAAAGCTTTGCACTTGTGGGACCCTCAGGTGGCGGTAAAACCACAATATGTAATCTTATTCCTCGTTTTTATGAAATCACAAATGGCAGTATAAAAATTGACGGCACAGATATACGCAACGTAACACTCAAATCACTCCGCGAAAATATCGGTGTGGTTCAACAGGACGTATACCTTTTCTCGGGTACTGTAAGGGAAAATATCGAATATGGCAAACCCGGTGCTACGGAGGAAGAAATCCGCGAGGCGGCTCGTCTTGCAGGTGCGGAAGAATTTATAGATAAGCTTCCCGACGGATTTGATACCTACGTTGGTGAAAGAGGCGTTAAGCTTTCGGGCGGACAGAAACAACGTATCAGTATTGCGAGAGTTTTCCTTAAAAACCCGAAAATTCTTATTCTTGACGAAGCCACAAGTGCTCTCGACAACGAAAGTGAATTCCTTGTCCAACAGTCCCTTGAACGTCTTTCAAAGGGTAGAACAACCATAACTGTTGCCCACAGACTTACAACTATTAAAAATGCGGATAAAATTCTTGTTGTCACCAAGGACGGCATTGCCGAAAGCGGAACACACGAAGAATTAACTCAGAAAAACGGCATTTATGCCAATATGTACACGATGTACCGTATATAATGCGAAATGCGTAATTCATAATTCGTAATTAGGAGAAATAAATATGATCAACTACCCCACTCCACACATTAATGCAACTCCTTCGGATTTTGCTAAAACCGTGCTTATGCCCGGTGACCCCCTACGTGCAAAATTCATTGCAGAAAATTTTCTTGAAAACGCTCAGTTAGTTAATAACGTGCGTGGTATTCACGGCTATACGGGTACTTACAAAGGTACCCCTGTTTCCGTTATGGCTTCGGGTATGGGTATGCCCTCAATTGGTATTTACTCCTACGAGCTTTTCAACTTTTTTGATGTGGATAATATTATCCGCGTTGGCTCCGCAGGTGGTATGAGCGAAAAGGTAAATGTACGCAATATCATAATCGCTCAGGGTGCTTGTACTGACTCAAATTACGCTCACACATTCAATCTTCCCGGTACTTTTTCTGCTATTGCAGATTTCAATCTTCTTAAAACTGCGGTAGATAAAGCCGATGAATTGGATTTGAAATATACCGTAGGTAATGTTCTTTCTTCAGATATTTTCTATAATGATTTAAGCGACACACCCGAAAATATGACACCCACTGCTTTATGGGGTAAAATGGGTGTTTTAGGTGTTGAAATGGAAGCTGCCGCCCTTTATATGAATGCGGCACGTTCAGGAAAAAACGCTCTTGCCATTCTCACAGTATCAGACCACCTATTAACAGGCGAAAGCCTTTCAGCAGAAGAACGACAGAACACTTTTACCGATATGATGAAACTTTCACTTGAAACGGCGGTAAGCTTAAATGGATAAATTCAAACGGGTTTTTCTTATAGTTTTAGACAGTTGTGGTATAGGCGAAGCACCCGACTCGAAGGATTTTGGTGACAAGGGTTGCAGTACCATAGGTACAATTTCAAAATCCCCGAAATTCAATATCAAAAATCTACCCGATTTGGGATACACCCATATAGATGGTCTTTCATTTCTTGGCGAAGGCACACTTAAATCAAAGGTTGCAAGGCTCAAGGAAATTTCAAAGGGCAAGGATACCACCATTGGTCATTGGGAAATTGCAGGGGTTATCTCCGAAAAACCCCTACCCACCTTCCCCGATGGATTCCCCGAAGATTTAATTTCTGAGTTTGAGAAAAGAACAGGTTGCAAAGTTATTTGCAATAAGACCTATTCGGGTACGGAGGTCATAAAGGATTACGGCGAAGAACATCTTAAAACAGGTGCACTCATTGTGTACACATCTGCGGATAGCGTTTTTCAGATAGCCGCCCACGAAAGCATAATCCCTCCCGAGAAATTATATAACTACTGTAAAATTGCCCGTGAAATGTTGCGGGATGAATGGGGTATTGGCAGAGTTATTGCAAGACCCTTCGATGGGGAATATCCCTTTAGAAGAACTGCTAACAGACACGATTTTTCACTGGAACCCCCAAAAGAAACTATCCTTGACCAACTGAAAAATGATGGTTTCGACATTATAGGCATCGGTAAAATCAACGATATTTTTGCAGGTAAGGGTATTACGGCATATACCTACACCAAAAACAATGTTGACGGAATGACGAAAACCAGCGAATATCAGAACAAGGATTTTAATGGACTTTGCTTTGTTAACCTTGTGGATTTTGATATGGTTTACGGCCACAGAAACGACATTGACGGTTACGCCAAGGCCTTCAGTGAGTTTGATACCTGGCTCGGGACTTTTATTCAGAATATGAAGTCCGACGATGCACTTATAATAACCGCCGACCACGGTTGCGACCCTGGGTTCAAGGGCACAGACCACACCCGCGAATACGTGCCCTTTATACTTTATAGTAAAAATATAGAGCCCGAAAACCTTGGGACAATAGAGGGCTTCAACTTTATTTCAAAACAGGTTAAAAATCTTCTGAAAGGGTGATTTTATGACTGATAAAGAATTACTTTTAACGGCAATAAAAGAGATGAAAAAATCCTACTCCGCTTACTCAAACTGTAAAGTAGGTGCGGCACTCCTTTGTAAAAACGGCAAGATTTTTACAGGTGCGAATATTGAAAACGCCTCTTTCTCCCCTACAATATGTGCCGAAAGAGTTGCGATTTTTAAAGCCATAAACGAGGGCGAAAGAGAATTCCTTAAAATTGCTGTCGCAGGCGGAAAAGACGGTATTGTTAACGGCATTTTCGCCCCTTGTGGTGTTTGTCGTCAGGTATTAAGGGAATTTTGCGACGATGATTTCCAAATCATTTTAGGTGAAAATAATGAAGATTATAAAGTTGTTACCTTGAAAGACTTACTCCCCTTTTCATTTTCACCCGAAAACGTGAGGTAATTTTATGCGAATGTACGACATCATAAAGAAAAAGCGTGACGGCTTTTCTTTAACAAAAGAAGAAATTGACTTTTTTATAAAAGGCTATGTTGACGGCTCCATCCCCGATTATCAGGCATCCGCCTTTTGTATGGCAGTTTTTTACAAAGGCATGACTGAAGAAGAAACTGCAAACCTTACTATGGCAATGGCAAACTCGGGCGATACAGTTGACCTTTCACGCTTCGGTACACTTAGTGCGGATAAACACAGTACCGGCGGTGTTGGTGACAAAACAACCCTCATTGTAGCGCCTATCTGCGCATCCCTCGGATGTGTAATGGCTAAAATGAGTGGTCGCGGTTTAGGTCACACAGGGGGTACAATTGATAAATTAGAGTCCATTGATGGCTTCAATACCGCACTTTCACCCGAAGAATTTTTCGCTCAGGTTGAAAAAATCGGTATTGCGGTTGTAGGACAGACAGGTAACCTTACCCCCGCAGACAAAAAACTATATGCTCTCAGGGACGTTACGGCAACTGTTGACAGTATGCCCCTTATAGCATCAAGCATTATGTCGAAAAAGCTTGCAGCAGGGGCTAAAAATATAGTGCTCGACGTAAAATACGGCTCAGGCGCATTTATGAAAACCCCCGAGGAGGCGGAGGGTCTTGCAAAGGAAATGGTAAAAATCGGTAAGGCTTGCGGTAGAAACACAACCGCCCTTATTACCAATATGAGCAGACCCTTGGGTAACAACATAGGTAACGCCCTTGAGGTTGAAGAAGCCCTTGAGGTTTTAAACGGCAACGGCTCCGATGATTTAAAGGAAGTTTGCCTTTCACTTGCAACTCAGCTTGTATCCGTTACAAAAAACATCAGCTCCGACGAAGCTCGTAAACTTACCGAAGATGCTCTTTACTCTAAAAAAGCATTGGCTAAATTCAAAGAGTGGATAGTGGCCCAAGGTTCTGTAACATCCGATCCCGCATTCAAAAAAGCAGACTACTCCTACGAAATAACCGCTCCCTGTGACGGCTATATTATAAGTGCTGATGCGGAAAAAATCGGTGTTTCTGCGGTAATTTTAGGTGCAGGACGCGAAAAAAAGGACGATACCATTGATATGAGCGCAGGTATCATCCTTAATAAAAAAACGGGAGACAAAATAAACAAAGGCGATATTTTAGCAACACTTTACTCCTGCAATAAAAACTCCTTTGAAAATGCCAAAAATTGTTTTATTAATGCTCTGGAATTTTCGGAAACCCAGCCACCTAAAGAACCGTTGATCTATAAGATTATACAATAAATAAAACTCGGTCAGATTGTTAACTGACCGAGTTTTTTAAATACCTAATAATCTCAAGGCATTTTTATAATAAATTTTTTCTTTTTCATCCTCAGAAAGTCCTAGGGTTTCTATCATTCTGATATCCCACGAGGGTGCGTGCCATGGGCAATCTGAACCGAACAAAATATAATCTGTACCCTTTTTATCAAGAATACGCTGAGCGCGGTCTTTGGATATCATAGCGTAACCGAAGGCAGTGTCAAAATGTACGGGAATATCACAGAGGTATTTTAATACATCTTCTCCCATATATGCACTGCCCCAATGGGCACAAATCATTGGCGAGTCAATCCACTTTGCCGCTTTTCTCAAACGCTCGGGTGTAGCGTGATATGGCGCAGGATAACCTAAATCTTCACCTGCGTGAAAAAGAACTATCAGACCTAACTCGGATATTTTTTTGTAAATAGGTTTCATTTTTGGGTCATCCGCAAAAAACCGTTGATATTCGGGATGAAGCTTTATTCCCTTTAAACCCATAGAGTGTATTCTTTCCAATTCTTCAATAGCATTTTCTGCGTGAGGATAAACCGAGCCGAAGGGAATTATCTCATCACATTTTTGCGATGCAACAAAATCATTCACGGCAGTTTGTTGTTTTTCGTTGGTTGCAATTGCAAGTACAACGCTCTTATCCACTCCGTCAGTTTTCATTATCTTTTTAAGTCCATTTACGGTGCCGTCGGTCTGTGGTATAAGTCCGCCCGATGCGTCACTTAACTTTTCCATTGCCATAGAGGCAATTTTATCGGGAAAAGCGTGGGTATGGAAATCTATTATCATTTGTTTTTTCGCCTCTTAAATTAGTTTAACTTATTTGTAAATAATAATACCCTTTTTAAAAAATTTCAACAAAAAGCTTAACCGCCGACAAAAATCGGCGGTTATTTTATTTTTTATCTGTTATTCCTACAATGTAATCAACGCTTGTGTTATATAGTTTCGCAAGTTTTACAGCAAAATCAAGAGGCAACTGCCTCTCCCCTCTTTCGTATTTCGAATACAACGATTGGTCACACATAAGATATTCTGAAACAAATTTTTGGGTGTAATCGTTATCTTCTCGCAAATCCCTGATTCTTAACTTCATTTTAATCACCAAACAAAATATACAACAGGACATTATGTCCTATTGACATTTTGGACTATTTGTCCTAAAATATGTGTGAGGTGATGGTTTTGGACTACAAAGAAATGTATTTGGATTTATTTCGTGCCACGGAAAAGGCAATAAATATTCTCATAGAAGCTCAACAAAGGTGTGAGGAAAAGTATATTTCATCCCCTGAAATAATAGAATTATTTCCCGACAATGACAATAATTGAAAAATCGTCGCTTATAAACTACAAGCGACGATTTTTATTTTTATCCTAACAACTCTCTTCTTAAGTTTTCACCAAGTATACCGCGTTTTGCTTCTTCGGTAACGGATAGATTTTTAATGCGGTCAATTGCCGCTTTAGTTTCTTCGACCCCTTTATAAGGGAAGTCGAGACCGAAAATACTTCTTTCGTGACCTGTCTGATGTATAAGTGTGCAAAGCTGGTCATCGGTTATAGACCAGGCGCCCTGACGCTCATTACCTAAAGCGTCGGTTTCCATAGCGATGCTCGTCCACCCTGCAAAGGTGTTATGAATTTCACCACGGGAGTTATTGTTCATTATCAAAAGTGCCTCTTTAAAGAAACTGTAACCGCCTATATGCTCCATACTGAAACGGAGTTTAGGGAAGTTGTAAGCAACCTCGTCAAATAAAAGCATCTGATAATCAGAAATTCTGTGCCAATGAAGTCCCGTATGGAAGGATATAAAAAGACCGAGCTCTTGTGCTTGCTCGTAAACCTCAAAAAGCTCTTTGCCTGCTACATTGACCTCTTGTGCGGCAGGATGTATTTTTATACCGTAAAGACCTAAATCTTTGATTTTTTTAACCTGGTCTTTAAGGTCTGCACGGTCAAAATCAATCGTTCCGAAGCCCACAAGATTCGGCTCGTTTTTAAGGGTGTTGGCAGTCCATTCACAAGGATTCTGCCCCGTTGTGTGAGCGTACATATCCATCTGATGCCAAAAAGGTGAAAAACAGACTGCACTCTCAATTTCACATTCATTGAGCAAAGACTTCAAACAGTCTATATCACCGTTGGGCTTTGTGTTTTTTGGAAAAAGATGGGCGTGGTTTGCGAAAATTTTGTAATCAGACACTTAAATCACCTTCAATGTCCCAATCATCATCTTCGGGAAGTTCACCATAATAATCCCAAAGGCGTTCTTCCTGAGCCGCAGTAAGAGGTTCTGCGGGAACTTCGTTTATTACTTCAAACTTTTTCATTCTGCTCCACAAAGAGGGAGTTATACGGATTGTATAACCACAACCTGAGGGACAAAGCCACTCGGTCATGGGCATTTCAGGTAAACCGAAAGCCGCAAGTATTGACATTATAACACCACCGTGGGTAATTATTGCGGCGCTACTCATACCTGTTTTTATGAGTCCGTCAACTGTTTTTATAAAGCAATCGCACACTCTTGTGGCAAATTCACTATTGCTCTCACCATTAAGGGGTTTTGCGTCCTCACCACCTGCAAGCCACTCACTGAACTCCTCGTAAGGCTTCAATTCATCGGCAGTATGACCCTCAAACTCACCAAAATCGCACTCCTCAAAACCCCTCATTTCAATGGGGGTTTTATCGGGATAAAGTATTTTAGCGGTCTGTACACAACGTTTTAATGTACTTGTAAAAACAACCTCGGGGTAAGGGTAATCGTAGTCGGATTTCATTTTTTCAAGTTGTTCAATACCCTCACGGCACAACTCCTCGTCGGTCTGTCCTATATATCGACCTTCAAGATTGCCCTTTGTAAGAGCATGTCTTATTAAATGAACTGTGTAAGTTTTCATTGCATTCTCCTGAAAGATAGTGTAATATATTATACAATCTGTATAATGAGGTGTTAAATAATGGCAACATATTCCGAAAGACTCGTAGAACTGAGAACCGAAAAAGGCATAAGCCAGAAAGTCGCCGCCCTTGAATTAGGAGTTTCACAGGCACTCTTATCCCATTACGAAAAAGGAATCCGTGAATTTAATATGGACTTTTTATGTAAGGTTGCGGATTATTACGGCGTTACTACCGACTATATTCTCGGCAGAACCCAGAGCCGTGCGGGTCTTGACTCCAAAACTCTTGAAGACCGTGAAGAAGACTCTATATTTAACACCCGTTCAATTTACCGCGCGGCTATTATGACCCACGAAAGAATGAACGCAGGTTCTTCTCAGGCGGGTGAACACGCGGATATTCTGTACGCCATTACTTTGTACAGAATTCTTTTTGCCGCCGCACAAAAGGGATATATTCCCAAACGTTGGTTTTCTATTTCACCTAAAAACGCCCAGTTTGCGGCACTTGCGCTAACCGAGGCATACCTTAATGATTTCCCCGAAAAAACCGTTAACGCAAGACGATACGGCGGCCCCGAACCCAAAAGCATCGAGGCCGTCATTAAAGGAATAGAAAATATTATAAGAAAATCTTCGGGAAACTTATAAGTTAACCTTTAAGAACTTCCTTATACATTCTTATATAATCATTAGCGGATTTGCCCCAACTGTTGTCGCTATCCATAGCACGTTTGACAAGAATCTGCCAACCCTCCTTATCCTCGTAGCCCTCACACGCTCTTCTGATAGCATGGAGCATATCGTGAGCATTGTAGCTTGAGAATACAAAGCCGTTGCCTTCACCGTCACCGCTATCACGAACGGAGTCACGAAGACCGCCTGTTTCACGTACAATGGGAATTGTACCATAACGAAGCGCTACCATCTGTGAAAGACCGCAGGGCTCACTCTTTGAGGGCATAAGGAATAAATCGCTACCTGCATAAATTTTTCGTGCAAGGTCGGGAACAAAGCCTAAGCACAAGCCAACCTGCTCGGGGTAACGTGCCGCAAGACCGCGGAAGAATTCCTCGTACTGGTAGTCGCCAGAGCCAAGAACCACAAGCTGAATATCCGTTGTAGCAAGAAGTTCGTCAAGAATTGCCTTGCAAAGGTCAAGACCCTTATGTGAAACAAGTCTTGTAACCATACCCATAACGGGAGTATCACTTTTCTCCGGAAGCCCTAAAAGCTTCTGGAGTTCTGTTTTATTGGCATATTTGCCACGGATATTTTCAGAATTATAATTTTTAAAAATATCTTTATCTGTTTCGGGATTGTAATTAATAACATCAATACCGTTAAGAATACCTCTGAGTTTAAAACTACGCTCTTTAAGAATTGTATCAAGACCGTGGGAATACCATGGGTCAAGAATTTCTTTAGCATACGAGGGGCTAACTGTTGTAACCTGGTTAGCGCACTCAATAGCACCCTTCATAAGGTTCACGGTGCCGTCATATTCAAGCAAGTTCTTGTGCACGTGGTTAATACCCACAACGTTATCAAGAAGCTCTTCACCATAAACACCCTGGTACTGAATGTTATGGATTGTGAAAACAGTCTTGATATTCTCGTAACCGGGCCTGTCGGCATACATTGTGCTGTAATAAACAGGAGTCAATGCAGTCTGCCAGTCGTTACAGTGAATAATATCGGGCTTGAAACCGATATGAGGAATTATTTCAAGAATTGCCCTTGAGAAGAATGCGAAACGCTCCGCATCATCATAAAAGCCGTAAAGAGAATCTCTTTTGAAGTAATACTGATTATCAAGAAGATAATAGATTACCCCGCCGGCTCTTGCTTCAAATATTCCGCAATACTGTCTGCGCCAAGCAACAGGCACTGAGATGTTTGTAATAAATTTCATTGAGTCCTTAAGCTCTTGCTTAATATTATCGTAAAGGGGCATTACCACACGGCAACCAATAAGTCTTTTTCTTAATGCCTGGGGCAATGAACCTGCAACGTCACCTAAACCACCACTGGCAATAAAGGGTAATGCTTCACTTGCAGCATACAAAACCTTCATCTTATTTTCTCCTCTCTTTAGATAACTATTTCTTTACCTACGAACAAGGGATAACTCTTATCACCTGAAAGAACCTTTTTAGGAGTGATAACTGTATTTTTATCCATAATAACACAGTTGAGCTTTGCATCCTCACCAACAAAAGCATCCTGCATAAGAATTGAGTTTTCAACAACTGCACCCTTTGCAACTCTTGCGCCTCGGAAGATAATACTGTTTTTAACAGTACCTTCAATCTGGCAACCATCGGCAATAAGGGAGTTTTTGCAATTTGATGTAATACCGTAAACAACGGGCATATCGTTACGAACCTTTGTATATACAGGTGTTTCATCGTTGAAAAGTTCTTTTCTGTTAGCCTTTTCAAGAAGCTTCATATTAGCCTCGAAGTATGTGTTCATACTGTCGATTGTGCAGTTCCACTCGGGAATCTTATAACCGTAAATATTAAGTGTAGCAACGTTTTTCTGAAGAATGTCCTTTTCAAAGCTTGTGTAAGCGTAGCTCTGTGCATCGCCGATAAGTCTTTCAAGAAGAGCTTTTCTTATAAGAATGATGTTTGCAGAATAGTTTACGTCGGATGCAGTTTTAAGGTCAATACCGATATCAGTAACCTTTGCATCTTCGTTTACGTCAAGAACTGCAATATTATTAAGTTTGGGAAGTGCACCTGTGCAATAAGCAATTGTAATATCTGCATTTTTCTTTGAATGGAAATCAAAGAGCCTTGACAAATCTGTGTTGCACACAAAATTAGAGTCCATAAGAACAACATATTCCTGTTTTGAGTGAGAAATGAAGTCCATAATTCTGCTTAAAGAGTCAATTTTGTTATTGCCGTCAACTACCGCAGGAGTAAAGGGCGGAAGCATTGTAAGTCCGTCAACCTTTCTTGAAAGGTCCCAGGGTCTGCCGCTTCCTACGTGGTCCATAAGTGAACGGAAGTTACTGTTTGCAATAACACCAACCTTTGTAACACCGCAGTTAACAAGGTTTGAAAGGGGGAAGTCAATAAGACGGTATCTGCCCCCAAAGGGTACTGAACCCATTGTACGTCTTGCTGTAAGAGCACCAAGGCTTGAATCATAGGAATTGGAGTAAACAATTCCGAGTACGTTTTTCGGCATCATACTGTTTCGCCCTCCTTAACATCTTCTGAAATCATTGACTGCGCTTTAACCTTTGCGTTTTTGCCGACCGTAACACCGGCACCAACAACGCTTACACCCCAATTATCACGATCTTCGCAATTCTGGGGATTTTCGCCAACTACTGCGCCTTCTTCAATAACTGCGTTTTCAGCAACCATTGCGTACTGAACAACCGCACCCTTTTTAATAACTGCACCGGGCATAACGATTGAGTAATCAACAAATGCACCTTCTTCAACAGTAACGTCGGAGAAAAGGATTGAGTAATCAATTTTACCTTCTATTTCGCAACCTGCAGAGGCAATTGAGTTTTCGATCTGCGCTTTATCGGATACGTACTGAGGAGCAGTTGCATTACCTCTGCCGTAAATCTTCCAGGAGGGGTCGCTTAAATCAATATTTGCCTTGGGATTAAGAAGGTCAAGGTTTGCTTCGCAGAGAGAGTCAATTGTACCAACGTCTTTCCAATAGCCGTCAAAACCGTAAGCAAAAAGTCTTTCCCCGGCTTCGTGCATTGCAGGAATAACGTTTTTACCGAAGTCGTTTGAGGAATCGGGGTCATTTTCGTCATCAATAAGATACTGACGAAGTTTTGACCATGTGAACATATAAACACCCATTGATGCTTTGTTGCTCTTGGGATTCTTTGGTTTTTCCTCGAAAGCGGTGATTCTGCCCTCGTCGTCAGTGAACATAAGACCGAAACGAGAAGCCTCCTCCCACGGAACTTCGAGCATAGCAATTGTACAAGCCGCATCCTTTTCCTTATGGTACTGAAGCATTTTTGCATAGTCCATTTTGTAGATGTGGTCACCCGAAAGAATTGCTACATATTCGGGATTGTATCTGTCAATGAAATGAATATTCTGATAAATTGCGTTAGCAGTACCTTTATACCACTCAGTACCCTCTATCTGCTGATAGGGTGAAAGGATATGAACACCACCATTGGCACGGTCAAGGTCCCAGGGACCGCCGTTGCCCAGATACTCGTTAAGTTCAAGGGGCTGATACTGTGTGAGAACACCAACGGTATAAATACCTGAGTTCACACAGTTTGAAAGGGGGAAGTCAATAATTCTGTACTTGCCGCCGTAAGGTACGGCAGGTTTAGCAATGTTTTTTGTAAGAACGCCAAGTCTTGAACCCTGACCGCCTGCAAGAAGCATTGCAATACATTCTGTCTTTTTTGCCATTGTTGTCACGTTCCTTTCGATTTATATGAAATTAATTATTATCAGTTTGTTTTTTAGCTTTCTTTTGCTTAAGGTAAATCGTGCTCATTGGCGGAAGCTTTAACTCTATGTAGTTATCATAGCCGTGCATTGCACCATTCTTTAACTGATAACTCTTTTTGAGTTTTTCACCTGTACCGCCATACTTTGAAGCATCTGAATTGAAAACTATTTCGTAGCCGTCTGCCTCAGGTACACCTATTTTATAGTCTTTCCTTAAAACGGGTGTAAAGTTACAAACAGCAATGATTTTTTCATCATTTTCATCGTTCCTGACGAAAGCTATTACGGAGTTGGAATTATCGTCACTGACTATCCAGTTAAAGCCTTCCCAACTGTAATCTATCTGCCACAAAGGTGCATTCTTTTTATAGAATTTATTGAGCGCCTTGGTGTAGTCCTGCAACAGAAGATGCATATCATAGTCAAGGAGCAACCAATCAAGACCTTTTTTGTAGTCCCACTCAATAAACTGACCGAACTCCGAGCCCATAAACAGAAGTTTTTTACCGGGGTGTGCGTACATATAGCCTAAAAAGGCTCTGACACCTGCAAACTTCTCGTTGTAATTACCGGGCATTTTGTTTATAAGTGAACCTTTGCCGTGAACCACCTCATCGTGGGAAATAGGTAATACAAAATTCTCACTGAATGCGTAGAAGAAAGAGAAAGTAATCAAATCGTGATTATACTTTCTGTAAATACCGTCAAGGGAAAAATAACGCAGGATGTCGTTCATCCAACCCATATTCCACTTGAAGTTATATCCGAGACCTCCCATGAACACGGGTTTTGAAACCATGGGCCAGGCGGTACTTTCCTCAGCAATCATCATAACGCCACTATGTTCCTTAAAAACAGTTTCATTAAGAAGTTTCATAAAAGCAACGGCCTCAAGGTTTTCGTTACCACCTTTTTCATTGGCAACCCATTGACCGTCCTCCCTGCCGTAGTCAAGGTAGAGCATCGATGCCACCGCATCCACTCGTAAGCCGTCAACGTGGTACTCTTCCAACCAGAAACAGGCATTTGAAATAAGGAAACTCTGCACTTCGTTTCTGCCGTAGTCAAATATTTTAGTACCCCATTGAAGGTGTTCGCCCTTCTTAATATCCGCATATTCATAGCAGGCTTCACCGTCAAAGTTTGCAAGACCGTGAGCATCCTTGGGGAAATGGGCAGGAACCCAGTCAACAATTACCCCGAGACCCGCTTTGTGACATTCATCAACAAAGAATTTAAAGTCATCGGGTGTACCATAACGGGAGGTCGGTGCAAAATAACCTGTTACCTGATAACCCCACGAGCCGTCAAAGGGATGCTCCGCAACGGGCATAACCTCAATGTGGGTGTACCCCATATCTTTTGCGTAGCCAACCAATTCCTTGGCAAGATCACGATAACTTAAAGTGTTACCATCCTCATAAATTCTCCACGAGCCCAAGTGAACCTCATAGATATTCACAGGGGATTTATAAACGGAGGAGTGTTTTCGTTTTTTTAGCCACGTGCCATCACGCCATTTATATTCACTGGTGAAAATTTTTGAAGCAGTACCTGGTCTTGTTTCTGCGTGGAATGCGTAGGGATCCGCTTTATAAAGCTTATTGCCATTTCCGGTATAAATCAAAAATTTATATGCATCAAAATTTTTGACCCCATCGACGTAAGCTTCCCACACACCTGCATCATTTAATTTTGACATAGGTGAGCTTTCTTCATTCCAACCGTTAAAGTCACCAACCACATAAACTGCTGCCGCGTGAGGTGCCCAAACCCTGAACACAAACTTATTTTCCTCTACCTTATGAGCTCCCAGAAAATCCTGAGCTTTAAAGTTGCGCCCCTGATGAAACACATACAAAGGAAACTCGGAATAATTTGTATTCCCGGTTTTCTTATCCATTCTGCCACCACCCTCAAAAATTTATGATATATCAACATAATGATAACAAATTTAATTTTTCATTTCAATAGTTTTTGATATATTTTGTTCAAAGGCAGTATAAATTTACACCCAAATCATTGGTTGTTTTGTACAAAGGATGGAACAAAAAACGACTGCAAAAATTCAACTTATTTTGCAAAACCGTATTTTTAGCTTAAATTATATAAAAAACAGTTCCTTTTTTCTTTTTTGTAATAATAAAACACTAAAAAGTGGTATTATATAAACCATTAACTTAAACGTTTAACTATTTTGGAAAGGAGACAAAAAATGGAACTGCGAAAACTCGTTTGTGAACTTATTTCCATTTCCGCAATCCACCGTTACAGAATAACGAAATCCGCTTCAAGCGTGGGGCTTTATTTTGGGCAACCGATGATTTTAGAATACGTTCTCCAGCACGATGCCTGTACGCAAAAAGAACTTGCCGAAGCTATGCATATTTCTGCCGCAAGTATTGCTGTAACCATAAAACGTATTGAAAAAGCAGGACTTATTGTCCGCACACCTGACGAAACAGATTCACGCAAAAACCACCTGAGCGTTACGGAAAAAGGCAAAGAGGCTTTCATGGAGTTCAGAAAAATCTGTGATGCAACGGACGAGGCAATGTTCCGTGATTTCACCCCTGAAGAAAGAGAAACGTTACATAATCTTCTGATAAGGCTTCACCATAACCTTGATTCAGAAAAACTTACTAAAGAAGAAATTAACCGAGTTTTAAACAAGGAGGCGTTCAATAATGATTAAAAATCTTTTGCGTTACGCAAAAAAATACACGGGCTACGCCATTATGTCCCCCGTGGCAATTATCTTTGAAGTTCTTATAGAAGTTACGATTCCCCTTTTGATGTCAGTTATTATCGACTGTGGCATAAGCGGTCAGTCCTTAGCGGAAAAAGAGAGTTTCATTGCAGATATTCTCATAAAAATAGGCTTTGACAGATTTCAGGGAACCGACCTAATACTTGCCCTTGGCGGTCTTATGTTTGGTATATCACTCATATCCCTTGCCTGTGGTGCAAGTGCCGCCTTCTTTGCTTCAAAAGCAGGTATGGGCTTCGGTGCGGAACTGAGAAAAGGAATTTTCAACAAAATACAGGATTTCTCATTCTCCAACGTTGACAAATTCTCAACAGGTTCACTTATAACCCGAATGACAACCGATATCAATATGGTGCAGATGGCATTTATGATGGCTTTGCGTATGTTGATACGCTCACCACTTATGTTCGGTATGGCCATCTATATGGCATTTACCATAAACAAAAAATTGTCCTTGGTTTTCCTTGCAATAGCGCCCATTATGTTCGGGCTTATTCTTCTTATCGGTTCATTGGCGCACAAGCGTTTTGAAAAAATGTTCAAAAAATACGACAAGCTCAACAACTCCATTCAGGAGACCCTTATCGGTGCCCGTGTTGTTAAGGCTTTTGTACGTGCAAAGCACGAAAAAGATAAATTTCGCGTTTCAAATGATGAACTCAAAGATGCATCAATTTTTGCCGAAAAGCTTATCATTCTTAACAACCCTATTATGGCAGCTTCAATTTACAGTTGTATAATTCTTGTTTTGTGGATTGGTGCCAACCTTATTCTTGACGGCAATATGTACCTGGGTGACCTTATGAGTTTCATAACTTATATCCAGCAGATATTTATGTCACTTATGATTATCTCGATGATTTTTGTTTTGTCCGTTATGGCAAAAACATCAATGTCACGTATCAACGAGGTTTTAACTGAAAAATCACATATTACTGACGAAAACGGCGACGAAAATGCAACGGTAAAAGACGGTAGCATTGAGTTTAAAAATGTTTGCTTCAAATACAGTGAACAGGCAGAAAACAACGTACTTAAGGATATTAACCTTACCATAAAATCTGGTGAAACCATTGGTATTTTGGGCGGTACAGGTAGTGCCAAGACATCCCTTGTACAGCTTATTCCCCGTCTTTATGATATAACCGAGGGCGAGGTTTTAGTCGGTGGCAGAAACGTTAAGGACTACAAGCTCAATACCCTTCGTAATGCGGTTTCAATGGTGCTTCAGACAAACTTGCTTTTCACAGGTACAATTGAAGACAACCTTCGTTGGGGTGATGAAAACGCAACTATGGACGAAATACGTGCCGCGGCTAAAATTGCTCAGGCAGATGATTTCGTTATGAGCTTCCCCGACGGCTACAAAACAGATTTGGGTCAGGGCGGTGTAAACGTTTCGGGCGGACAAAAACAGCGTTTGTGTATTGC
Organism: Acutalibacteraceae bacterium; assembly: GCA_045634165.1. Lineage (GTDB taxonomy): Bacteria > Bacillota > Clostridia > Oscillospirales > Acutalibacteraceae > DTU089. Next base: position 37,389 of record JAZQZU010000053.1, read on the forward strand.
CCGTGCAATACTTAAAAAACCAAAGGTTCTTATTCTTGACGACTCCACAAGTGCCGTTGACACGGCAACGGATGGTAAAATCCGCGAGGGAATGAAAAACCTTTTACCGGATACCACAAAAATCATTATCGCTCAACGAATCAACTCAATACAGTTTGCAGATAAGATAGTTGTCCTTGACGACGGTAAAATCGACGATATCGGCACTCACGAGGAACTCATTGAACGAAACGAAATTTACAAAGAAGTTTTCCTTTCACAACAGGAAAACAAAATGGAACAATAAGAAAGGAGTGTAACTATGGCTAAAAAACAAAAAGCACAGCCCCAGGGCCCCGGTGCTAAAATGAAATTTGAAAAACCGAAGAATCCTCTTAAAACCATAGGCAGACTCCTGTCCTACGTTGCAAAGAGCAAGGGTTTACTTGCAATTGTTATATTCCTTGTTCTGTTCTCAGCATTTGCAAACATTGCAGGAACCTATTTCCTTACACCCATTATCAACGAAATCGGTTTTTTGGTTGAAACCAAGTCAAATGATTTAAGCACGGTTATAAAATATCTTGTAATTCTTGCAGTATTATATACCGCAGGTGCAGGCGCACAGTATCTTCACGCGCGTCTTATGCTCAACGTTTCACAGAAAACACTCAATCTTTTAAGACGTGACCTTTTCGACCATTTACAGGATTTACCCATAAAATATTTTGACACCCACACCCACGGTGAATTAATGAGCCGTTTTACCAACGACGTTGACACGGTGCGTGAGGCTATAAGTCAGGGTCTTGTACAGGTAATATCCTCACTTGTTACGGCAATCGGTATTTTCGCAATGATGCTTTATATCAGCCCTGCGCTTACCTGCCTTATAATGGGTATGCTTTTCATTATGCTTATGATAATAAAATTCATAGGTGGCAGAAGCTCAAAATATTTCCGCAAACAACAGACGGAAGTAGGTAGTGTAAACGGCTATATCGAGGAGCTTATTGAGGGTCTTAAGGTAGTTAAGGTTTTCTGCCGTGAGGACGAAACCAAAAAGGACTTCGTTAAAATCAACGAAAACTACCGCGTAGCCGCCACAAAGGCACATACCTTTGCAAGTATTCTTATGCCCATTATGGGTAATATTTCATACATTAACTTCGCTCTTTCCGCCGCACTCGGTGCATTTATTATCCTTAATTTAGGTGCATATCAAGAAGGCGCCGCAGGTTTATTCTTAGGCGGTCTTAACGGTGCACTTACCATCGGCTCACTCGCCTCATTCCTTCAGTACACACGTCAGTTCTCAAACCCCATTACTCAGGTTTCACAACAGATGAACAGTGTTCTTGCCGCTTTAGCCGGTGCAGAAAGAATTTTTGACGTAATTGACACAAAGCCCGAAGAAGACGACGGCTATGTTACCCTCGTTTACGCAAAGGTTGACGAGGACGGAAATATTACCGAAGCAGAAGAAAGAACAGGCACATGGGCTTGGAAGCACCCCCACTCTGCCGACGGTAGTGTCACTTACACACTCCTTAAGGGCGATGTTCGTTTCCACGATGTTACCTTCTCCTACGACGGCAAAAAGACCGTTCTTAAAAATGTTTCACTTTACGCAAAACCAGGTCAGAAAATCGCTTTTGTCGGCTCAACGGGTGCGGGTAAAACCACAATCACAAACCTTATTAACAGATTTTATGACGTTCAGGAAGGTAAAATCACCTACGACGGCATAAATATCAAGAAAATCAAAAAAGATGATTTGCGTCGTTCACTTGCAATGGTTTTACAGGATACTCACCTTTTCACAGGTACTGTTGAAGAAAATATCCGCTACGGTAAGCTTGACGCAACCCACGATGATATTGTGAAAGCGGCAAAAATCGCCAACGCACACAGTTTCATATCCCGTTTGCCCGATGGCTACAACACAATGCTCACAGGCGACGGTACCAACCTTTCACAGGGTCAAAGGCAGTTACTCGCCATTGCTCGTGCGGCAGTTGCCGACCCACCGGTGCTTATTCTTGACGAGGCTACAAGCTCCATTGATACCCGTACCGAGCGACTTATTGAAAAGGGTATGGATAAACTTATGGAGAGCAAAACAGTTTTTGTTATTGCCCACAGACTTTCAACAGTAAGAAACTCCAACGCTATTATGGTGCTTGAAAACGGCGAAATCATAGAAAAAGGCGACCACGATACCCTTATTGAACAACAGGGCAAATACTATAAACTTTATACAGGTCAGTTTGAATTGACATAAAAATAACGCCTACGAGATTCTGCTCTCGTAGGCGTTATTTATATTCTTATTTCATTCTCATTGAAATATCAAAGGCTGTTACGGAGTGGGTAAGAGCACCTATTGAAAGGATATCTACACCCAACTGTGCAACACTGCGGAGCCTTTCTTTTGTAAGGTTGCCGGAGGCTTCAAGAAGTGCCTTGCCGTCAACGATTGCAACCGCTTGTGCCATAGTTTCGTTTGACATATTGTCGAGCATTATAATGTCTGCTCCGGCAGCGAGTGCCTCTCTTACTTCGTCAAGTGTACGGGTTTCAACCTCAATTTTTACTGTGTGACCGATTTTTTCGCGAAGTGCCTTTACCGCGGGTGTAATACCACCCTTTGCGTCAATGTGGTTGTCCTTAAGCATCGCACAATCAGAAAGGTTGTATCTGTGGTTTCTGCCACCGCCACAGGTAACCGCATATTTCTGTAATGAACCAAGTCCCGGAAGGGTTTTGCGGGTATCCGCAATAGTAGCGGGTGTGCCTATGGTTTCTTTTACGCATTCATTGGTAAGGGTTGCAATACCGCTCATATGCTGAATAAGATTGAGAGAAGTTCTTTCACCCTTTAAAAGCTTAACGGTTTTACCCTTAAGCTCGGCAATCAAATCACCGTTTTTAATAACGTCCCCGTCTTTTTTGTGAATAACACAAGCGAATGTGTTGTCAAGAAGCTCGAAAACTCGCATCGCCGCATCAATACCACAAAGGACACCATCTGCCTTTGCAACAAACACCGCCTCGCTCACTTCGTTTTCGTCAAGAAGATAATCTGTTGCAACATCTATATAGTTGATATCTTCCTTAATGGCATTTTTAATTAAATCATCTACGTAAAAATCGGGTAAAATCATCTGTCTACCTCCTTAAGAATTATATAGGCAACCGTAGCAAGGGAAAGCGCCTCGCAATAGTCTGCCGTAACGGCAAATTTACCGTTTTTAAGTCTGTTAAGTATGTTTTCAATTCGCTTTTTGCCCTGATGAATAGCACCCTCGTCAGGAATTACAAAATATGCTCTTTGTAAAATATCGCGAATTTCCGTTCTTGTTCCTTTGGGAAGCGGAGCGCCTGTTTTGTCGCTCTCTTTTTCATCAGCGGGAACACTTGCTTTATAGAACCCTGCCTTAATACACCTTGTAATGTCCTCAGCGGCTTTTCTGCCGAAAACCAGTGCCTCTAAAAGTGAGTTACTTGCAAGTCGGTTTTTGCCGTGAACACCCGTACAAGCACACTCACCCGCTGCATAAAGCCTCGGAAGGGTTGTACGCGCGTTAAGGTCAACCTCAATACCGCCCATAAGGTAATGCTGACAGGGGAAAACGGGAATTAATTCCTTTGAAATATCCACACCCTGTCTTAAACAACCTGCGTATATACCGGGGAAACGCTTTTTTATAAACTCCTCGCCCTTGTAGCGTATATCAAGGTAGAAATTATTGCTACCAAGTCGTCGGGATTCCATTATAACAGAGCGGGAAACCACGTCACGGGGTGCAAGTTCAAGACGTTGGTCGTACCTGTCCATAAAACGCTCTTTGTTGCAGTTAAGAAGGTATGCACCCTCGCCCCTTACAGCTTCGCTTATAAGGAACTGTTCTCGATTTGCACCATTAAATGCGGTGGGATGGAACTGAACGTAGCTTAAGTTTTTAATTGCCGCACCCATTTCGTAGGCAAAGCGGATACCGTCACCCGTTGCAACGGAAGGGTTAGTGGTGTATTTATAAACTCTACCTATACCACCGGAGGCTAAAAGGCAATAGTCCGCATAAACCGTTTTATGCTCTTCGCCACTCATTATTTCGACTTTGAAGCCGTTTTTTATACGGTTCATTGACGTAACCATGGTTTCGTCGGCAATGGTAACATTGGGTAGTTTTTCAACGGCAAGCATAAGCTTATCCACCATTTCTTTACCCGAAGTGTCCTTATGATGAACAATTCTTCTGCGGCAATGACCACCCTCAAGGGTTTTTACAAGCTCACCGTTTTCGTAACGGTCATATTCCACACCGTACTCAATGGTTTTAATCACGTCGCCGGGACCCTCCTCAACAAGTTGGGTCACCGCTTCAAGGTCGTTTGCCCTGCCCCCTGCAATAAGGGTGTCTTCAATATGCAGAGCGTAGCTGTCGTCCTCCAAATCAAGGACACAGGCAACACCGCCCTGAGCAAGAGAACTGTTTGACTGATGTCTTTCCTTTTTGGAAAGCATCAGAACGTCAACATCCTCGGGGAAATTCAGAGCCGCGTAAAGTCCCGCAAGACCGCTACCCACGATTACCACGGTGTATTGTTTTTTTATTTCGGAAAGGTTCATTTTATTACCCCAATTCCAACATACGGTTTATGCTCACAAGAGCTTTTTTTCTTAAATCCTCGGGAAGCTCGATTTTTTCACCTGCTTCACCGACAATTGACTTATAAACATCTTCAAGGGATATTTTTTTCATATCCTCGCAACAAAGCTTTTCGGGTGCTAACTGAATAAATCTGTCGCCATTTTCCTCGTTTATGGCAAGGTAATCAACAACTCCGCGCTCGGTGCCGATAATAACCTTCCCCTTCTGAGCCTTTGCGTAATTTATAATCTCGCTTGTAGCGCCTACCATATCCGCAAGTGCCACTACTTCCGCAGGTGACTCGGGATGCACTGCAAACACCGCATCGGGATGAGCTTTTTTACACTCAATAACGTCCTCTTTGGTAAGCTGTGCGTGCACGGGACAGTAACCGTCCCAGAGAATAATATTTTTATGAGGTAATTTTTCTTTTACAAAAGAGCCAAGGTGTTGGTCGGGAATGAAAAGAATGCTCGGGGCATCAATTTTATCCACGATTTTAATTGCAGATGAGCTTGTGACACACACGTCACACTCCGCCTTTAATGCAGCAGTTGTATTGATGTAAGCAACCACCTGAGTTTCGGGGGTTTCCTCTTTGAATTTACGCACACGCTCGGGTAAAATCTGCTCCGCCATAGGGCAGGTAGCACTGGGCACAGGGAGTATAGTTTCAGTTTCGGGAGAAAGAATTTTAACGCTTTCCGCCATAAAACGAACACCGCACATTATTACCCTTTCGGCTTTAATTTCTGCCGCTTTTTTGCTTAAGAAAAAGCTATCGCCCGTAATATCCGCAACATCAATTATATCGGGCTCCTGATAAGTGTGCGCCAATATAACTGTGCCTGTTTTCTCTTTGGCTTCGATTATTTTTCTTTTGAGTTCAGAAATATCCATAAAATCACCTTTTCGTAAGTTATAATCTAAAAATAGAATTATTTTAGCCAACCTTACTCATAATAATTATAACATTATTTTTTCTTAACGCAATATTAAAAATTCAAAAATATTGATGGTAAACCGGCTTATTTACAACCATTTAACCAAAGTTTTGTGTTAAAAAAATAACTTCTGTTTTTTTATTGAAATCCGGTTCGTTTTATTGTATCATTATATTGATTTTGGTAATTTAGCAAGGGGGACATTAAAATGAACGCATATCTTGAAAAAGATTTTGAACTGCTTAAATCCTACGATACGGAACTTTTTGAAGCATTTGAAAAGGAACAAATCCGCCAGAGCAGAAATATTGAACTTATCGCAAGTGAAAACTACGCTTCAGCGGCAGTTATGGCAGCAAGTGGTAGTATCCTTACAAATAAATATGCCGAAGGTTATCCCTCACGCAGATATTACGGTGGTTGCGAATATGTTGACATTGCCGAAAGCCTTGCTATTGAAAGAGCAAAGAAGCTTTTCGGTTGTGAATATGCAAACGTACAGCCCCACTCCGGCTCACAGGCAAATTTCGCAGTTTACTTTGCACTTCTTCAGCCCGGTGACACAGTTCTCGGTATGAGCCTTGCAGACGGCGGTCACCTTACACACGGTTCACCCGTTAACGTAAGTGGCTCTTACTTCAACTTCGAAAGCTATGGTGTTGATGAAAAGGGTTACCTCGATTACGATGCCCTTGAAAAGAAAGCTATTGATTGCAAACCCAAGCTTATTGTTGCAGGTGCATCCGCTTACCCCAGAACAATCGACTTCGCAAGAATCCGCGAAATTGCCGATAAAGTTGGCGCATTGTTTATGGTTGATATGGCTCACATTGCAGGTCTTGTTGCCGCAGACAGACATCCCTCACCCATTCCCTACGCACACGTTGTAACATCTACAACTCACAAAACTCTCCGTGGTCCCCGTGGTGGTCTTATCCTTACAAACGACGAGGAAATTTCAAAGAAAGTTAACAAGGCTATATTCCCCGGTATCCAGGGCGGTCCCCTTATGCACATTATTGCCGCTAAGGCTATCTGCTTCGGCGAGGCACTTAAACCCGAGTTCAAAGATTACGGCAAAAAGGTTATTTCAAACTGTAAAGCCCTTGAAAATGCCCTTGCAGCACAGGGCGTTGATATGGTTTCAGGCGGTTCTGACAACCACCTTCTTCTCCTTGACCTCAGAAACCTCGGCATCACAGGTAAAGAACTTGAAAAACGCCTTGACGAAGTTTATATCACAGTTAATAAAAACGCTATACCCAACGACCCCGAAAAACCCTTTGTTACAAGCGGTGTAAGAATCGGTACTGCCGCAGTTACATCAAGAGGCTTCGAGGCACAGGATATGATTGACATTGCCGAGTTCATCAAACTCGCCGCAACAGATTTCGAAAACAGCGCTGATCACATCAGAGAACGCGTTACAAAAATCTGCGACAAATATCCTCTTTATAAATAATTTTTAATTTTAAGAAACCCAAAGAAGATAATCTTCTTCGGGTTTCTTTGTCATTTTGCCTATATTCTACAGATAATTTTTTACTTATAATCAATTGAAAATGGTATTTTTTGTGGTATACTATTAAATGAAATAATTTGTACACTTGTACGAATGAAAGGATGATAAACATTATGGCAGAGAACAGATTTCTCGGCGATTACCCCGTAATCGGTATTCGTCCCATTATCGACGGCAGACGCGGTCCCCTCAAAGTCAGAGAATCTCTTGAAGACCAGACTATGAATATGGCTAAATCCGCCGCAAAACTTTTCACAGAAAATCTTAAATATTCCAACGGCGAACCCGTTAAGGTTGTTATTGCGGACACAACAATCGGTCGTGTTGCAGAAGCAGCCGCTTGTGCAGACAAATTCCGTAAGGAAGGCGTAAGCATTACTCTTTCCGTTACTCCTTGCTGGTGCTACGGCTCCGAAACAATGGATATGGACCCCACAACAATCAAGGGTGTATGGGGCTTTAACGGTACAGAGCGTCCCGGTGCGGTTTACCTTGCAGCAGTTCTTGCAGCACATGCACAGAAGGGTCTTCCCGCTTTCGGTATCTACGGCCACGACGTTCAGGATGCTGATGACACATCCATTCCTGCAGACGTTGAAGAAAAACTTCTCCGTTTTGCAAGAGCAGCAGTTGCAGCCGCTACAATGAAGGGCAAATCATACCTCCAGATTGGTTCAATCTGTATGGGTATTGCAGGTTCTTCAATTGACACAGACTTCTTTGAAGAATATCTCGGTATGCGCGTTGAGTCAGTTGACGAGGTAGAAATTATCCGTCGAATGTCCGAGGGCATCTACGACGAAGAAGAATATCAGAGAGCATACAAATGGGTTAAGGAAAACTGCAAAGAAGGTTTTGACAAGAACCCCGACTTCGTAAAGAAGAGCGACGAGCAGAAGGAAAAAGACTGGGAATTCACAGTTAAGATGATGTGTATCATCAAAGACCTTATGAACGGCAACAAGAACCTTCCCGAAGGTTGCGAAGAAGAGATGGTTGGTCATAACGCTATTGCCGCAGGTTTCCAGGGTCAGAGACAGTGGACAGACTTCTATCCCAATGCCGACTTCGCAGAAGCAATGCTTAACACAAGCTTTGACTGGAACGGCGCTCGTGAGCCCTACATCCTTGCAACAGAAAACGATACTCTTAACGGCGTAAGCATGCTCCTTATGAAGCTCCTTACAAACAGACCCCAGATGTTCGCAGACGTTCGTACCTACTGGAGTCCCGAAGCACTTAAGAAAGCTACAGGTTACGAGCTTGAAGGTAAAGCAAAAGATAGCAAAGGCTTTATCCACCTTATTAACTCAGGTGCTTGCTGTCTTGATGCTTGCGGTGAAGTTAAGAACGAAAACGGCAACGGTATCATCAAAGAATGGTATGACGTTACTGACGAAGATATTAAGACAATCAACGACGCAACAGAGTGGTGTGCAGCTGACAACGGTTACTTCCGTGGCGGCGGATATTCAAGCCGTTTCCTTACACGTGCTGAAATGCCCGCAACAATGATTCGTCTTAACCTCGTTAAGGGCCTTGGACCCACACTTCAGATTTGCGAAGGCTACACAGTTGCTCTTCCCGATGAAGTTTCACACAAAATCTGGGCAAGAACAGACTACACATGGCCCTGCACATGGTTTGCTCCCACACTTACAGGTAAAGGCGCATTCACATCTGCTTATGAAGTTATGAACCATTGGGGTGCTAACCACGGTGCTATCTCCTATGGTCACATCGGTGCAGACCTCATCACTCTTTGCTCAATGCTCAGAATCCCCGTTTCAATGCACAACGTTGACGAAAGCAAAATCTTCCGTCCCGCAGTTTGGAACGCATTCGGCACACAGGAACTTGAGAGTGCTGACTTCCGCGCTTGCGAAGCATATGGTCCTCTCTACAAATAATTAAACAACCAACAAAAAACCCTTCCTTTGTGAAAAGGAAGGGTTTTTATTCGTTTTATTAAAGATTATAGTATTTTTCAAACTCAACGGGGTGAGGAACTTTTGAAATTTCGCTACACTCTGCACGTTTTGTTTTGATGAAGTTCTTAATAAGCTCTTCGGGGAATACACCACCTGCTGTAAGGTAATCGTAATCTGCCTCAAGTGCATCAAGAGCTGCCTCAAGAGAAGTGGGAAGACCTTTAAGCTTTGCTTTTTCCTCATCGGGAAGATTGAAAAGGTTAAAGTCATAGGGTCCCCAACCGTTTGTACGGGGGTCAATTTTATTCTTGATACCGTCAAGACCTGCCATAAGAATTGCTGCGTAGCAGAAGTAGGGGTTGCAGGTTGCATCGGGGTTACGAAGCTCGAAACGGCGTTTCTCGGGAGCCTTTGCGTAAGCGGGAATACGGATAACCGCACTTCTGTTTGACGTTGCGTAACCAACAGTTACAGGTGCCTCGAAGCCGGGAACAAGACGCTTGAAGGAGTTTGTGCTGGGGTTTGTAATAGCACAAAGTGAAGAAATGTGCTTAAGGAGACCGCCGATGAAGTAGTGAGCAGTTTCACTAAGATTTGAATATCCGTTGTCATCAGAGAAAACGGGCTCGCCATCTTTAAGAAGAAGCATATGAACGTGCATACCGCTACCTGCTTCGCCATAAATGGGCTTGGGCATAAACGTAGCAGTTTTGCCATATTTGAGGGCAGTATTACGGATAATGTATTTAATCCACATTGTATTGTCAGCCATCTTTGACATCTGACCCAGCTGAGGTTCAATCTCAAACTGACCTGATGCAGCAACCTCGGGGTGATGATAGTTGATTTCGATACCTGCATCTGCCATATGCAAACACATTTCGCTACGGCATTCATATGTAACGTCAAAGGGCTTTGCTATATGATAGTTTTTCTGTTTAGGAACGATAACACCGTTACCTGCAACAGAGCTATTCCAATATGACTGCTGTGCATCAACGTCTGCACTGATATTGTCAGGTGAAACGTTCCAACCCACTTGGTCGAAAAGATAAAACTCAAATTCAGGAAGAATGAGCATTGTATCTGCAATACCGCTATCCTTCATATACTGCTCTGCGGCAAGAACAATATTTCTGGGATATTGAGCAAGGGGTCTGTTGGCAGGTGAATCAATAATCATAGCGTTACCTGTCATAGACAATGTGGGGATTTCGCAGAAGGGATCAACAATGGCTGTGTCAGGGTCAGGAATGAACACCATATCGCTCTTTTCAACAACTGCATAACCGTAGTTGGAAGCATCAAAACCAATACCACTCTTCATAGTTTCCTCAGAAAAATTCTCTGCAGGAATTGTAACGTGGCGGTACTGACCGTTGATGTCAACCATCTTGAAGTCAACCATTTTAATGTCTTTTTCTTTGATAAGTTCAATAATCTTATTGATTTTTTCTTGCATTTGAACAACGACCTTTCTAAGTCTTATTTCATATTTTATTATAATAAATTTGATTTATTTGTCAATTCAAATCGACTATTGCATTGAGCAATAGCCGATTTTTTATTTTTTATTACTTTGAAAAATACTAACAAGATGTTTTCCTGTTTTTGCCATAAGATTTGCACAATCGGGCAATAAAACGTCGGGCTTATTATCCATAAAACTATCTGCTTCAAAGGTAAGGTCACCCTTATAATCAATATCTGCAAGGGCTTTCATAACCTTTTCCCAATTAACTGAGCCAAAGTAAGGTAAAGTATGGGAGTCATTGGTGCCGTCAACGTCATGCACGTGAAGACATTGAAGCCTTTTATTACCTAATTTTTTTACAAAGTCCCCGATATCTTCCCTGACTAAAGTAGCGTGACCAATATCGAGACAGGCTACAAAACAATCGTTATCAAGTCCGTCAAGATATCTTACAAATTCCTCGGGTCTTGAGCAAGTTGAATGATTAATCATACCCGTATACTGCCACATATTTTCAAGAGCAACCCGGATATCATACTCCTCACAATAAGGAATGAGTTTCGTATAAAACTCCATATTATATTCAAAGAGTTTTTCGGGATTACCCTCAACGTCATATTTAAGATGCTGACAGGGGTGAACAATGATATTTTTTATTCCTAAATAGGACGCCCTTTTCATAGCGGTTGTGATTTCATCAAATCTTTTTGTGGTTTTTTCTTTATCTTCAAAAGAGGATGCAAAAGGCGCGTGGGACTGATTGAAGAAAAGTCCCTTATCCTCAGCATATTTTCTTATTTCCAGATAATACTCTTTACCGTAATCCGCAGCATAAACATCTTTATCAAACTGCGAAAAATCAATTGCATCGTAACCTGCGTCACTTAAAATATCAATTGCTTTATAAATACCGAATTTTTCCTGAAGTCTGTCGGTGGTTGAAGAAAGTTTCATAATATCACCTTATATATGAGATTTGCCTTCCCATTCTTTTGCGGGGGGAACGTCAAGGAGCTTTGCAATTGTAACTGCAACGTCTTTAATAGAAACGTCAAAAATCTCTTTATTCTTTTCAAAAAGTTTACCGCAGAAAAGAACGGGGATTGTCATATCCTCGGGCATATCCGAACCGTGGCTTCTGTCGTGACCGCCATGATCCGCAAGAAGGATTATTGTATAATCATCGGAAATGCTGTTCTGTAGTTTTTCAACACATGAAAGAGCCTTGCTTACGCTCTTCATATACTGTTCGCTCATCCAACCACAGTCATGACCGCCAACTTCATCGGTTTCACCAAGGTATAAGAAAAGGAAGTCGGGTGAGGCTTCGCTGATATATTTAATTGCCGCATCGGTGATTCTAATATCCGTATCGCTCTGTTTATGCTGGTTTATACAAAGACTGACATCAAGATGGTCAGGTCTGCCCAAATCACGCAGCTCCTCCCAAGTGTAGAAAAATGCACACTTTTTCTCATAATCGTCAAATCTGTCAAACATACCCTTTATGGGACGTACCTGAGGAACGTAACCATTGGTGGATATACCGTGGCGCTCAGGGTCAACGCTATGGAAGAGGGACATATGACAAGGAAGCGTAACGGAAGGCATTACAGTTCTTGCTTTAAGAGAATATGTACTGTTTTCAACTAACTTTTGTGCAAAGGGGTTGCCACATTGCATCATACCATCGGGACGCATACCGTCAACGAGCACAAGAATAACTTTTTCTGACATAAAAAATCACCTATTAGAATTTATTTAATAATTTAAAAGACCCCTAACATCGGTTAGGGGTGATTTTTTTATTCAAGGGGGATACCTGCTGAAAGTGTTCCCTTCTTCTCTGCATATTCTTCGTCAGTCATCTTAAGAACCTGAATACCAAGGATGATACCTTTAATGAAGTTAATGATACCGATAACACCGCAAGAGATGAAACCGAAAACAATCCTCAAGATACCTGCTTTAACGTTACCCTGTAAGAAACAAGGTATGCCATAGGAATTAAAAAGAATGCACATTACACCAAATAATACTCTGTTGTCCATAGTCATATCTCCTTTGCTATAATTGGTAAATTTATGTTAGCACCATTTTGTCAAAATGTCAACAGCGAGCAATAATCAAGAGGATTTTTAGTGAAAACCACCAAAAACCCTCTACATTTTTTGTTGGCGCCTATTTTTTAATTCCCGACACCTGATACATTTGCTTATCAGAAATCATTACATCCACACTAAAAAATGGTTCAAACATTTTTGAAAGCTCTGTTTCGCAAGGAAGGTCGCGAGAAACCGCTTTCGCTTTTCCCCCGTGATGTTTCTGCAAATCTTCCCGGCTCATTCCGTGAGCAACCGATAATCTGCCACCTTTACGCAGCAATACAGACAATTTTCCAATCATTCTTTCAGGAAAAGGAAAATGAGGGAACGCATTATAGACCATTACAACATCAAATTCGTCCTCAAAATCAAGAGCTTCCGCATCTTCGCATATAACGTCTATTTCCGGAAACTTCTTTTTGGCAATTCTCACCATTTCCGGAGAAATATCCACGCCTGTAACAATTGCACCACGCTTTATATAATCGGGAAACAGAACGCCTGTTCCACAAGCTACATCAAGAACGCGGGTATTTTCTTTAACCTGCGCATTATCTAAAATTGTTTCTATTACCTTCTCATTACGGATAAGGTCTGAATCCCAATTAGGAGCATATTGGTCAAAAAACGAAATAATCTGTCTTTTATCCATTCAGTCCTTCTCCTTCTTTGCCGAGGTGCCGAAATGAAGCTCCTTCATTCCTTCAACCTCGTCGCATATGGGTTTTAGTTTACAGGTATCACAATCAAAATTCACGCTATTCATTACGTGATTGAGGGTCTCGGTTATATCGTTGTTTTTACATGCAATTTCTTCAAACTTTTTAAAGTCAGTTGTGGGATCAGTAATAAACAGGACTTTTACCCCTTTAACCGCTTCATTTTCCTTGTATTTGTTTATAAGTAAGTTGCCGATTTTTTTGAAATCAATACCATTTTTAAGAGCGTTGTTTGAAACCCTCACCGCCTCCTTGTGTGAGCGTGACGCAGTTCTTATCATATACCCTTCAGGAAAAACGTGGTATTTGGTATATTCCACTTTTCTGATAAGATTGTAGGTTTTTTGTGCATCTTCGGCTTCATCCAAAGAAATAATACAAAGTCTTACAAATTTACTGTTGCCACCAATATCCGGTATATCATTACCTATAACAACAACCTCGTCAGTTGTGGGTTCCGTAGTAATAAGATTAAATCCTACGCCATCAAGTTCAAATGCCGTGTCTCTTTGCAATATAACCTCGTTATACCCTATATCATTCCACGAATCCGATTTTTCATAAGGAAACTTTTTCTGAGGTAAACCCTCAACCAATTGAAAAGCTTCTGAAATCAACGAAACAAAAAAGTTCATTACAGTTTTTTATCCCTTTTCATATTATCGTAATGTTTCTGGAGCTTGTCATAAATAACACGCACAAGTTTCATATCCAGATTAAACCAATAAATAAGGAATGTTACTGCAAAAAGGCTCACTAAAACCGCCAAAATTATTAAAAATACATATAACATATCAGTTCATCTCCTTGGCGAGACCCTTCTGTCGGGCATATTCTGCTGCACCCAAAGCACCCATAAGCTGTGGGTCTGTTGAAAGCTCTACCACCTTGATTTTCAATACCTTTTCGATGGCTTTTTTAAGTCCTTCGTTCTTAGCACAACCACCTGTAAGGGTTATGCTATCGGTAGCACCCGCTTTTTTAGCCATAACAAAGCATCTTTTTGCAACTGCAAGCTGTATTCCTGCGGCAATTTCATCCATGGGCTTACCCTCACCCACTAGTGAAATAACTTCGCTTTCTGCAAAAACGGTACACTGTGCCGTAATGGGAATTGTGTTTTTAGCATTAAGCGACAGTTTTGAAAATTCGGGAAGGCTCATTTCAAATGCGTTTGCCATTGCCTCATAGAATCTGCCTGTACCTGCGGCACATTTATCGTTCATTGCAAAGTTTTTTACAGTGCCGTCTGTATCAATTGAAATACCTTTAACATCCTGTCCGCCAACGTCTATAATGGCTTTAACTTCAGGATTTGTTACGTGTACACCCATTGCGTGGCAACTGATTTCAGAAATGTTTTCATCTGCAAAGGGCACCTTATTTCTTCCGTAACCTGTACCAATAAGATATGAAAGCCCCTGAGCAGACTCCAATCCATCAACCTGAGAAATAGCATCATTCAACGCAATTTCTGCACTTGCTACGGGATTTATTTTACTTCTGTTAGTAACGTTGGCAACCATTGTGCCGTTTTCATCAAGAATAACACACTTTGTATATGTAGAGCCTACGTCACATCCACCAAAATATTTCATTGTTATTTCTCCTTAAAATTCAACTTAATTTACCAAGCCAAGTCGTCTTCAAAATCTAAAAGTGACGCATCAAGCGGCTCTTCCTGAAGAACTGTCTGCATATATTTGTTAACCTGCTCACGCATATCACGTCTTGAAATAGTACGCGGGTCCATAAGGTCCTGCTTAACCCAGATAAAGTTTATGTTGCGTTCTCTTGCCTGGTCATCAAATATACCCGAAAGACCGTCCATACCCTTGCAGGAAATTTGGTCATACATAATAACGGTATCAGCATTATATTCTTCTACAATTCGCCAGAGCTCGTCAACAACATTGCGATAGCCACCTTTTGTGTGCTTACGCATAATTGAACGCTGATATGTTTTAGCAAGGTCTTTCAAAGCCTCATCTTTATCTTCCGTGTTAAATTTCTGATATGAAATCATCGTTTCCATATCCATAACAACGTTCATACCCCAACAGTTTTCCAACCAGTTTGCAAAACTTGTGTAATAGTTTGCAGGGCATGACCACACTACAGTGCGATGACGCATTTCTTTTGATACAGGGGTCTTTTTCTCATACGCCTTCATCATAATCTTGTTTACTTTTTCGTCGACCTTCAAAAAACGTTTATCAACACCGCCCGAAAGATTGAAATAATAAATTCTGTAAAGCCAGAAAGCGGCACCCGTCATTTGGGGATAAGGTGTTTTGTTAACATCCCATTTCTGAAGTTCGTAATCAGTCTGTTTGTTGAAATTTTTCATTGCAGCAAAGAAAGCATCCCAATCAAATTTTTCGCCGGTCTGCTCTTCAATAAATGCAATAAGTGACTTTATTTCTTCAACTGCATACTCCTGAACGTCCCCGCCATTGTAACGAAGGGGAACGTTAAAGCAATGAACAGGCAACTGAAGTCGTCTGTCAAGGAAGGTTGAGTTCATAACCGAACCGTCACAAGGCATATTAGTTGCCACCATACAACATCCCATTTTAGGATAATCGTCCTCAATAGCAACACCCGCCTCGGCACTGGGAAGAGGACAAACGTCCGCAGGAACACCAAAACTTTCCGTTACCTCAAGGTACGGCGGTGTTATCTGTTGGTCAACCATCGACGAAAGGAATATGGGTAGGGTCTGTAAGGGCACAACCTTCAAATTGGGGAAGCCCTGAAAAACCTCATTCGGAATAATTTCATCCGTAAGAACTATCTTTTTAGATATTTTATTGTTGGGATTTATCTTTTCATCGGCAACAAAAGAGAGATTTATAAGGTCGGTACAATGCTTCACAATCATATTGTAGTGAAGATGCGCTATGCGAAGCTGAGGTCCGCGAAGTCCTGCCACGTGTCTGTCAACAAATGACGGAGCCGAAAGATATGATGCCATCCAGCGATACTTCCAAAGGCCCTTTACTGTAGAAATGGGTGCTTTAAGAACCATTTTTATCATATCTTTCCAGGTGACGAGCCATCTGTAATAGTCGTACATTGTATCCTTGAAGCCTCGCCATTCTCTGTGCTTAAGTAACGCTTTGCCATCCTTTGAATAGAGCTTACCATAATCAGCCATTCTTCTTCGCCTCCCTCTCTTTTGCAATTTTCTTAATCTCGAGGCTTTCCACAAAAGCCTGTACACGTGTGCGTAATTGGCCCGATGCGGAAGCCGTATACTGACGGTCAACCGCCGCGGTGGGTATGCCGTAATCGTTTGTCATTACGTAGGATGCAAGTGCTCTTTCATAGCCCCAATATTCACAGAATTTTATCTGCTCATACATAACGCCGTCTGCTTTATATTCCTTAACAAGATTTTGAATATAATCCCTACGTTCCTGAACTTTTTGATGGCTCATAAATCGGGGGCACTGACTGGTTTTAAGATAATGCCTACAAATCTGGGTTAAAACATCTTCGCCGTGGTTTATAATTATTTCTTCGCGTCCGGGCATTGAGCCGAAGCAATATCTGTCCGCAACAACAAGAGCACCACTATCCTCTATAAGTGCGGTGAAATCGGGGTCGTCCATTTCGGAGCCCACAACAACTATTTTTGCCCTGTAATTCTTTTTTGCATCGGGCTCTCTTGTTTTAAGTTCCTCGGCAGTTTCGCGCAACTTAGGTAGTATAAGAGATTTGGGACAACAATATGTAACAAGGTTGAGTATATGGTACTCGTAGCCTGTAATACGGGGATTTTCCTCTTTACGATAATTGCCAATTTCAGTCATAAGACGGCAAACCTCGTTGTGCTCCTCAACCGCTTTAAGAAGCGCCTCGTCAGAGGTATCCACACCATATATGTCGCGCATCATATCAAGAATCTTAATTCTCGTCTGATTAACGTAATGCTTAACAGTGTGTTCCTCAATCTTAAACGGTGCATCAAGGAAGGTAATAAAGAACTTGTCATTGGGAACTAAATCAAGAAGTTCAAAATGTTCAAGTGCTCTGTTCATTTCGGAACAGGTTTCAGATGCAAGAACCGCATTCAAAAAATTGTATCCGCCCTCAATGGCACGTTCCAGAATAGCCTTTGAATAACCGCAAAGGAAGTTACTCATATAGTACGTTGCAATATCCATTGAACCTGTTCTGGGGGCGCGAAGCCTTACAGAAAAACAGTTTCCGCAGTTCAATAAAACCTCAGGAATATGGTAACAGGTATAGCCTAAGGCAATACCTCCGTTTTCCTTTGCTTTTTTTACAAGCTCATTGTTGGCTTCCTGAAGAAGGTTTTCAAACTCGTAAAGATGCTTTAAATCTTTCATTCTTTATCACCTAAAATACCCAATTCCTTGAGCGCCTTTCTTGCACCCTCCACAACATTCGAATCCTCGGGAAGGTGAATTATATTTTTACCCTCAATATCATATATTGCAAGATTAGTGTCATTTGTTATGTATGATAAAACAGGTATGCCATTTGTATTTATGTGATTTAACACACTTTCATCAGGAAGTCTGTTTATAATTGCACCTATTTTTTTGTACATAACAAGCTCATCCGCAACTTCTTTTATTGTGGAAATTACTTGCGTACCCTTTTTTGAAGCATCGGTAATCAGAAGCAGGTGTGTTACCTTTTCCATTACCCTTCTGTTAATCTGTTCGATACCTGCTTCTCCATCAATTACCACGTAATCAAAATCCTGTGAAAGGATACTGATAACTTCCTTGAGATAGGTATTGATTTTACAGTAACAACCTGCACTTTCGGGTCTGCCTACGGCAATAAAAGCGAAGCCGTCCGTTTCAACAAGCGCATCAAAAATTTTGTATCTTGCATCACCAAGAAGCTCAATTGCCGCTTTTGTCTGCCCATCTTCAACGGTTTCGACAATTTCCTTACGTATGTCATCAATGGTTATTTTTACGTCCACACCCAAAGCGGTAGAAAGACCAACCGCAGGGTCAGCATCAATAGCAAGAATTTTTTTATCCGGGTAATTTTCAACCAACAATTTCACAATCGCCGCAGATATGGAGGTTTTACCCACCCCGCCCTTACCCGAAAGAGCTATAATCGCTTTATTTTTATCCATCGTTCGCACCTATCCAATTCAATGATTTTATTGTACACTGATAAAAATATGATATCACAGCAACCAACAAAACTCAACAGTTTTTATTGCCCAATATAATAAATAAAACCCACACAATTCGTGAAATTGTGTGGGTTTAAAATATTACTTCAAAGGTGAAACGTCAAGATTTTCGTCAGCAATCATAAATTGAGGATACTGCGAGAATGTCTTAACATCGGGCTGAACTTCACTTTCAAGAAGTGTAAATGTGAAGTCGCTGAAGCCTGAACCGTAATCTGCCGCAACGTGGGGTGCATTCTTTACAAACCAGGTGTTTTCGGGGAAAAGAGCGGTTGAAGCATCAATAACCTTATCGGGTGAAACATACTTGTAAGGAGCTTTTGCCAACTGGTCCGCAGTAAGAATTTCTCTTAAGGGTGCAACAGTTGCAAAGTTTGATGTAAGCTCTGTTTCAAGAACCATATCACCATTGAGGTTTGCTTTTTCGTAAACGGGCACAAGACCCAGGTTGTAGTTTGAAACGAAGGAAATTTTAACTCCGCTTTCCTTAGCTGCAACGAGAGTTTCTTCAGTGGCGAAAACAAACTCTTTTGTTTCGTTGATTTTTTCAAGTAATACGGGATATTCTTCCTCGTGACCACCAAAAATAGTTTCAACACCGCTTTCAAAAGAATCATCGGGACACAGAGCCCAGAAACCACAAAGGGTACCGAAACAATCGCGAAGAACTCTGTCGTTTGCTTCATCAAAGCTATCTGCAACTATATCGTTTGTAAGATTTGTAAGGAAATCAAATACCCCAAGACCGTTAAAAATACTTAAGAATATTTTTAAGAAAATATTATCACCGGTTGCCTGATAAATGAGGTTAAGAAGTGTATCTGTTTCGAAAACGATTCTGCCGTTAAGGGCATCACCGCAAACGTAAGTACCGTTCTGTGCACCTGAAAGATAAACAACAGAATCAAGACTGTCCGTACCGTAGTAATACATATAAGCAGTAGTTACCATACCACCCATTGAAGCGCAGATAATGTTAACCTTATCTTTACCGCTGTCGCTTTTTGCAGTATCAATAAAGCCTTTGAGCTCCTCTGCAAGAGTAGCGGGAGTTTTACGCCAGTCGTAGCTGAAGAAATATGTGTTTTCTGCACCGTATTTTTCAACTGCAGTTTTAACAATACCGAATTCGGAACCGTTATCAAGAGTAGCCACAAATTCGGGGTGATTTGCCATTGAACCGGGATACTGAACCATAGAAATGGGCTCTACGGAATTACCCTCTTTATCACAAGCAAGGGGTGAAAGGATTTCGTAAGCTACGTCCATAGCTGTATCTATAACAATCTCCTTATTAAGAACCTCAAGGCGACCCATAAATGACTGAATCAAAAGAGGGAACAATGTGGTCAATTCCACCTTCAGTGCCTTGGAGCCATCCTCATAGGTAAGACCCGCAAAGTCAATACCTCTTACAATAACAACGGGGTTGCCATCGTAATTTACAGTACTCTGACCCTGAGCAAATACAGGAATTGTAATAGAAAATACCATTACAATAGCTAATACTACAGAAACTATTTTTTTCATCCTTATTCTCCTAAAAAAATATTATTACAGTAAATCATTATACTGATAAACTTTAACATAATCAACTATAAATTGTGTTTCTTCCGCAAAAACGTTTGCTTTTTGAGAAGGGACACCGTTTGTACATTGTTACCATCCCCGAAAGGAAATGACGGGATATTAAAATTATTGTGCTGAAGAAAGCCATAATAGACTGAACCATATCGCCCATAATTATCACTCCTTAACACGTTAATATTAACATTTAATTTTAGCATTTACAATAGTTTGTATTACAAAAAAGCGTTTTTAACCCTGCCTTTTACCACATTACACGCTCGTTAAATACCTTTTCGCCGTTATTGTCAAAAGCTTCAATTAAAACATCCGTTTCACCCATGGTAATTTTAGACGCTACGTATTTATCGTCAGCGTGTCCCCCGTCCATATAACCCTTGATATGGGGGTAAAGTGACATAATTTCTTTTTCCGTTTCATCACCGTCACCTATAAATCTGCACTCGTGAGAATGACCGGAAAGCACAAGGCTTGCGCCCAATCGGTCAAGCTCACTCCATCCTGTAAGAGACAAATCTTTTTCAATATCGCTTATTGCCCAGGAATGGGAAAGAGCGATAACTTTTTCATCTTCAACTTCTACAGTCTGAAGCCAATCAATCATATTTTTGCGGTATGTGTAATAATCGGTCATTCCGCCGTATTCGGGATGAGTGTCAACTTTATCTTCACCGCTGTCAAGCACCACAAAAGAAACGTCACCCAAATCCACAGTGTAATAAAACTCTGAAAGTCCTAAAGCTTCCAGGATGTTTCCTGCATATTCGCCACGGGTTTCGTGGTTACCCCTGACGTAAATCACGGGTTTTTCGCCCTTTGAAACCTCGCCCGAAAATTCAACAATATTATTCACAACCTGCTCTTCAAAATCCACACCGGGAGTAGCATCACCCAACAGAATTACTGCATCATACTCCCCTGCATATGAAACCGCTTCATACGCTTTATCGGTTTTTGTGTGCCAGTCAGAAATAACCAGGCAGGTCATATTTTCGTTTTTAGCAGGAGTAAATTTATACTCGCCCGAGGTAACTGTTTTACCCGTATAACTGCCGTAACTATATTGTTCC
>JAZQZU010000054.1:0-33516 GCA_045634165.1 Acutalibacteraceae bacterium
GAGTGGCGGAATCGGCAGACGCGCACGTTTGAGGGGCGTGTGGTAATCCCGTACGGGTTCAAGTCCCGTCTCTCGCACCAAACTCCACCTTTTCGAAGGTGGAGTTTTTCTTTATTTTCAGCAGTACTTTCCTACGAAAAAACAAACCGCAATTCCTTGATTTATAAGGAGTTGCGGTTATTTCTTTATGTTCCAAAAATCTACGTTTCGTCTTTCCGCCATGACTCTGTTTTGCGTGTATTTAAAATCATATTGTATAATTCATTGATAAATGATATATTAGATTTAACAAAGAAATAGGGGGATGGATATGGCGGATTTTTTTAAGGCGGTATGGGCGTTTATTCAGGTTATTTTTTACATAACCGGTTTTTTTACTGCTGATACTACCATTAATTACGGTGGGGATAAATATAGTCCGCCCGAGGTTGTTGAGTCCATGCAGATTGTTGATGACGGAGTATCAGATTTTGTTATTGTAACTGCCGAAAAGCCGGACGAGACAATAAAAACCGCGGTTAGTGAGCTGCAGACATATATTGAAAAAATTAGCGGTGCAAAGATAAAAGTGGTGACCGAAAAGGATATAAAGCCCGAAGATAAGGCGATTTTTCTTTGCGAAACCGCATTGGAAAAGGATATAGTCGAAATTAATCGTGCTGAAATTGCGAAAGACGGCTTCAAGCTTTATTCTGACGGTAAGCATTTATTTATAGCCGGTTCCGACAGTCGAGGAACTTTATATGGAGTGTATACATTTCTTGAAGAATATCTCGGGGTGCGTTGGTTTACGCCCGAGCTTGAGGTCGTACCCGAAACAGAAGATATTATAATTGACGCTAATATAAATCGTATTGTTGAACCCTCTTTTTCCATCCGCAGAAATGATAGCCTGGGCACGACGGACGCTTCACGAGCAAGGTCAAAAATGAACGTGTCATTCTGGAGTGAGGCAAATGAATACGGCGGCGCAATTAACTACGTTTTGTGGGACGTTACCTTGGATAAGTTAGTGCCCGATGACCTTATGACCGAGCATCCTGATTACTTTGCAACAACTGCCGAGGGCACTAAAACCTGTGACCATGTTTGTCTTTCAAATCCCGATGTGCTTACCGTTGCGGTTGAAAATGCAAGAAAAGCCATTCTTGAATGTGATAGGGATGCAAAATACATTCACATCGGACAAAAGGATAACATCAATTATTGCCGTTGTGAAAATTGTGAAGCGCTTTATGAAAAATATGGTAGCGTTTGCGCACCCACAATTCTTTTCACAAATGCATTTGCGGATGCCCTTGATGACGAATTTCCCGATTTCACCTTTACATTTTACGCATATAACGAAACGGACAGACCCCCAACAGATTTGTCGCTTCGTTGCAATAAAAATGTTGTTCCCGTGCTTTGTGGACTTCATAAGGCCTGCCGAAGTCATCCCTTGACCGAATGCGGTTCAAAGGACGGTGACGAAAGCTTTGACAATCTTTTCGGAAGTCCTGAGCCGACGATACACGAGGATTTTGCGAACTGGACCAAAGTTGCCGATACCACGTATATCTATGATTACACTATAAATTTCATTAACACGGCGCAGTTTTTCTCGAATTTTGAATATATGCAGTCCACAATGAAGTATATGCACGATATTGGTATAACCGGGTACGTTTACAACTGCGGCGATACCCATATTGCCGCATTTAATGAGCTTCGTAATTATCTGCTTTGTAAGCTTCAATGGGATGTAAATTGTGATGTTGAATATCATATGATGGACTTTATAAATGCCTATTATGGTGAAGAAGCCGCGCCATATATTAAGCAGATTATAGATATTCAGACGGGACAGACAAAGGCTTCTGCCCATGCCTTTGACTTTGACTGGCATTATCAGGCGGGTTTCTATCCGATGAATGTTACAGTTGCCCTAGACGGACTTTGGGATAAGGCTTTGACTGCCGATATAACGGATGAACAGCTTTTCAATGTCGAGACGGCAAATTTAAGCTGGCAATATTATAAAGCAAATCAGTTTTTAAGAGAATTCACGATACTTAATCACGTAAGACATAAAGAAATAGAAAAGCTGTATGATTCTATGATAGAACACGGCATAACCAGCGTATCAGGCTTTCAAGATATTCCCTCAAAGGATGAAATCAATTTTATGCAAAGACCATTTAATTGGGGTTAAAAACAAAACCGCAATTCCTTGTAATAAGGAGTTGCGGTTCATCTTTTGTCGGTTATAAATTACAACTGAACTTCTTTGCCTTTTTGTGCTGATTCATATATTGCACAAAGGATTTTTATCATATCAACACCCTGAGAAGGCTTGAAAACGGGTTCTGCTCCCTCGGTAAGAACGTCGATAAAATTGCAGATGTTTTTCTTGTGGCCGTTTGTATCCATTTTGCCTTTGGGGATAATATCCAGAAGCTGACCATCTTCCTCGGTGAAGAATTCAACCTCGTTTTCTTCCCATTTAAGACCTGCTTTTGTTCCTCGGAGCTCAACATAACGGGTTTCTTCTTTGATGTTTGATGCCCAGCTGAATTCTATCTGAAGAACGGCACCATTGTCAAATCGAATCATACCCATTGCAAGGTCTTCAACGTCAAATGTGCCCTGAGCTTTTGCATCGCCGAATTTAGAGTTTTCGGAATCACTTGTGTCGTTGTCGGCAAATTTTGTGTAAGCGCTTGCACTTACCGCAACGGGAGTGGGGTTACCCATAAGCCACACCGCAAGGTCTATCATATGAACACCAAGGTCGATAAGGGGTCCGCCACCGGACTGCTCCTTTGTTGTGAACCATCCGCCTTTGCCGGGGATACCTCTGCGTCTCTGCCAACCACAACGACCGCAATAGATTTCACCCATTTTTCCATCTTCAACAAATTTCTTTGCATACTGTGATGCGGTAGCAAAACGGTTGTTTCTGATAACCATAAGCACCTTGCCTGCCTCATCAGCCGCATTCTTCATTTTGAGAACTTCGGTAACGTCAATGGCATCGGGCTTTTCACACAAAACGTGTTTGCCTGCCTTGAAGGCATCAACCGCAATTATGGAATGAAGGTAGTTGGGTGTGCAAATATCAACCGCATCAATACTCTCGTCTTTCAAAAGCTCTTTGTAATCCGTATATACTGCTGCATCGGGGTAGTATTTATCCCTAAGCTCGATTGCTCTTTCTTCAATAATATCGCAGAAGGCCACAACCTCTACCCTGTTATCTTCGTAATAATTTTCCACATGGCATCCACGGCAGATACCGCCGTTACCAATAAGCGCAACTCTTAATTTTGACATATTCATTTACTCCTATGACAATAAAATCAGGTGATTGGTTCACCTGATTTTATTATATCAAAGAGTATTAAAATGTAAATAGACAACTTTAAATAAAGTGAGGTAGTATGCTGAATTTTATTTTTTGCAGTTTTGGGCCCTTTTTTTATATTATAAATTTATCGGTTTCTTTTAAATCCAAGAGGGTGATTATTCTTTCAAAATTGTCCTTTGCACCCTTAAGGGCTTCCCCTTTATGGGAGTCACTGCCCAAGTAGAATTTACAACCGCAGTCCTTGGCAATATAATAGGGTCTTAATAAAATATTCTTTTCTTCCTCGGAGGTAAATATGGTCTTTGTGTTCAGTTCAATACCCATTCCCTTTCGGGCGGAGTCGGAAAAAAGTTCATATAATGTATCATCATCAATAAGGGGGATAACCTCGGGAGTTCTGCCTTTAAAAATATGACCACAGGTCAGATGTGCAATGCCCGTTTTGTGCCACGGAAGGTCTTTTTTCAGTAATTCCCTGAAGCGTGTCACCCAATGCTCTGCTGCTTCCTCGGGTGTTTGTATTTTGACTCTAACCGTATTTCCCGCAAGATGCAAATGGGTTGTGGATATTACCATAAAGTCGAATATATCGTATCTTTCGGGACTTACACCTAAAAGGAAGTTGTAATCCATATCAATTTCGGCACCGAATAAAAAATCAACTTCCCTATCTTTGGGCAATGGCAGAACTGAAGAAAGGCAACAAAATCTCTGTCCGTCGTGCCACTCGGCTTCACTTTTCACCTTTTCATCCCAAAGGTGATTTGTAAGGCAAATCTTTTTGAAGTTATTTTCTTTCGCGTAGTTCAATATAGCCTCTGTGGTCTGGTTTTCATCGTGACAACAGGGCGAAATGGTTGAGTGAATATGAAAATCGTGGTCCGCAATATATCGCATATTATCATCTCCGTATTTCTGACTAAATAATATCACATTTTACACGGTGTAACAATACCCGTATTGATTGCATATAACACAAATTACACCCCTTATTTTTATGCATTTTCGTGATTGAATAATAGTATTACATAATTGTATAATCAAATTAATATTTTATATGGAGTTGGGTTTTATGAACGACAAAAAACTTTATATTTTAACCTATGACCACGGCGGATACGTTCTTTGGAAGGACGAAGTAAAACCCCGCCTTTTAAAAATGTTTGATTGGCTTGAAAAATATCCCACCTTGCGTATCGGTCTCGACTACGAGTCATTTACCTTTGATGAATTTTCACGTTGTGATTACGAAGTTGTTGCTTTAATCGGCAAGCTTCTTGAAAAATATCCTGACAGAGTTGGTCTTGGTGCTACCACCTATGGCCAACCCCTTGCCCTTACCATAAACGACGAATCCAACGCTCGTCAACTTCTTTATGCCGTAAGAACAAACCTTGATTATTTTAACGTCACACCCGATGTTTACGCTATTTCGGAGTTTGCTCTGCATAATCAGACCCCTCAGCTTATTTCTCAATGCGGATACAAAGCTGCTATATTGCGTTCACACGTTATGGGCTACGGCTACCCCAAAACCTATGACAGTGCCTGGGGCAAATGGATTGGTAAGGACGGTACCGAAATACCCTCAGTGCCAACTTACGACACTCAGGGCAGAGGTTATAACTGTACCACGGTGGATAATTGGATTCTTTCACGTTGGCCCGTAGATTCTGAACTTTACTCCCTTGAAGATTTCGAGAAAATGTACGAAAAATACTCTCCCTTACTCGCTTCAAGGTATGACGACCTTACACAACCTATTGAGAAAATAATCGCCCACACTCAGAAAAAAGAAAACTATGAATACGTGCTTTTAGAGGACATCCCTGCACTTTTCGGTGAGCCTGTTGATGAGTACGACACCTGTGACAACGACTTCCATGTGCAGATGCCCTGGGGATATTGCGGTAACGAGATTTTCAACGGTTGCCGCGAGGGTGAAGTTAACGCGGTAATTTCGGAAAAGCTCAATGCATTTTCACGCCTTTTAGGTGATACATCCTACGAAGAAAAGAGCATTGAAGCCTGGAAATATATTCTTGCAGCAGAACATCACGACGTTACAATCTGTGGTCTTCTTGACCTTTCAAGAAGATTTATTCCCGAATCATTAAAATATTCAAAAGAAGTAACAGACGGTGCTTTAAGCTTCATTTCCAAAAACTTTGCAAGGGAAGATGCTCCCTCGGTGCTTGTTATAAACCACCACTCCTTCCCTGTGGATGAATGGGTTGAAATTCCACTTTGTGACGATTTCTACGCCTTTGATGGTGATACCCCCGCAGAGTGTGAAATCATTGAAAAAGCGGATAAAAAGATACTCTCACTCCACGCTCAGATTAAGCCTTTTGGTTTCAAACAATTCATCCTTAAAAAGGCACAAAACAAACCCGAAAGACTTTATAAATTTGACGAGAAAAGTTCTGTGCTTACTACTCCCTGCTATGAAATCAAGTTTACCGAAAGTGGTATAGAATATATCAAAGATATCGCAAAAAACAAACTTGTTGTTAATAACAAAAACGAAAGTATTTTCACAGGTAATATCAACGGCAAAGATTCTGTTTCAAAGGGTGTTTGGGAAATAAAAGTTTCCGACCTTGGTGCTGAAGCCTTTTATGAAGGCACTATCGGTTGCCTTCCCTTTGAACTCACAATGAAATTTACAGGCAACTCAAAAAGAATAGACTGCAAAACCAAAACAACAATTAATAATGACCTTATCGGCAGAACTGACGTCACCCAGGGCAGACCTGTTCCACTTACCCTTAATGGTCATCACCACGAGGATAAGCTTTGCCTTAATCTTAACCTCAACCTTAAAAACGACCGCAGAATGTTCCGTGATTTGCCCTACGCAATTTCCGAATGGAACGGTGCTTTGAGAAAAACTGAAAAATACTGGTATCCCAATGACGATATTCTCATTGATACTGAGGTTTCTCCAGAAGAATCCTTTAACTCTACCACCTATTATCACGGCATTTACTGGCTCAGTGTAAAAGATGATGAACAGGGTCTTGCGGTGTTCAACAAAGGATGTATGGGTTGTGCACTCACAGGTAACAACCTGCGCATTCCCCTTATTTACTCCAATGAATATATGTGTGGTACACGCATTCTTGAGGGTGAATTTGAAAACGAATTCGCAATCTTCATATTTGACAATGAAACAAACAATGTTCTTCTTCATAAAAATGCTCTTGCCTATGCGCTACCCCCTGTTGCAGAGTTTATTCCCTATGGCAACGGTACTGCAAATGATTTTGAGCCCTTCATCATTCAGACAGATAATGAGGAAATCATACTTACCGCCCTTTATCCCGAAAAGGATTATATTTTAGCCCGTTTTTGTAACTATTCTGACAATTCATCCTCCGGGAAATTCACAACACCTTACGGCACTCTTATCGCTGAAACGAATTTACTTGGGGAAAATACAAAGGATATTGCAAATAATACCCTTAATTTCCACCCCTGGGAAATTAAAACGGTTAAAATAATGTTATAAAAAATCAACAAAAAAATTGCCAAAAATATCCTAAAGATGTTGTTTATAAAGATATTTTGTAAAATAATTGCATTTTTTTATATTTGGTGTATAATGAAACTGTATAATTGCCTCGTTGTGGCAATGCATATCATTAAGAACTTTATTAAATCAGTTAGGAGATATGGTTTTGGATAAGTTTATTTTAGAAGATGAATTATCTTCAGTAACGGGTCGATATGTGAAATTTACAAAAAGATACTTAAATCCTCCCAAAATTAACAAGGTGCCTAAGCACTCAAGATTTTTGTATGACAATTTTTGTGTTATTAGCGACAACAATCCTCTTGGACGTTTTATGATTCCTGCTTTTGCTTCCATTAAGGAGAAAAAGAGGATAACATCTTTAGATGCAATTTGCGTACCCGAGAAGTTTTGGGAATTTGAAGATTTTGACTATGCCAATTGCAAAATCAATAACGTAGATGCCTTGGATACAAAGGCTTCTTTAAACAAGACGGCATTTATGATTTGTATTGACTGTAACAATATACAGCACAAGGACCTCTGGCTTGAAACCATTCGTAAAACAGCGGAGTTGGCTTCAAAAGGCAAAAACAATATGTGCGTTGTTTCTCTTCTTTTGCCCGATTTCCCTGCAATCCCTGCCGAGGATATTAAAAGTCTTTCTGAGCGTGAGTTCGGTTACTTCATGGAAAGAAAACTCCAGAACCCCACTCCCGAGCAGACTTTCTTTGTTGAAATCGAAAGCCTTTGCCGTAGCATAGTTAACAGCGGATTTGAAAACATCAACATTTCCCGTGTTGCTAACCTTTTTGGTCCCAGCTCCTGTATGATAAGAGGCTTTGATTTGGAAGGCTTCATAAAAGATTGTCACATGTCAGGTGTGGTTAACGTTACCACAGAGGACCATGCAACTGTTTTATCCGTTTCATACTTAAGAGATGCATTCAATTTTGCGACTCAGATTTTATACTGCGGAAGAAAAGGTCACATTTACAATTTCCGTTCACACTCTATCTCAATAGCAAGAATGAAGCAAATTATCCACGATTGTTTTAAAGAGACATTGGGTATCAAAGGCGACTGCGAAAAAATCCCTCAGTTCAGATACCATACTCTTAATACACTCAAGTTCTTCCAGTGTGGTTGGAGCCAGAAAAAGAACGTTGGCTTAAAAACTGCTTTATACAGAACTTATTGCGACATTACAGGCGAACCTGATAATAATGAGCGAAATATTGCTATTTACTCCGGTAAGCTCGCCCGTATCAAAGATCTTGAACTTATGATGCTTAAGGACATTGATGCTTTGTGCGAAGCAAACGACATCAAATACTTCCTTTGCGGCGGTACTATGCTTGGTGCGGTGCGTTATGGTCACAGTATCCCCTGGGACGATGACCTTGATATTGGTATGCTCCGTAAGGATTTTGATAAATTCCGTGAGGTTTCCCTCAAAGACCAGAAACACGAATTATATAACTATTCAAGTAACTACAACAAGAGCGGTAGCCATTATATTGTTGATAAGGTTCGTCTTAACAACACTTACTTCTCTACTCGTTATTCTTCAATTCATGAATATGACGACGGTTTGTTCATTGACGTTCTTGTATATGACCAGACAAGTAACATTAAGCCTATCGCCATGATTCACAGCCGTATAGTTCATGTTCTTTCAAAGATAATTGAGCTTCTTTGGTATAATAAACCCAGAAAAGGTGCTAAGAGAAAAATCCGCGAAACAATTGCGTTGCCCTTCCTTCGTATTTTCCCCATCAGCTTCTATCACAACCTTTTTGAGTTTGTATTAAAAATTTACAAAAACAAAAAGAATGCCAAATACGTAATAGACAGCACCGGAAAACTTCAGAAAAAAGGTCCCTTCAGCATTGAAGGCTTAGAGGATGTTCAACGCGTTCCCTTTGACGAGGGCTTCCAGGCACCCATCCCTGTTGACTATACCAACTACCTCACCTTTGACTACGGCCCCAACTATTTACCCGAGCCTCCTTTATCAAAGAGAGCTGCTCCCCATAACTTTGCCCGTATCGACTTAGGTGAATATATTTTCGAAACCGATACTACCGTAAACTACAGAAAACTTGATGTTCGCGGTGAGCTTCACGAAAAAGAAGTTTGATTTTCAGACTTCTAAATAATGAACCTTAATTAAGAAAGGGAATAACTATGAAATATCGTGCATTAGTTACAGCAGAAGTAATCCCCTCAATGCTTGAATCACTCAAAAACGACATCGATTTTGACTTTGGCGGTTATTACATTGACCACGAAGTTATGCCTGTTGACGAGTTGAAAAGCAAAATTAAAGATTATGATATCCTTATTTGCGAATATGACACAATCGACAGAGAAATCCTTGATTGTGCAGAAAAATTAAAGCTTATCGTTTGTTGCCGTGGCGGTGTTAAAACCGTTATCGACCTTGAAGCAGCAAAGGAAAAGGGTATTATCATCTGTAACAATGGTGGCAGAAACGCCGAAGCCGTTTCCGACTTTACTCTCGGATGTATTCTCGACCTTACAAGAAATATTTCAAAAAGCAATGCTTTGATTCAGAACAGAGTAATTACAACCGATGTCAAATCAAAGCCGGATAACTATAAGGATACCGTTTGGGGTCTTGATAACAATTCTCCCTTCATCCGTTTCCGTGGAAAAAGCGTTAACCATATGACTCTCGGTCTTGTAGGTTGCGGTTTTGCAGGTAGCCTTGTTGCTAAAAAGGCAAAAGCTTTTGATATGAACATCATTGCTTACGACCCCTTTATTGACCCTGCAAGAGTTCCTGAGTTCGTTAAGCTTGTAGACTTAAAAGAACTTCTCGCAACTGCAGACATCATAAGCGTACACTGCAGTGTATCTCCCGAAACAAAGAATATGTTCAACAAAGACACATTTGCAGCTATGAAAAAAGATTCATACTTCATCAACACCGCTCGTGGCGAATTAGTTGACGAGGATGCATTGGTGGATGCTCTTAACTCTCACCACCTTGCAGGTGCGGCTATTGACGTAACCGTAAAAGAACCCATCGCATCCGATTGTCCTTTACTTGATGCAGAAAATCTTATCATCACACCCCATATCGCAGGTTCATCCTACGATGTTCAGGTTTGCGGCACACAGATGGTTGCTGATGCACTTGAAGACTTTATTGCAGATATTAAACCCAGAAACTGTGTGGTTTATAACAAATAAGGAGAAGGTAGAATGAATATAGGTATAATTCTCGCCGGCGGAATCGGTTCTCGCTTCGGTGCAGACAGACCCAAACAGTATTGCAAAATCTTTGACAAAGAAATGATTTGGTATTCTATAAATGCCTTTGAAACCGCTAAGAGCATTGATGATTTCATTGTGGTTGTTGATGCAAACGAAATGAAAAGTGGCAGATTGGCAAAAGATTACGGTGTAAAGCTTGTTCAGGGTGGTAGCACAAGAAACGAATCTTTCCAGAATGCACTCGATTACATTCACGAGCATTACCCTGATTGTGATAACATAATTGAAAACAACGCTGCTTGTCCTATGATAACTCCTGAGCTTATTGATGAGTTTATCGGACTTCTCGACGAGTATGATTATGTTAACACAGCTTACAAAATTACCGATGCCTTAGGCTCATACGAAAACAGAATTGCCAACAGAGAAGATTTCTACCTGATACAGGCACCTGATGCATATCGTTTCCCGTTACTTTATAAATATTTCGACAAGAATTCTGAATTGTGCCATCCTGCACATCATTTACCCCTTGATACTAAGGAGTACAGATATTTCGACTATAACGACAACTATAAGGTTACATATCCCGAAGATATTATGATAGTTGAAATGTTAATGAACAGAAGAAAGAATAAATAAAAACAAAGAACTGCTTGTTCTAAGGAACAAGCAGTTCTTTTATTTGTAAATATTATTCGCTGATTACGGGTTGCTCTTTTGTGAAAATCTTTTTTACAAGAGCAAAAAGTTTACCCACCACGTAACGTTTTAAGATGAAGGATATTACCCAACAAACAACTACCGACACACCGGTTAATAAGAAATAGGCAACCAGAACTTCTCTTATTCTCCAAGTATCATCTATGGTAGTAAGGTCAAACACTCTTATCCAGATTCTGTGGTTAAGGAAAACATACAAAGAAAGTTCTCCTAAGCATCTATATACGCGTACATATAATTTATTGTTGATTTTAACAGGATCGTAAAACAGTATAAATACCAGTACCGCCTGAAGGAAAATTGAAAAATAGTCATATTTATTCGGATAGAATTTGTTTTGGAAATTATATGCAATAAGCATCAGATATATCACAACAAAGAATTCTGATATTACCATGGCGCTTTTGCCGACTATATTCAATTTTATATTTGCTTTCTTTGCTTTTCTTACAACCTGGAAAAGGAAAATACCAATACAGAGCGCACACACACCGCGTAAAAAACCAACACACATTATGTTGCCGAAATGGTTTGAAAGGTTCGTGGATTTATATTGACGTTGCAAAAATGCGTATGCAAACAAAGCAAAAAACGGGGCAATCACTTTTGAAAAAACATCATAGTATTTTCTTAAAATTGGATAGAGAATAAACACACCCAGTATCATTGCTGAAATATACCAGGTAGGACCATTGTGATAACGTCCGAAATTGATGCCCGAGGAATAAGTAAACGTCAATTCTCTGACGCTTAAGGATGCTTCCACAAGCCATTTTTTGATACTGGCTTCTTCAATAAGCATTCTTATTACAAAGTGCATGCCGAATGCAACAACATAGGGTATATAAATTCCGCCGGCCTTCTTCAAAGTAAAACGCCAGGTTTCATTTCCCAGGCTCTTTATCGGCAATACCTTAACAGCATAGAGATTTTTTGCCATAAAAAAGCCCGAAACCATAAAGAAAAATTCTACGAAAATATAACCATTATCGAAAAACACCACATTGCCAAAAACCGGCAACGAAGTTGCGTGGTAACACATAATAACAACCGAAAAGACAAACTTCCAGAAGTCAATCATAGGAATATAACTACTTCGATTAGAATTTTCCATAAACCCTCCTAAAACTCCATTTTTCTACTTAAACAGACATAATTATATCATATTTTCCAATGTTTTACAACCAATTAATAATTGGTTTTTATTTAACAAAGTGTAAATATTTTTGTTTGACAATCTGCCCTTATGGGTCTATATTAATTTTATAAGAAGAGAAGCAAATGTTATTAAATAAAAAACACCCACACGGAGGCAAAACTTATGCTCAGAAAAAGACAGGTACATCTTGATTTTCACACAAGTGAACTTTTACCCGTAGGCAAAAACTTTTCAAAAGAACAATTTCAGAACGCTTTAAAAGCGGGTCACGTTAACTCCATAACCGTTTTTTCAAAATGCCATCATGGTTGGTCCTATCACCCCACTGAGGTTAACGAAATGCATCCTCAACTGGACTTTGACCTTTTGGGTGCACAGCTCGAAGCCTGTAAGGAAATTGATGTTAATGCCCCTGTTTATATTTCCGCAGGATATGACGAAAAAGAATACCGCAAACGTCCCGAGTGGCGTTGGTGCTACTCCCCCAATAAAGAGGATTTGGAGGAATACACCAAGGAGGTTCATTTCCATCTTCTTTGCTTCAACACAGGCTACCTTGACTTCCTTTGTGAGCAGATTGAGGAGGTTATGGTCAAATACAATCCCTGTGGAATTTTCCTTGATATTATTGCGCCCAGAGTCTGTTACTGTGACAAATGTGTAAGTGATATGAAAGCTCTCGGACTTGATGTTGAAAACGCAGAAGACCGAGAAAATTTTGCACAGATAGTATTTAACAAATATCTTGAAAAAACCAACGAAGCCGTAAGAAAACATAGCGAAACCGCAACAATTTTCCACAATAGCGGTCACATTCCCAAGGGTGATTACCGCTATATTGATAACAACACCCATCTTGAACTTGAAAGTCTGCCCACTGGCGGTTGGGGTTACGACCACTTCCCTCTTTCCGCCGCTTACGTGCGTACTGTTAAAGACAAGGATTATCTTGGTATGACGGGCAAATTCCACCACAGTTGGGGGGAATTCGGCGGTTACAAACACCCTAATGCCCTTATTTACGAAACCGCATTGAGCGTTGCAAATGGTGCGGGTTGCTCCATTGGTGACCAGATGCACCCTCTCTCAGAAATGAATATGGCAACCTATAACCTTATAGGCAAAGCCTATTCTCTCATTGAAGAAAAAGAGCCCTGGTTAAATGATGCGGTAAATCTTGCGGATATTGCGGTTTTGAGTGCAGAATCCACAACTAAAAAGCGAGATATTAAAGCCGATATTGGTGCAAACCGTATGCTTCTTGAAAATCATCTGCTCTATAATTTCATTGATGAAACTGCAGATTTATCCGGTTATAAACTTCTTATTCTTCCCGATGTTTCAGGCTACTCCCCCGAAACGACCGAAAAAATCAAAACTTTCTGGAAAAATGGCGGTAAAATTATCGCCACAGGTGAGTCAATAGTTAAAAACGGCAGATTTATTCTTGATTTCGGCGCAGAGTATCAAGGGAAGAATGAATTTAATCCCACGTATTTTGTTCCTGAATTTGAAACAGTCAACGGCAAAACCGAATATATTATGCGTTGCGATTTTAATAAATTCAACGCAACCGACGGCGAAATTGTTGCCTTTATGCAGAACCCCTATTTCAACCGAACTTTAGAGCATTTCTGCTCTCATATGCACGCCCCAAATAAACCTGACAAAAACTTCCACGGTGCCGTAATCAACGGCAATATCGCATATATCGGTTGGGATATTTTCACGGCTTACGCAAACCACGGACATCTTTACTTCAAAGAGCTTTTTGCGTATATCTTCAGTAAAATGATGGATAATGAAATAACTGTTCTTGCAGACCTTCCCGATAAGGCGGTTTTAACTTACACAAAACAAGAAAAAGAAAACAGAAATATTATCCACCTTCTTTTTGCCCATACAACAGTACGTGGTAAAAACACCGAAGTAATTGAAGACACTGTTCCCCTTTACAATGTTAAATGTACTGTAAAATGCGAGGAAAAACCCACATCCGTAAGGCTCGTACCCTCAGGTGAAAGCCTTAATTTCTCTTTTGTTCACGGCAGAGCAGAATTCACCGTTCCCAAAGTCAACATTCATCAGATGATTGAAATAAAATAGGTTTACCATTTACAGATAACCATTTTTATATTATAATATCTCAAAACGCTTGAATCCCCGGAGGCGAATTATGAAAATCAAACCCCTTAACACCGCTCGTTCCATAAAATTTGGCAGTGACGGTAAACTTAAAATAATGCACATTACCGACACCCATATGGAGGACGAAAATATAAATTATACCCTTGTGCTCATAGCAAGGGCTTGTGATAATGAAAAACCCCATATTGCAATTGTAACAGGTGATAACGTTCTTAACTATGACGACGCTGAAAAAACAAAAGCATATATCACCAGATTTATGAAAATTTTCAGCGACCGCAACATTCCTGTTGCCATTACTTTCGGTAACCACGATTCTGAAACAGGTCCAATGTCACGTCGTGAGCTTATGGAGTTTTACAACACCTTTGACTGCTCCGTAACCAACAATAATGGTAAGGAATTAGCCGAAAACGGCACCTATAATATCCCTGTTTTATCAAGGGACGGAAGCGTTATGAAGTATAATTTATGGGTATTTGATTCAGGGGATTATGATGACGAAGGGCACTATGGTTGCGTAAGTGCCGAGGACGTTGAGTGGTACAAGAAGAAATCCGACCTTATCACCGAAGAAAACGGCAATAAGATTTATTCGCTGGCATTCCAGCACATTATTGTACCCGAGGTTTACGACGTACTAAAAAAAGTAAACAAACACAAGCTTTACTCCTTTGCCCATATGTACAATAAAAATGATTTTTATATGTTTGACCCCAAACAGGTTAATTTCGGTACACTCAATGAAACTCCCTGTTGCGGTTTCCCCAACTATGGTCAGTTCGATGCAATGGTTGAAAAAGGCGACGTTCTGGGTATTTTCACAGGTCACGACCACACAAATGCATTCGGTGTAAAGTGTAAGGGAATTGACATTGTAAACTCCCTGAGCACCCGTTTTAACGGTGACAGATTTTCAACAATGTATGGTTACCGTATAATTGAGGTTGATGAAAAAGACACCTCATGTTATACAAGCTACAACGAGCGCTGGTACAATTTATATTCAAAAAAGGATATAAAGGATTTAAAAGCCACCGCCGATGCCTTTACAGTAAAAACTGCTGTCGCAGTAACGCGTAAGGGTAAAAATCAAAAGCTTTTCACAAAAATCGGCAGAGGCTTTACTAAGCTTTTCACAGGAAGACAGGTTACATATAAAGACTAAAAAAATCCGCAACTTAAAAAGTTGCGGATTTCGTTTTAAAAACGACTAAAAGACTGAAATTGCAAGGTATTACGACTCAATCATAGAACCAGCCCCATGGGCCAAATGTCGCTTCTGTAAATGGTCAAACACCGCAGACCCTTATTGAGTCTGCGGTGTTTTTATAATAGATACGTTATGCTGCAACCATTACTTCGTAGGGGAACTGATCCTCTGCGAAGCCTAAGGTGTAAGCAATTCTGATGGGGATTTCGTAGTTATTCAAAATCTCACCCGCATTTATAACCTTATCCGAACCATAAACAAGTACGGGCACATTTGCATCGGAGTGAGAGCCCGATGTGAATGAATATGTGCCGTCTGCATTAAGCACAATTGCGCCTGTTTCGTGGTCAGCTGTAACAACAACGAGAGTTTCCCCATCATTCTTTGCATATTCAAGCGCAAGCTGTATGGTTTTATCAAACTCTTCAAGGGACTCAGTCATAGAATCATCGTCGTTGCTGTGTGAATGCTTATCAATATGAGCACCCTCAACCATAAGGAAGAAGCCTTCGTCAGTATCGTCAAGAAGGTCAATTGCCTTTTCGGTCATCTGTGAAAGAGTGGGTGTGTTTGCATCGGATTGCTGGAGTGTCCAAAGGCTATTTGTGAACTGAGCAAAGCTACGGCTACCCTCGGGGAGAGCCATCATTTCATCATAGGTTGTGATGAATTCATAACCATTTTCGTTTGCGGCGCGTTTGTATGCCACGTCATTTGCCGTACCCCAGATAATATCAATACCGGATGTTAACTGGTCGTTGGTAATATCTTCTGCATTGCCGCGGTCGGATGAATGTGCAGAGAATGAAGCGGGGGTTGCGCCCGATGTTTCGTCAGTAGTGATAACACCTGTCATCATACCTCTTTCGGCACATAATTCGGTAATATTCTTGGGATAAGAGAATTGGCACAAGGGGTCAAACATATAAACACCAATACCGCCGTTATATGTTCTTTCACCTGTTGCAAGAGCAGTACCGCCTGCGGCACTGTCAGTTACTGCATTAGTCAATGAACGGGTCATTGAAGCGCCTTTGATATCGAATGTATCCATCACAAGAGAAATGTCGCGTTCCTGTTTGGATTTTTCAAGATGGTTAAAGCCCATACCGTCACCAATAAGGAAAATAACATTTTTAACTTCGTTATCTATATATTTGTCGGGATTTGTTGTGTCTGACGGAGCAAAAACGCCAAAAAGAGAACCAAAAGACATAATGATACTCATAAAAATAGCGGCTATTTCCTGCCAGATAGGTCCAAGCGTAGAAAGCATAATTCCACCTCCATATTTTATGGTAATATTATACTTGCATTTTCCTTAAATTTCAACCACTTTTGCCATATATCTTTTGTCGAAAGATGTTGAAAAAAAACATGCTATATATTATAATGAATTATGTATAAATATTTATACTGCGGTCTTATAAACTCATTTACTGCAAGTCTTATTTTAACATACCAATCATAAACTTCAATGGAGGAGTTTTTATGAAAAAATTTATAATTTTACCCGACGTTACTTGTGATTTATCAGAAGAAATCAGGTCCACTTTCGGTCTTGAGGATTATATTGAAGGCTACGTTCATTTCAGTGACGGCAGAGATTTAAAAACCACTCTTGACTGGTCAAATATCAGACGAGATGATTTTTATAAAACCTTATCAAATAAGAAAATTGAGGTTTCTACTGCTCCTGCAAGTCCCGAAGACTATTATGTAATTTTCAAAAAATATGTTGAAGCAGGTTACGACATCCTCAATATGTCAATTTCTTCAAAAATCAGTTCTACATATAACGTTGCTTCAGGTGCGGCAGAAAGAGTGCGCCATGAGTATCCTGATTGCAACATCTACTGCTTTGACTCCTTAAGAATGGCAGGTGCGCTCGGACTTCTCGTTATCCATGCCCTTCAACTAAAAAAAGACGGCAAATCAATGGATGAAATCATCGCCTGGCTTGAAGAAAACAAGCACAAGGTTCACCAGATGGGCCCCATCGACGATTTAATTTTCGTAGCACGTCGTGGCAGAATTTCTATGGGTAAAGCCATTATGGGTAACTTTGCAGGAGTTAAACCCATGGGCGACTGCAACCGCGAAGGTTACGTATCCGTGCTCACCAAGGCTAAGGGCATGAACAAAGCTCTTGCACTTACTGTTGAATATACAAGAGCAACTGCAACAGATATTGAAAATCAATACGTTCTTGTTTCTCACAGTGACCGTGAGACTTATGCAAAAACTCTTGCGGATATGATTAAAAAGGAACTTAACCCTAAAGAAGTTTTTATTTCCGACGTGTTCTCAGGTAGCGGAACAAACGTTGGACCCGGCATGGTTGGTCTTTACTTCCTCGGCGAAGAGATTTCAGAAGATTTAGCCGCAGAAAAAGCCATAATGGATAAACTAACTCAAAAATAATCAACTTTCCTTTCGGAGGATTCCATGATACAGAAATTAGATGGTTTATGCTTTAAAAATATGGTTGATTACGGTGTAAGAAACCTTAACGTTAATTGCAAAACCATAAACCAGTTAAACGTTTTCCCTGTTCCCGATGGTGATACAGGTACAAATATGCTCACTACCATAAGCAAGGGTCTTGTTCAGGTGGACAGTTCACTAACGGATTTATCCGCCGTTTCAAAGAAATTCGCAAAGTCAATAGTCTTTGAGGCTAGAGGCAACTCGGGGGTTATTGTATCCCAGTTCTTAAAGGGTTTTTCCGAAACCTTCAGCGAAACCAATGAAGCGGATTCCCGCTTGTTCATTGCCGCCCTTGAAAAAGGCGTTGCCTGTGCTTATTCGGCAGTTGCAAACCCCGTAGAGGGAACTATGCTTACAGTTGTAAAGGATGCAACCGCTGCGGTTAAAGAGGCTTACTTAGAAAACCAGAGCATTAATGATACCGTTAACCTTTTTATAGAACACGCTCGTATATCACTTGATAACACACCTAATCTTCTTGACACTCTTAAGGAGGCAGGGGTTGTTGACAGTGGCGGTGCAGGTATTGTGTGCCTTTTTGAAGGTATGAAAAAATACCTTGACGGCGACAGTATTGAAGAAACACAAACCTTAAAACAGGAATCACCTCAGGTTGATTATTCCGTATATACTCCCGACAGTAAATTTGAATTCGGTTATTGTACCGAAATGCTTTTACAGTTACTTAATTACAAAAAAGCCTTTGATTATGAGGAATTTAAGAGCACCCTTAATGAATTGGGTAATTCCGTAGTTACAACCTACGATTCCGATAAAGTCAAAATACATATTCACAGTCTTACACCAGGCGAGGTTGTTAACTACTGCCAACAGTTCGGTGAGTTTTTGACTCTTAAAATCGAAAATATGACTGTACAACACACGGACCTTACAAAGAATATTCTTTGTTCTTCCGTAAAAAATGACGGTGCATTTTCCGTTGTTGCCGTAGCCTATGACAGAGCGGTGCAGAACCTTTTCATTGAAATGGGTGCGGACGTGGTTATATTTTCCAAAGACGGCGTTTCCACCAAGGATTATATTGAAGCATTCAAAAAGACTGAAACAAAAGAAATTATCGTTTTCCCCAATGGTAATGATGCGATTCTTTCGGCCGAACAAGCGAAAAACCTTTATAAACACGCTAACATCCATGTTATAAATACTAAGGATATTGCAGAATGCTATTCTTCACTTCCCATAATTGATTTTACCGAAACAAATATGGAAAGCGTTGTAAACAACATTAACGAAACCATTGAAAACATTTACGTGGTTTCATTTATCAAAAGAATTGTTGAGGAAAAAGAGCCCTCTTTCTATGCCTTACACCGCAAAGAGATACTTAAAATAGGCGCAACCCTTGACGAAACTGTTTTATTTACAGTTAAAAATACGCTTAAAACTCAGGGCAAGGATATTGTCACAATTTTTTATGACAACACCCTTTCCGAGGAATATATTGAATCCCTTGTGGAAAAAATTGAAACCCTCGGTTTCTGTGTGGACGTATACACTGTTCCTACACAAGCTTTACCCTGTGCATTAACTATATCATTCGAATAAAAGAGGCTTAACATTGTTTTACGACTTTTTTCGTTGGGTTGCCCTTATATTGGGTTATCCCTTTGTAAATCTTTACTTTAAGACAAAAATATATTATGAGGATAAATCCGTTCAAGGCAGACGTATTGACGGCGGTGCACTTATAGTTTCAAATCACTTTAATCAAAGTGATTACGCCCAGAATATGTTTGTACTTTGTCCCCACAAGCTCTGTGTAGTAGCGGCAGAAATTGCTTTTCAAAACCCTTTTCTTCGTTTTGGCATGAAGTTCTTCGGTGGTATTGAAGCAAACCGCGTTACCAAGGATAAAAGCTTCGTTACAAAAAGTATTGAAGAAATCAAAAAAGGTAATTTGGTTCAGATTTTTCCCGAAGGTCACAACACTCCCGACGGCAAAATTCACCCCTTTTATAAAAGTTACCTTGCAATCCCACTTGAATCGAAAGCGCCCATTATACCAATAGTTACCGATGGTAATTACGGTTTTTTAAAACGTGCCCGAATCATTATCGGCAAACCAATAAACGTATGGGACTATATGGAAACCGACACATACACAAGAGAAGATTTCACAAGACTTAACGATATAGTTTTCAACAAAGTTCTTGAACTTCGTCAGGAAATTGAAGACAGAAAAACAGCCGAAAGGACGAAAAAGAGCAAATGACTCCCTTACAGATATGCGGAATAGTTGTGGGTGTAATAGTTTTACTCATTATAATCTACCTTTCCATTACTATGTGTGCCGCAATGATAACCTTTGTTACCACCTTGGTACGTCGCAATAAAAAGAAATGGGACAGAAACCTTCACTTCAAGGTTGAACCCCAGATATCAATGGACGGCATAGGTATTGAATGGATGAAAGAAAACGTTCAGTACAAAGAGGATGTACACGTTGTTAACGGCAAAATAAACCTTTATGGTGAATATTTTGATTTTGGAAATGACAAATGTGCAATGATTTTATCGGGTCGTACCGAAAGCCTAAGATACGGCTACTACTTTGCCAAACCCTACGCAGAGTCGGGCTACAATGTTCTTGTTATGGACCCCAGAGCCCACGGCAACAGCGATGGTGTTTTCAATACTCTCGGCAGAGAGGAAAGCAAGGACGACCTTAAGTGGATTGACTTTTTAATTAAAGAAAAAGGCATAAAGCAGATTGTTCTCCACGGTATTTGTATCGGTGCCGCAGGTGGTATGTACACAATCACCGCACCCGAATGTCCCGATTGTGTGGCAGGTATCGTAACAGAAGGTATGTTTGCAAACTTCTGGGAATCAATGCGAAACCACCTTATCGAGCTTCACACTTTAGCCTTCCCGGTGATGCAGTTCATTAATTTTTTATATTGGGTATGCACGGGCTATACAATGAGAAAAGGGCCTCTTAATGTAATCGACACACTGGACAAACCTATTCTTATGATGCAAAGTAAAGAGGACCCCTATTCAACCCCCGAATATGCGCAAAAACTTTTCGACACCTGTGGCAGTAAGGATAAACAAATCGTATGGTTCGAAAAGGGTGGACATTCGGTTTTAAGATACGTTGACACAGAGAAATATGATGCGTCAATAAAAGCATTCTTAAAGAACCTTAACTTGGAAAATTAATCTGAGTGATATATAAAAGGAGGCATTTTTATGGATAACAACAATTATCAGCCTATTTACGGTCAACCCCAAGAGATACAGGAACCTCAGTTTTCTGCACCCGATTATCAGGCGCCTCAGTTTGAGCAACCTGCATATCAACAGCCCTCTCAGACCAATATCCTGCCGCCCGATATTCAACAAAGAATTAATAATGTTTTCGGTAAAGCCCTGGCGGCAACAATAATGTCCCAATTCCCCGTTGCTTCCATTATTGCAATCTTTTTCGGAAACAACGCTTTAAAAGAAATTGTTACACTTATGGAAATTTGCAAAACACTGAACATTCATCTCCCCGGTAAACTCAAAGCCGCAAGAGTTCTTGCTCTGGTAGGCAAATTTGTAGGTTTAGGCTGCACAATTTTATGGGGTGTATATTTAGCGTTTTTCGCAGCTTATTTTTTATTTGCTATTCTGTTGGTCGGTTTCGGACTTTAATTCCACGTTTAAAACACCTTGCACAGGTAACTTTGCAAGGTGTTTTTGATTATCAAAAATCATTTTTTTACTATTGACTTATTTTTATATAATACTATAATATGTTTAGTAAATTAAAAGGATTTGTATATATGATTACTCAGGAAAAAATTGACAGAATTAATTTTCTTGCCCGTAAATCAAGGGAAGAAGGACTTACCGAGGCAGAGGCAAAGGAACAGAAAGCCTTAAGAGCCGAGTATGTTGCCGCTTTCAGAAAATCTCTTGAAACACAGTTGGATAGCACAATTATTGTGCGTCCCGACGGCACTCGTGAAAAAATAGAACGCAAAAGGCCCAATAAATCAGATGGAGTAAAAAATTAATGGCTACCATAAGAAAAATGCGTCCCGATGACCTTAAGGCGGTTGAATATGTGTGCCGTATGACTGCGGGTCCCGTTTGTCAGAAGGACCCTGTTATAGGCTACCGCATTGCAAGAATGTTCTCAACCTATTACGCGAGGGAATGCTACGATACATCCTTTGTATTGGTTGATGATAATGACACAGTTGTCGGATACGTGCTTTGTGAACCCAATTACAAAAGATTCCATAAGGTTTTCCGTAAGGTGGATGTTCCCGAAATAAAAAAATTGGATAAAAAAAGCGGTAAACAAGCCTGGCTTTTTCCCATACCCTATGACTTTTTCGGGTGGAAATATCCCGCCCACTTACATATTGATATTATGGACGAATATCAGAGCAAGGGCTATGGCGCAAAGCTTATGGATGCCCTTTTTACTGAACTTAAAAACCGCAAGATAAAAGGTATAATGCTTCAGGCGGATATTCACAATGAAGGTGCTATCCGTTTTTATAAAAGACTCGGTTTTAAAATGCTTTCAACAAAACTTAAAACCGCTACTATGGCAAAAAATTTACTTTAAGCAGTGATAGTTATGACACAAAAACCCGTTACAGCAATTATTCTCGGTGCAGGACATCGCTCAATGTCCTATGCTGAATATTCCCTCGCACACCCCGATGAACTTAAGATTGTAGGTGTTGCGGATCCCGATGAATATCGCAGAAACCACGTGCGTGAACTTTTTGGTTTTCCCGAAGAAAATTGTTTTCATGATGCCGACGCTTTGTCAAAGGCGCCTAAATTTGCCGACGTTGTTATAAATGGCACTATGGACGAAATTCACGTTGAAACCTCAATCCCCCTTCTTGAAATCGGCTACGATATGCTTCTTGAAAAGCCATTTGCCGTTAACGAGGAGGAAATGGATAGGCTTTTTGAAGTTGTAAAGCGCAACAATAACAAGGTTATGATTTGCCACGTGCTCCGTTATAACCCTGTGTATGCCGCTATAAAAAAGAGTATAGTTGATGGTGATATCGGTGATATTGTAAATATCCAGACTGTTGAAAACGTAAGTTACCATCACCTTTCAACATCCTACGTCCGCGGAAAATGGGCCAACAGTAAAAAATGTCACACCTCTATGCTTCTTGCAAAATGTTGCCACGACCTTGACCTTATGATG
This sequence comes from Acutalibacteraceae bacterium, assembly GCA_045634165.1. GTDB lineage: Bacteria > Bacillota > Clostridia > Oscillospirales > Acutalibacteraceae > DTU089. Next base: position 23,043 of record JAZQZU010000054.1, read on the forward strand.
TGGCTTATGGGTGACGACGAGCCTGTTTCAGTTTCATCCGTAGGGTCAAGATTCCATTTCAGACCCGAAAACGCACCCGAAGAAGCAGGTACACGTTGCCTTGTGGACTGCCCCCGTGTGGATTACTGCGATTTCAGTGCTAAGCGTGTGTATCTTGACCACCCCAACAGTTGGGAGGTTTACGTCTGGAAGGATTTAGAAGATGTAGAAAATCCCACAGACGAGCAACGCTACGAGCTCCTTAAAAATAGTGACTACGGTAGATGTATGTTCAAATGTGACAATGACGTTGTTGACCATCAAAGCGTTATGGTTAACTTTAAAAGCGGTGCAACAGGCACACACAACCTTGCAGGTGGTGCAGCAGAGTCCTTAAGAACAATCCGCATTATCGGTACAAGGGGCGATATTTACGGCGAACTTGAAAATAAGTTTGTAAGAGTTAAAACCATCAACCCTGAACCGGGCAAGTACTTCGATGAAAAGTTCATTGATTTAAGCGACACACCCGATGAGGGTCACGGTGGCGCAGATAATGCTCTCACTGCCGATTTTATCAGATTCATCCGTGGTGATAACCCCTCCCTTTCCTGCACCTCAATCGAAAACTCCATTGCAGGTCACAGAGCCGTTTTCCTTGCCGACAAATCAATGGCACAGGGCGGACAAGTAATGTACATATAACAAAAATCTCCTTTGCGTTTGCAAGGGAGATTTTTTAGTGAGGAGTTAGGAATGAGGAGTGAGGAGTTGAGGGGCTAAAGCCGATTATAATGCTGACGCAGTCCCGAAATTATTCGTTTTTCACTATTCATCATTCATTATTCATTAAAAAAACAACCCCCTTGCCAAAGCAAGAGGGTTGTATTTTACATTTCAACTGCTGCTCTTTCTACTGCGAGGCCTTTTTTGTAGTTTTCCATAAACTGATTGAAACTGTTTACTATTGCCTCTTCGGGAGCAAGAGTTGTCATTTTCTGTGTTGCGAAAATCTTGTTATCAAGGTAATCGGGAAGTGTTTCGCCTTCTTCTTTGTTTGAAGCGAAAGCCGCAAGGACTGCAACACCCCATGCGCCACCTTCACCTGCAGTTTCCATTACGGAAACAGGTGCATTCATAGCAGCGGCAAGAACACTCTGACCAATAACGGGAGTTTTAAAGAAACCGCCGTGACCGAGGATTTTATCAATAGCAACATTCTCTTTTTCAAGAATATCCATACCGATTTTGATACCGCCGAAGGCTGTGAAAAGTTGAACTCTCATAAAGTTTGCCAGCGAGAATTTACTGTCAGGCTCTCTTATGAAAAGGGGTTTACCTGTTTCAAAACCTGTAAGGAATTCACCTGAGAAATAGTTGTAGGAAATAAGATTACCGCAATTTGAATCTGCTTCGGCAGATTTTTTGAAAAGGGCAGTAAAGAGGTCACCTAAAGAGCAATCCGCACCCATAAGGTCGAGAACTTCTTTGAAAAGATATGTCCAGGCATTGATATCGGATGTACAGTTATTACAATGCACCATTGCAACGGGTGCACCGTCGGGGGTTGTTACCATATCAATTTCGCGGTAAAGCTTTGAAAGGAGCTTTTCAAGAACAATCATAGCAAATACTGATGTACCTGCAGAAACGTTACCTGTTCTTACTCTTACGCTATTTGTGGCAACCATACCTGTACCTGCATCACCTTCGGGAGGACACATAGAAATACCTGCCTTAAGGTCGCCCTCGCTGTCCATAAGCTTTGCACCTTCTGCAGTAAGAGTACCTGCATTTTCACCTGCAACAAGGACCTCGGGAAGGATGTCGCGGATTTTCCATCCGTAGCCTTTATCTGCTACAAGGTTATCAAATTTATCGAGCATTGCTTCACTGTAATTGTTGCCTTCCATGGGGAACATACCTGATGCTTCGCCGATACCGAGAACCTTTTCACCTGTAAGGAGTGTGTGAATATAACCTGCAAGGGTTGTGAAATAAGCAACGTCCTTAATATGGTCTGCATCTTCAAGGATTAACTGATAAAGGTGTGCAATGCTCCAACGGTCAGGAATATTGAACTGGAATTCCTCAGTTAATTTATTTGCAGCTTCACCTGCACAGGTGTTACGCCACGTACGGAATGGAGCAAGGAGTTTACCATCTTTATCGAAAGCAAGGTATCCGTGCATCATACCGCTGATACCGATATATTTAAGACTTGTAAGGGTGATGCCGTAACGATCTTTTACGTCCTGTTTAAGTGTGGCGTAGCAACCCTTAAGACCCGCGAAAAATTCTTCTTCGCCGTAAGTCCAGATACCGTTTACAAGGCTGTTTTCCCAATCGTAACCGCCTACGGCAAGAACTGTACCCTCATCATCAATAAGTACGCCCTTAATTCTTGTTGAACCGAATTCAATACCAAGTATTGCTTTACCTTCGGCAATGTAATTTTTAATATCCATAATTAAAACTCCTTTAAAGTTTTATATTTAACTCATTTATTTTGTCCCGGAGGTTTTGGAAATCCAAAAGTGCGTCGGGTTTATTGTTGGGATTTCTCAGAAGTGCCGCAGGGTGGAAAGTCCCCATAAAAAGGATGTTACCCTTTTTAATAAATTCACCGTGTTGGCGTGTAACCTTAAAATCTTCTGAAATTAATTTCTGTGCCGCTATACGACCGAGACAAACTATGATTTTTGGTTTTATAAGTCGGGTCTGACATCGTAACCACTCAATACAAGCATCTTGCTCCGTAGCTTCAGGGTCACGGTTAGAGGGTGGTCTGCACTTGACTATGTTAGCAATATAAATATTTCTTTTTCTAGAAAGACCGATTACCTCAAGATATTTATCAAGGAGTTGCCCTGCTTTGCCAACAAAAGGTTCACCCTGTAAATCCTCGTTTTCGCCGGGACCTTCGCCAACAAACAAAATATCCGCATTTTCGTTACCCACACCGAAAACCACATTGGTTCGTGTGCCACATAATTTGCAGTTATTACAGGTAAGACAAGCGTTCTTTAATTCATCAAAAGTTTCGTATTTCAAAGGATTATCAACTCCTTGGGAGTGGATGTTAAATTTTCATAGCCTGTTTCGGTAATAAGTGCCATATCCTCGATTCTTACACCGAATTTTCCGGGGATGTATATGCCCGGCTCAACGGTAACCACGTTACCAACTTTGAGTTTCTGTGTGCTTCTCGGAGAAAGATTGGGGTTTTCGTGAATTTCAACACCAACACCGTGACCTGTGCCGTGACCAAAATATTCACCGTAACCCGCATCTTCAATGACGCTTCTTGCAGCGTTGTCCGCATCTGCACAGGAAAGACCTTTTTTTAGAACCGAAAGTGCATTTTCCTCAGCCTTTAAAACTATGTTGTAGATTTCTCTTTGCTCCTCCGACACACTTCCGACTGCAATGGTACGGGTCATATCACTATGGTAGCCTTTGTAAACCGCACCGAAGTCCATTGTTATGAAGTCCCCCTCTTTTACAACAGTTTCGTCGGGCACACCGTGGGGCATTGAGGTTTTTTCTCCTGTTACGGCAATTGTTTCAAAGGAAATTGCCTCTGCACCGTGGGAAAGCATATAAAAATCAAGTTCAAGAGCAATCTGTTTTTCCGTAACACCGGGTTTTATGAACCTAAGAATATGATTAAAAGCATCCTCAGCAATTGCCTGTGCTTTTTTTATGTTTTTAATTTCTTCGATTTCTTTGACGGCACGAAGGTTGTTTATAACATTCTCAAGTTTTTGTGACGGTGTGATTTTAATGGGCGAAAATATCTTTCTTAATTGAGAAAGAAGTGCAACAGAAAGTCGCTCTGTTTCAGTATATATTTTCTCTATTTTGTTTTCTTCAAAAAATGACTTAATCTCCACGGAAAGTCGTGTTAAAAGTTGGGCTTTGCAAAGGGAATTTTTCTGAGCCGCTTCAATATATCGGCTATCGGTAAAAAACACTGCATCGTCTTTTGTGACTATCAAGTATCCGTCACTTGAGGGAAAAGCTGTAAAATAACGTCTGTTTTCTTGAGAAGAAATAAGAATAGCCTCGTTGGAGGATTTTAAAAAGTTCTTCAGATTATTTATTTTCTCCATAATAGCCGTGCTCCTTTAAAAAGGCTTCGCGAATGGGTTTTTCTTTGATTCGGTTTTTCTTATAGTGATTTTTCCAGAACCATTTATTTTCAACAGGGTCCACAAGAATGGGTACTGCACCGCAACGGTTAGCGGCGGCAACATCCGTGAAAACCTGGTCCCCTACCATACCGATTTTTTCAAGGGGCACTTGTAATTTTCGAGACATACGTATTAAACCTAAGGGCAATGGCTTTTTAGCAAAAGCATGAAATTTTACACCAAAAGTCCTTGAAAACCAATATGCCCTGATATGGGGAGTGTTGGTAACAATAGCGACCTTTATCCCCGCATCCTTAAGAGATTTTATCCACGCGATAGCACCGGGAATTGTAGAAAGAGTGGCATCCTTTACGGTTGTGTTATCAAGATCAAAAAGAATTGCCTCAAGCCCTATTTCCCTTACAACATCGGGTGTAATATCGTGAATTTCACGGAACATATATTTAATTGTGGTATCTTTCTCAAAACGCATACAAACACCCACTTTTATGCACATATTTCAACATTTTAATCATAACACAAAAAAACAAAAAAATAAAGAGATGAAACCTAAAATAAGGATTCATCTCAATTTTTTTAATAGAACTTTCTCTTACGAGCAGCTTCGGATTTCTTTTTTCTCTTTACAGAGGGTTTTTCGTAATGTTCTCTCTTACGTACTTCCTGAATAACACCATCTCTTGATGTCTGTCTCTTAAATCTGCGAAGAGCGCTATCCAAAGACTCGTTCTCTTTAACTTTTACCTGACTCATTTATAGTTCCCTCCCTCCGCTGTTACCAACAAAGGTATAAATATCAATATACATTTAGCATTATACATTGTCAACCGCTCTGTGTCAAGAGGGAAAATTATAAATATTTGTAAACAACTGTATTAAAACCGATTTATTTATTTCTCTATATATTTTTCTGCCTGAAGGCGGAACATATATGCGTATTTACCATCCAGCTCCATCAGCTCCTCGTGGGTGCCGTGCTCGATAATTCCACCATTTTCAAGCATATATATTTCATCTGCCATAACTGTTGTTGACAGGCGGTGTGAAATAAATATAACTGTTTTACTGTCCGCCGCCTTTGCCATAGACTGATTAAGTGAATACTCGGCAATCGGGTCAAGGTTTGCACTGGGCTCGTCAAGAATTGCAAAGGTACAATTTTTATAAAACGCTCTTGCAATAGCAATTTTCTGTGCCTCGCCACCCGAAAGCGAAACACCCTCATCATCAAATTCACGCAAAAGAATACTTTCGGTGCCATCGGGAAGAGTCCTGTCGAAGCTTGCGGCTTTCAGGGCCTCCTCTACTTTCTTAACATCGTGTGAGTCATTCATTGAAACATTTTCGCCCAACGTTGCACCAAAAAGCGAAAAATCCTGAAAAACTGCCGCAAAATTACGATGATATTCTCTTATATCCCATTCCTTTATATCAATCCCATTAAGAGTTATAGCTCCCTCCGTTACATCATAAAGACGCAAAAGCAGATTCGTAAGCGTGGTTTTACCCGCTCCGTTATAGCCCACGAGAGCAATCTTTTTATAGGGAGATATTTCGAGATTGATGTTTCTGAGAACATATTTATCGGTGCCGGGATATTTAAACGAAACATTTTCAAATTTTATTATGGGGGCTTCTTCAAAAACAGTAGTTCTTTTTCCCGAAACCATTTTTTCCTTTGCATTCATAAAACGGCGGAATTTCTCAACATAAAGGCCGTTTTCTCTCACATTTATAGCAAACTGGCTTGTTATTGCAAAAACGCTGTTGCTGATAGCTGCCGCTCCGTTAAACGTAGCCGCAAAATCGCCCATACTTATTTCTTTTGTGACTATAGCTTTGTAGCCCATAAGTAAGGTAATACCCAAATATATCAGAATTGTCATGGGTAATGATTCCTGACAGAAATATAATTTCCACTGCTTTGCAAGATATGGAGAAATGGTTTTTATGCGGTCGATAATATTCTTATTGTATCGCGCCTCAACCATTTTGCCTGCACCGGAAAGTCGCAGCTCCTTGGCATAATCCTGCAGATAAAACACCCTGCTGAAATAAAGATTTTTTCTGTCATAAGGTGTCATAGCCTCTGTTCTATCAACGTTTACTTTGGCTATGAGCCTTCCGACAGGTGTCATTATAGCAACGCATACCGCAACGAACACAAGACATATAGGGTCGATTGTAACAATAACCGCGCCTATTGTAATAACTCCTGCAATATTTGTAAGTATGTCCTGCGTATTTGACAAAACCGAGTATGCTCGCTCGTTCATAGCATTCATTGCAAGCACAAGGTCGTTGTAATATTCGGGGTTGTCATAAGCTTCATAATCCATTTTTGCCGCTTTTTCATAAATGGTTTTATAAATGGCAAAATAGAGTTTTTCTTTTTGCTTTGGCATTGATATTTCATAAAAGAGCGTTGTACAAAGATTCGTCACAATAACAAAAACGACGAATGCCCCAAGTGCAATAGCCACCCTGTACAAATCCTTGCCCTCTTCAGCAACATCTATTATGTATTTTAAAAGCACCACGTTGGAAAGCGTCCAGGGAAGGTTGGCAAGTACATCAAAAAACAAATAGCCGAAAACCATAAACGGCGTGTGTTTAAAGATGAACTTCAGCATATAAATATAATTCTTCAAGGAATTTGCTTTTTTCTCATTCATCGTCAGATACCCCCTTATAGCCCGAAGCCTGTAATTCAAACATTTCTTTGTAGGCTCCGCCCTTTTCCATAAGGCTGTTATGTGTTCCCTGCTCAGAAAACTCGCCCTTGTTGAAAACAAGAATGTTATCGGAGAGCATTGCGCTTGAAAGACGGTGAGAAATATAAATAACCGTTTTTCCTTTTGTGCCTTCCATTAAAGCGTCATACATTTTACTTTCTGCAACGGGATCAAGTGCCGAAGAGGGTTCGTCAAGAATAGCAATTTCAAAATCCCTTGCGAAAAGCCGAGCAATTGTAACCTTCTGAGTTTCACCGCCCGAAAGAAGTATTCCGTCGGGGTCAAATTCTTTAGTAAGAATTGAATTTTCTTTATTGGGAAGCTTACCTATTTTCTCATAAGCACCTGCGGTTTTAAGAGCATTTACAGCAATTTCTCTGTTTTGCTCCGTTACCTCCTCCGTCAGGACATTTTCGGAAACAGTCATTGCGAAAACCCGGTAATCCTGGAATACCGATGCGAATTTTTCGCGATATTTCAGCACATCATATTCCTTAATATTTATTCCGTTATATAAAATTTCACCTTCCGTTACGTCGTAAAATCTCATAATAAGCTTCGAAAGAGTAGTTTTACCGGCACCGTTATGACCTACAACTGCAATGGTCTGCCCTTTTTCTATTTTGAACGAAACATTTTTTGTAATATATGGCGCGGTTTCGCTATATCTGAAGCTGACGTTTTTAAATTCGAGGCTACTGAAATCCCCGGGGATAATATCTCCTCCCTGAATTTTCGGCTCATAATCAAGGAACTCTCTTAAATTCTGTACCCACAGACAGTGTTTCTGTTGCATTGCAAAGTAATGAGCAAGCTGATTGAGCTTGTTACGGCAGGTGCTTATGGCTGAAACGAGCACCGAAAAATCAGAAATAGCAATATCGCCCGTTACCATAAGTCGATAACAACCATACACAAAGCCACCTGTAACCGGTATTATTTCTGCAAAATAATCGGACACACATTCCAGCAAAGCGATTTTCCAACCATATTTTTTAATAACCGCAATATTCTTGTCTATGGCAGCGCGGAAGCGTTTTTCAAGAACAACGAATATATTTGTCGTTTTTATTTCCTTGGCAAAATCCTTTAAAAGAATTGTTCTTCTGACATAGTCCTTCTGACGCTCAAAGGGTGTCATATCCTTTTCTTTTTCAAGCTCCAGATTATTCTTAAAGACACGGAAAGCAACAACGATAACAGGGCAAACAAGAAATATGAGCAAAAACGGGTCAAGAGAATAAAGATATACTATAAGCAAAATCAGGCTGACAACCGAGCCCATAGTCCATGCGGAGCCTTCAATAATTCTTTTGAAACCGCTTTTTTCTACAACCCAGGTTGCCCGATTGTATTTATCAAAGAAATCGGGATTTTCATAGCAGCCCAGCTCCACCTCCTGCGCCTTTTTGAAAATCAATGAGTTAATGTAGCTTTCGCATTTTATTTCAAATTTTATTCGCACTGTATAAACATTTATATAACCTAAAAGGTCAACAAGAAGCTTTCCGATTACTATGACGCACATTTTAATTGCAAATTCACTGAAGTTTCCGTCGCCCTCTATAATTGAAAGAGCAGTTTCAAGAAACATTACATTCACAACTACCGCATAATAAACGTTCTCGGTAACATAGGCTAAATATATTATAAAAAGAGATATAGGTGCACTCTTCAAAGCGCAACCAAGCATAAAAAATGTATTTTTCAACACGTGAGCTTTTTGTTTAGGTTGTTTTTTTCTGATTTTTTTCATTCTTTTTCTCCGACGACAAAGATAAAATTGTTAATAAATTGTATATAAAAAAAGCTCTATTGTCAATATAAAAAGGGAAGCCATAAAGCTTCCCTTTAAAGATTAAAAAATATTTTCTGTCAAGGTAATAATGGCATAAGATGCGTATGCAGAAGGTTTTTTGTGAAACGAAGGTGTATATGGATGGATACTCAAAGAAAAAACAAGGAGAAGTCCGAAGACTTCTCCTAAAAAACATTTTCGGTTAAGGTAATAATGGTACAAGATATGGATGCAGAAGGTGGCTTTGCCGAGTGAAGGCGTATCAAGATACGTCGAACGAGGTAAAACGACTTCTGCGCCATAGATTGTATCATTATTTTGCCATTGCGCCGATTTCCATCATATAAGCACCGATCTGAGCACCGAATTCAGGTGCACCATCCATGATGAGCTTGCCCTGCTGAACAGACTCAATCATATCGTCGATGGACATAAGAATACCGAGAGCACTGTCAAGGTTGTTGAAGCGCATGGTAAAGAAAGGAAGAGCACGTTTATATTCGCCTCTGCCGGCTTTACTTTTACCTGCTTTGATTCTGATATAAGCAGAAACAGAATCTTCGCCGTCAACCTTCCAAGCGTAAACACGGTCGGGGCTCTTTGAGGTCCAATCGTGAATTTCCTTATGACCCATTTTGTTAAGAGTACTGATACCTGAAGAAAGAAGGTAGAAATAGCACTTAACTGTGAGGCGTTTGTCCTCTTCTTTTTCCGGGGGTTTTTCGGCAGTAAGAAGGCTTGACATTTTAAGAAGAGCCATCATAAATGCGGCTAATTCTTTAACGTTTGATAAGCCAATAAATTTGGGTAAAGTTGCGGGACCGATTTTGCCCTTGAAAAAGGCATTCATTGTTTCAACAGATTTAAACTGAAGTTCAACAAATTTCTGGTCTTTAATTCTGTATGCAACTTTGTTAGCGTGAACAAGCCACTCATCACCGTTTACAACAAAGTGAGTAGCCCACTTTCCTTCGGGAGCATCGGGATCAAGACAACTAACCTGATAAATGCAGTGAATGTTTTCGAACTTCTTCTGAAGTGAGGGTACATCTGCAACGATAGTTTTCAAGAGGGGCAACGCACCGCAAAGGAATATTTTATTTGTATACATAGCTTCTTGTGTGTTTGACAAGAATATCCCTCCTTAGAATTCGTCGTCCCAGTCGTTATCCTCTTCAAAGTCAGCCTTCATAACTTCACGAACTGCAGCAATAATACCATTGGAGTCAATGCCAAGGTAAGACATAATATCTTCGTGAAGACCGATGGGTGCAAAGGTATCCTGAACACCAAGTTTTTTGAATGCACAACCCTTACCGGATTCAACAACAACCTCTGCAACTGCAGAACCAAGACCGCCGAGAACTGTATGGTCTTCAACGGTGATGATACGGCGAGTATCCATAACCGCTTTAAGAACTGCTTCTTTATCAAGAGGTTTGATTGTGTGCATATCAAGAACGCGAACCTTAAGTCCGTCTGCTTTCTCAAGGAATTCAGCAGCCTGGTAAGCCTGGAATACACAAGAACCGCAAGCGATAATTGTGATATCTGAACCCTCGTGAACTTCTACTGCTTTACCAACTTCAAAGCCGTAATTAGCATCTTTGTAAAGAACACGGTCAAAACCGCGGTTGATTCTGATGTAGAAGGGGCCGGGTGTATTGTAAGCTGCCATAACTGCATTGTAGGTCTCATAACCGTCAGCAGGGCAGATAACTGTAAGGTTGGGGATTGAACGTGTCAATGCAAGGTCGCAAATAGCGTGGTGAGTTGAACCTGCCTGACCGAAGGATGTACCTGAG
>JAZQZU010000055.1:0-3969 GCA_045634165.1 Acutalibacteraceae bacterium
CGGTGACGGTACCGTTGGTGCTAACAAAGACTCTATCAAAATCATCGGTGACCATACAGACAAATATGTTCAGGCATATTTCCAGTATGACTCAAAGAAAACAGGTGGCGTAACAATTTCTCACCTTCGTTTCGGCGACAAGGCTATCAAGAGCCCCTACTACGTAAACAAGGCTGACTTCGTTGCTTGTCATACTCCTGCTTACATCGAAAAAGGCTTCAAGATTGTTAACGACGTTAAACCCGGCGGTGTGTTCCTTATCAACTGCCAGTGGGATGAAGCAGAACTTGCTGATAAGCTCAATGCAGAAACAAAGCAGTACATTGCTAAGAACAACATTCAGCTTTACACAGTTAACGCTATTGATCTTGCTGCTGAAATCGGTCTCGGCAAGAGAACAAATACTATCCTTCAGGCTTCCTTCTTTGCTCTTGCAAACGTTCTTCCCAAGGACGAAGCAATCGGCTATATGAAGAACGCTGCCCTTAAGTTCCTTAAAAAGGGTCAGGATATCGTTGATATGAACCACAAAGCTATTGACGCAGGTTTCGGCGCATTCAAGAAAGTTGAAGTTCCTGCTGACTGGGCAAACGCAGTTGATTCTGCAGAAGCAATTGCTTCCGAAGGCCCTGCAAAGCTTGTTAAGATGGTTGACAATATTATGAAACCCGTTGGCGCTATGAACGGTGACGCTCTTCCCGTTTCTGCATTTACAGACCACGCTGACGGTACATTCGAACAGGGTGCATCCGCTTACGAAAAACGCGGTGTTGCAGTTATGGTTCCCGAATGGAACAACGAAACCTGTATCGGTTGTAACAAGTGTGCTTACGTATGTCCCCACGCTACAATCCGTCCCTTCGCTCTCAGCGCTGATGAAGCTGCAAATGCTCCTGAAGTAACTAAGTTCGGCGAAAAGGTTAAGGCTGTTACAAACAAGGGTTACTCTTATACTCTTGCTGTATCTCCCATGGACTGTATGGGTTGCGGCGTATGTATCGGCGTATGTCCCACAAATTCACTTAAAATGGTATCTCGTGAGAGCCAGGATGTTCAGCAGGCAGCATTTGATTACTGCGTAGCTAACGTTACAGAAAAAGAAGGCATCGCTTCTTCTGCAAACCTTATCTCCAGCCAGTTCAAGAAACCCCTTCTTGAGTTCTCAGGCTCTTGTGCAGGTTGTGCTGAAACAGCTTACGCTCGTCTTGTAACACAGCTCTTCGGTGATAGAATGTACATTTCTAACGCAACAGGTTGTTCTTCAATCTGGGGTGGTCCCGCTGCTACATCTCCCTACACCACAAACTTCAAGGGTCAGGGTCCTGCTTGGGCTAACTCACCCTTTGAAGATAACGCAGAACACGGTTTCGGTATGCTCCTCGGTCAGGCAGCTCTTCGTAACAGCCTTATTGCTAAGGTTGAAGAAATCGCTGAATCTGATAAAGCATCTGACGAAGTTAAGGCTGCTGCTAAGGCTTACCTTGACACAGTTAACGATGGTGAAAAGAACGGTGCTGCTACAGAAGCTCTTGTTGCTGCTATCGGTGACGGCGCTTGCTGCGACACATGCAAAGCTATCATCGACAACAAAGAATTCCTTTCAAAGAAATCTGTATGGATCTTCGGTGGTGACGGTTGGGCATACGACATCGGCTTCGGCGGTGTTGACCACGTTCTTGCTTCCGGTGAAGATGTAAACATCATGGTATTCGACACTGAAGTTTACTCCAACACAGGCGGACAGGCTTCTAAGGCTTCTAACATCGGTCAGGTTGCACAGTTTGCTGCTGCAGGTAAGGCTATCGCTAAGAAGAGCCTTGCTGAAATCGCAATGAGCTACGGCTATGTTTACGTTGCACAGATCGCTATGGGTGCTGACCAGAACCAGACACTCAAGGCTATCAAAGAAGCTGAAGCTTACAACGGTCCTTCACTTATCATTGCTTACTCACCTTGCGAAATGCACTCTATCAAGGGTGGTATGGTTAACTGCCAGAACGAAATGAAAAAGGCAGTTGAATGCGGTTACTGGAATATGTTCCGTTACAACCCCGCTCTCAAGGCAGAAGGCAAGAACCCCTTCACAATTGACTCTAAGCCCGCAACAGGCGACTATAAGGCATTCCTTCTCAACGAAGCACGTTATTCTTCTCTTACACGTTCATTCCCCGAAAGAGCAGAAGCACTCTTCGCACAGTCCGAGCAGACAGCTCTCGAAAGATATGAGCACCTTCTCAGACTTCAGGACCTTTACGCTCCCAAGGCTGAATAATCAAACAACAAAAAATCCTCTCGCACCAAAAGTGCGAGGGGATTTTTTAGTTAATAGATAAAATGTAAAAGAAATGGAACGATAAGACGGATCATAATACCGACCGCAGGTCCAAAATTTCCTCATTCCTCACTCCTCACTCCCAACTCCTTTGGGCTAACGCCATACTCTGCTTTAAACGCCCTATAAAAGTTGGCGTAATCCTGAAAACCGCATTTGTGGTAAACCACGCCCGGTGCCATACCTTGTGACAAAAGTTCTTTGGCATTGAGCAGTCTTTTCAGCATTATATATCTGTATACGCTGGTACCCACCGAGCGTGTAAACTCGTGGGACAGGTGGTATTTACTTACAAAGAATTTCTGGGCAATACTTTCCAAAGACAAATCTTCGTTATAATGTTCATTTATAAATGAAAGCACCTGAGTAATAAGGAGAGTGTCTTTGACAGGCTCAGCACTTCCCTCTTTTTGAAGCGCAAGGCGGTTTATTTCAACCATAAACTGCAAAAATACCCCCGTTGCACTAAGTTCGTTGCCGTAATCGTCACCGTAACATTCATTTATCATATTTTCAAGTAGTTCGGTTATTACTGTACGCTTAATACCCGTAGGTCTTAGTATATTAGTATGTGTGGGTGAATGTATATCAAAGCATTTTGTAAGGGTGTTTTCACCGTTGCCGAAGTATTCAATATATGATTTATCTATCCACAAAACAATTCTTTCATAAACGCAGTCGGGTTTTACAATGGGTTGATGAAGCTCACGTGGGTTAATAAGGAGCAGATCACCGGGCTTTAATAAATATGTTTTACCCTCTACCCTGTACTCAACCTCACCGCTTAAAAAGAAATATATTTCATAAAAATCGTGGTGGTGAACCGCAACGCTCTCGGGCTTCGGGTCACGGTAACGAAAAACTTCAAAGGTGTTTTTCTCCATATTCTGACGTGTCTGAAAACTTTGGGTCTGCGACTGCATAAAATCACCCTTATTGCCAAAAATTTAGTGTATCTATTTTTATATTACCGCAACTATTACAATATGTCAAACAATATATACAATTACTATTGTAAATATTTGATGATATACTTAAAATGTATTATAATGCAAATAATTTCTACAGGAGGTTTCCTCTTATGAAAATGTCATTCCGTTGGTATGGCGATACCGACCCCATTTCACTTCAGTATATAAGCCAGATCCCCAACATGCGCAGCGTTGTAAGTGCAGTTTACGACGTTAAGCCCGGTGAAGTATGGCCCGAGGAAAGCATTGCAAAAATGAAAAAGCAATGCGAGGACAACAACCTTATTTTTGATATAGTTGAGTCCATCCCCGTTCACGAAAACATTAAACTCGGCAGAGAAAATGTTGATGAACTTATTGACGTTTATTGCGAAAACATCCGACGTTGTGCAAAATACGGCGTTAAATGTGTAACATATAATTTTATGCCCGTTTTTGACTGGACCCGTACCCAGCTTGACAAGGAAGCTCCCGACGGCTCCACAAGTCTTGTTATGTACTGGGAACAGATGAAGGGTCTTGATCCCCTTAAAGACGATATTCACCTTCCCGGTTGGGATTCAAGCTACACTCAGGAGGAAGTTCGTGAGCTTATTTCCGCTTATGGTGAACTTGGTGAAGAAGGTCTTTGGGCTAACCTTGAAAAATTCCTTAAAAAAGTTATTC